>NZ_QWFB01000062.1:0-105923 GCF_003576205.1 Achromobacter sp. K91 | reverse complement strand
AGATGTGTATAAGAGACAGCCTATGCTTTGCGCCAGCACGCCATTGCTGTGCGCGCCCATGGTCGTGATCGTGCCCTGGCGGGCTTGCGTGAATGACACGGTGCTGCCGGAGCCGCCGCTGCCGCCCTTGCCGCCCGTCGCCACCGTCACGTTCAGCCCCACGCCCACGCCGACCGCATTGGCCGAACCGCCGCTGCCGCCTCCGCCGCCTATGCTCTGGAGGATCACGCCCGAAGCATTGCCCGCGCGGGTCAGAATCCTGCCTTGCGAGGAAAACTGGATCAGGCCGCCGTTGCCCGCCGCGCCGCCCGTGCCGCCAATGGCGACCGACGCGATCACGCCGGTGCTGTTGGCGTCGCCGCCCACGCCGCCGCCTCCGCCTATGCTCTGCAGCAGCACCGCCGCGCTGTTGTCGCCCGAGGTGTCGATGCCGCCGCTGTTGGCCATGGCGATGCCGCCTCCCGCGCCACCCGTGCCACCATGCCCGCCGCCCACGGCGATGATGCCGTTGCTGGACGAAGCCAGCCCGCCGCCGCCGCCCGCACTGTTGGCAATGACGGCGGCCGCATCGTTGCCGTAGGTGCTGATGACGCCCGCATTGGTGATGGAGATCGCCTGGCCCGCAACCGCGCCCGCGCCGCCGTCCCCACCCCGTCCAAAAGCGCCGCTGGCGCCCCCGGGGCCGCCTTCTCCGCCCAGCACGCTGGCCACGATGCCTTTCGCGCCGACGCTGCCGTTGCTGCCAGCCGTGATCTTCCCCGTATTGACGATCGAGATGGCGCCAGGCGATCCGCCCGCGCCGCCGTCGTGTCCGCCGGACCACGAACCGTTGCCGCCGTTGCCGCCATTGCCCCCCTGGGTCAGCGCATAGACGCCGATCCCCCGGTTGCCGTCGGTCCTGATGGCGCCGCCGTTGGTCACGCTGACCTGGCCGGCATTGCCGCCCGCCGCGGCCTTGGTGTCAACGCCATTGGACGTCGACGCATTGCCGCCGATGGAACGGGCGATCACGCCGTACACGCCGTCGCCGTGGCCGCTGACTGACGTTCCGGCCGAGGACGTGAACATGACCGTCGAGGCATCGCCGCCCCGGCCCGCATCGCTATGCCCGCCGAAATCGCCCGTGTGCTCGGCCGCGCCCGCGGGCCCGCCCGACGAGATCAGACCCACCGCGGCACTGACATCACCCGGCCCCGGTCCGCGCGCCGTCACCGAACTCGTCCCTTGCAGTATCACGGACGCGAGTCCGGCGCTGCCGCCGTGGCCGGACGTGTAAGCGCCGCTGAAGCCGTCGGCGATGGCGCTGTCAGTCCCCGCGCCGCCCCAGGATTGGACCGCGACGCCGAACCCCGTGCCCATTACCGTAGCGTTGTCGAGCGTGATGCGCGCCTGATGCCCGTCGCCGCCGATGCCGTAACCGCCATTGGGTCCGTCCGCATTGCCCCACAGGCCGCCATTGCCGCCCGCGGAATACAAGTCTATTCCGCGGCCAGCAGCGTTGACCGTGCTGGCCGACAAGATGTAGTCGATGATCCGCCCGCCGCCGCCATTGCCCCCCCAGTGATTCTGGTTGGCATCCCTGCCGTTGCCGCCATGGCCGCCGCTGACGTCGATCAGGATGCCGGTCTGGCCGGCCCCATTGGCGCTGATGCGCTGGTTGCGGTCCGTCTGCACGAAGTCGCGCTGGCCCCATTGGCCGTCATGGCCATTGTTGGGATGATTGCCGCTGGAACAACAGGCGCCGTCGGCGCCGCGCAGTTGATAGGACAGCGGCGCGGTCTGGGAGAACGCCGGCCGCCCGAAGACGTAGAGGACGGAGATTCCCGCATGCAAAAGCAATGCCAGCCTGGAAAGCCGCAGGCCGTTGCGGCCGGGCTTTGGAATATCTTGCGGGGAGATCATGGCTGCAGCGGCGGAATTGGGCAAATTGAGAAATTCGCCGTTCACCGCGCGCCGTACAAGTCCAAGATGACGAATCAACCATCCCGGCTGACGAGTCGCCGCTCCCCGCCCTATTTCGAATCCCGCACCGCCGCGACCACCTTGATCTCCACCGCCAGCCCGGGCCGCGCCAGCGCCGCAACGCCCAATATGGTCCAGGCCGGGAAGTCGGACCGTATGTACTTTTCCTTCACCGCGCGGAACCCGGCAAGGTCGGCGCCGACGTCGACGTGATACGAGACCATTTCGACCACGTCGGTAAAATCCAGGCCCAGATGGCCGAGCACCGCGGCGATGCGCTGGAACGCCACGTCGGCTTGCTCCGCGGCCGATTCGGGCACGGAACCGTCTGCGCGCAATCCGATCTGCCCGGCGATGAAAACCAGCCCATTGGCCGTGACCGCAGGCGAGTACTGGAACAGGTCGAAGATCCGGTTGCCGCCAAAGGCGGGATCGTCATCGGGAAGGCGCAGGCGCTCGATCTTGCTCATGGAAGTCCTTGTGCAACGCGGGCGTTGCTCGCTTATCGGGATTTGCAACTCTACTAGGGAACGCCGCGATGTCCACCTCCCCCGCCGACAACGTGATCACGCTGTATCGCGAACATGCCGACGCCTTCGAGAAACTGCGCGGCACGCAGCTGGCCGAACGCGCCTGGCTGGACGCGTTCCTGGATCTGCTGCCCGGCCCCGCTCCCCAGGTGCTGGACATAGGCTGCGGCAACGGCGTCCCCATCGCCCGCCATCTGATCGAACGCGGCTGCAGGCTGACCGGCGTGGATGCCTCGGACGCGATGCTGGCGAGGGCAAGAGCCTCGTTCCCGGGACACAGCTGGATTGAAGCGGACATGCGCAGCCTGCCGCCCTTGCGGCCCTTCCAGGGGCTGATCGCCTGGCACAGCTTCTTTCACCTGCGGCCTGAAGACCAGCGGCCCATGTTCCAGACCTTCGCACGCCTTGCCGCGCCGGGCGCGGCGCTGATGTACACCAGCGGGACGCATCTAGGGGAAGCCATCGGCCGGTTCGAAGGCCAACCGCTCTATCACGGCAGCCTGGACAGCGCGGAGTACCGCGAACTGCTGCGCCAAGCCGGCTTCGAAGTGGTGCGCCACGTGGAAGGCGATACGACCTGCGGCGGCGCCAACATCTGGCTGGCGCGGCGGCATACATAAAACCTTTGAGTTACATCAAGGTTTGACCGGCCGACAACGCCGGCAAACGCCGCCCCTGCGCCATAATCAGAATGCCGCGGCCCCATTGGGGCTGCGCGGGGCCCACCCGGCCTCTTCGGTTTCCCTTACCTCGATCAGGCGGACCCGGCATTCATGCAAAGACTTATCCTCCCGCTCCCCGGCAACGAAGGATTCGCCAAGCGCCTTGCCGCCCTGTGCCAAGGTGAACTCGGCGCCGTCGAGACCCGCCGTTTTCCTGACGGCGAAAGCTACGTACGGCTGCATGGCGACCCGCGCGGACGCGCCGTCGACATCGTCTGCACGCTGGCCCGGCCGGATCCCAGCTTTCTCGGCCTGATCTTCGCGGCCGACACCGCGCGCGACCTGGGCGCCACAGAGGTCAACCTGATCGCGCCCTATCTGGCCTATATGCGCCAGGACAAACGCTTCCAGGACGGAGAAAGCGTGAGTTCGCTGTCGTTCGCGCGCCTGGTGTCGTCGACCTTCGACCGCCTGCTGACGGTCGATCCGCATCTGCACCGGCATCCGTCGCTGGCGGCGCTGTACACCATCCCGACCACCACGCTGCATGCCGCGCCGCGGCTGGCCAGCTGGATCGCCGGCAATGTGCAAGCGCCGCTGATCGTCGGCCCCGACGAGGAAAGCGAGCAATGGGCCGGCTCCATCGCCGCGCGCATTGGCGCGCCACACGTGGTGCTGCGCAAGACCCGTCACGGCGACCGCCAGGTCGACATCGAAGCGCCCGACCTCTCCGCCTGGCGCGACTGCACGCCGGTGCTGGTGGACGACATCGCCTCGTCCGGCCGCACCCTGGTGACGGCCGCCGGCAAGCTGGCGGGCATGCGGCCGCCGCAATGCGTGGTGGTGCATGCGCTCTTCGCCGAGGACGCCTGGTCCCAGGTATCCGCCTGTTTTGAACGCGTCGTTTCCACCGACGCGGTGCCCCATCCCAGCAACCGCATCGAACTCGCGCCCTTGCTGGCCAATGCACTTCTGCGCGACCTGCGCGATTGATCACCCGATTTGAAAGGAACCCGCGATGACGCTACGCGAGCATTGGCTATCTGGCCACGGCCCCATCCAGCACCGCGCTGAAACCGTCGAGCGCATCGATGCGCTGGTGCAACGCCTGGCGGCGAGCGGCCGCATCGCCAGCGCGGACGATGCCTACGCCATGCTGGCCGCGGCCGACCGCCTCAGCTGCGCCGCCATGAACGTGGTGGCGCACATGACCTACGCACGCCGCATCGACCTGAACGGCGCGCCGCTGGCCGCCGAAGACTTCAAGCCCAACCCCGAAGGCCATACGGGCGGTTCGCTGAACATGGCGCCCGCCTTCGTCGCCTACCTGCTGGCCAACGCGTTGAGCGGCAAGACCCGCGGCTGGCTGATGGGCCAGGGCCATTGCGTGGCCGCCATCGAAGCCGTCAACGCCCTGACCGGCGACGTGTCGCCTGCGCAGCGCGGCCGCTATGACCGCAGCGAAGCCGGGCTGGGACGCCTGATCACGGACTTCTATTCCTACGCCATCGACGCCCGGGGTTTGGCAGCCGTGCCGCTGGGCAGCCACGCCGGCCCCAACACGGCGGGCGCCGTGTCGGAAGGCGGCTACCTGGGCTTCGCCGGCCTGCAATACGTGCACATGCCGCTGCCGGGCGAAAGCCTGGTGGCCTTTCTGAGCGACGGCGCGTTCGAAGAACAGCGCGGCTCCGACTGGGCCACGCGCTGGTGGCGCGCCGAGGATTGCGGCCAGGCCGTGCCGGTCATGATCCTCAATGGCCGCCGCATCGAGCAGCGCACGCAGATCGTGCAGGAAGGCGGCGCGCATTGGCTGGCCGAGGACCTGCGCCACAACGGCTTCGATCCGCTCATCGTCGACGGCCGTGATCCGGCGGCCATCGCCTGGGCCATCCTGGCGGCGGAAGACGCGCTGGCCGCAAGCCTCGCGGCGCCAGGCTTCCAGTACCCCGCCCGGCTACCCTACGTCATCGCCGAAACCAAAAAGGGATTCGGCTTTCCCGGCGCCGGCACCAACGCCGCGCACAACCTGCCGCTGGGCGGCAACCCTCATACTGACAGCGCGGCCCGCGAAGCTTTCAACGCCAGCGCGGCCCGGTTGTTCGTCCCGGGGCCGGAACTGGACGCGGCGCTGGCGGCGCTGGCCAATCACGGAGCGCAGCAACGCCCGCTGGAAAGCGGACACCCCATGGCGCACCGGCATCCCGATGCGCCTGCCCTGCCCGAACCCGCCTGGGAAACCGCAGGCGCCCAAGGCAGCGCCATGGCGGCGCTGGACCGCTGGTTCGTCGAACTGGTGCGGGCCAATCCGCGCCTGCGCGTGCGCATCGGCAATCCGGATGAACTGGCCAGCAACAAGATGGGCGGCACGCTGGCCTTGCTGAAGCACCGCGTCGACCATCCGGAGGCCGGCGTGGCCGAAGACCAGCACGGCGCCGTCATCACCGCCCTGAACGAGGAAGCGGTGGCAGCCGCCGCGCTGGCGAACAAGGGCGGCCTGAACCTCATCGTCAGCTACGAGGCCTTCGCGGTGAAGATGCTGGGCCTGCTGCGCCAGGAAATCATCTTCGCGCGCCGCCAGAAGGAACTGGGACAATCCCCGGGCTGGCTGTCAGTGCCGCTGGTGGTCACCTCCCATACGTGGGAGAACGCCAAGAACGAGCAATCGCACCAGGATCCCACCATAGGCGAAGCCCTGCTGGGTGAAATGTCCGATACCTCCCGCGTGCTCTTCCCGGTGGACGGCAACAGCGCCGCGGCGGCGCTGCGCGCGGTCTACGCGCAGCGCGCGCAGGTGGCCTGCATGGTCGTGTCCAAGCGCGAGGGCACGCAGCGCTTCGACGCCCAGGCCGCGCAGACGCTGATCGAACAGGGCGCCGCGCACGTCGCCGGCGACCCGAAGACCAGCGTGCTGCAGTTCGTCGCCATCGGCGCGTACCAGCTCGAAGAGGCGTTGAAAGCCCGCGCCCATCTGGCGCGGCAGGGACGCGAGTGCTGCGTATCCGTGGTGCTGGAACCTGGCCGACTGCGCACACCGCGCGACGAGCTCGAATCCGCTTTTGTCCTGTCCGACGAAGCCGTCCACGCGCTTTTCCCGCCCGGCCTGCCGCGCGTGCTGCTGTGCCATACGCGCCCCGAACCCATGCTGGGCGTGCTGCGCCGGCTGGACGGCGGCCCGGCCCGCACCCGGGCGCTGGGCTACATCAGCCGCGGCGGCACGCTGGACGTGGCCGGCATGCTGTACGCCAACCGCTGCACCTGGGCGCATGCAGTAGATGCGGCCGCTGCCGTCGCGGGCTGGCGCCGCGTAGACGTGCTGGACGCGCCGCGCCTGCAAGCCCTGGACGGCAAGGGCAATCCCGCCGACCTCGCCTGATCATTCTGATGCTGCACAAGGAAACCATGCTCACACTGACCTGCCTGGGTGGAGCCGGCACCGTTACCGGCTCCAAGCACCTCCTGAGCCACGCCGACACGCACCTGCTGATCGACTGCGGCCTGTTCCAGGGCCTGAAGAACCTGCGCGAACTCAATTGGCAGCGACTGCCGCTGTCGCCCGCCGACATCGATGCGGTGGTGCTTACGCACGCGCATCTGGATCATTGCGGCTATCTGCCGCGGCTGGTGGCCGAAGGCTTCAAAGGCAAGATCCACGCCACGCCCGCAACCCGCGACGTCGCCGAGCTGATCCTGCTGGACAGCGCCAATCTGCAGGAAAAGGACGCGGACTTCGCCAACCGCAAGGGCTTTTCCAAACACAAACCCGCGCTGCCGCTCTATCGCGTGGTCGACGCCGAACGCGCGCTGACGCATTTTTCCGATGTAGCGCTGCACCAGGAAACCGCCTTGCCCGGCGGCGCGAAGCTGACCTTGCGCCGCGCCGGCCACATCCTGGGCGCAACGACCGCGCAGATCGATATCGGCGGCATGCGCGTGGTGTTCTCGGGCGACCTGGGCCGCTACAACGATCCGGTGATGCACGATCCCGAGCCCGTGCCACGGGCCGACTACATCGTCATCGAGTCCACCTACGGCAATCGGCGTCACGACCCGGCCGATCCCGTCGAAGCCCTGGGCGCCGTGATCGAACGCACGGTGCAGCGCGGCGGCACGGTCGTCATTCCAGCCTTCGCCGTCGGGCGGGCGCAGACCCTGATCCATGCGCTGTGGAAGCTGCGCCAGGCCGGCCGGCTGCAGAACATCCCGGTCTACCTGGACAGCCCCATGGCTACCAGCGCCACCGAACTGCTGGACCGCCATGCCGGCGAGCACAAGCTCTCCCCACGCGAATACGAGGCCGCCTGCTCGGCCGTGACCTATGTGCGCGACGTCGAAAAATCCAAGGCGCTGTCGGCCAACCGCTATCCCAAGGTCATCATCTCGGCCAGCGGCATGGCCACCGGCGGCCGGGTGCTGCACCATATCGCCGCCTTCGGCAGCGACCATCGCAATACCCTACTTTTCTCCGGCTTCCAGGCCGCCGGCACGCGCGGCCGCAAGCTGCTCAATGGCGCGACTGAAACCAAGATCTACGGCCAGTGGACGCCCATCAATGCCGAGATCGCCGAACTGCCCATGCTGTCGGCGCATGCCGACAGCGACGAACTGATGCGCTGGCTGTCCGGCTTCCAGGAAGCGCCGCGCCGGGTCTTCATCGTCCATGGCGAACCCGAGGCCTCCGAAGCGCTGCGCGAACGCATCGAGCGCGAACTCAGCTGGCATGTCACCGTCCCGCTGCAAGACCAGAGGTACGAGCTGTGAGCAGCGTGCCGGAACTGAAGCCGCCCGCGCTGCGCGCCACGCGCATGCGCCTGCACGCGCAGCATCAGCCGATAGCGCTGATGCGCGCGGACTGCCACGTCTGCCGTTCCGAAGGCCTGGCGTCGCGTTCGCAAGTGCTGATCATCTCGAACGGCCACGAAGTACAGGCCCAGCTCTACCAGATCGACAGCGACCTGCTCGCGCTCGACGAGGTGGCGCTGTCCGAGGAAGCCTGGGACGCGCTGGACATACGCGACGGCGACAGCGTGCAGGTCCGCCACCCGCCGGTGCTGGAGTCCCTGGCCGGCGTGCGCCAGCGCATCTATGGCCGCCGCCTGGGCGAAGAGGATCTTGCCGCCATTGTCCGCGACGTGGTGCGCGGCCGCTACACCGACGTGCACCTGTCGGCCTTTCTCACCGCCACGGCCACGCTGCCGCTGAGCGTCGACGAGACCATCTTCCTGACCAAAGCCATGGTCGAAGTCGGCGACCGCCTGAGCTGGCAGGCGCCGATCGTGGTGGACAAGCATTGCGTGGGAGGCCTGCCCGGCAACCGCACCACCCCGCTGGTGGTCGCCATCGCCGCGGCCAACGGCTTGGTCATGCCCAAGACCTCGTCGCGCGCGATCACTTCGCCGGCGGGCACGGCCGACACCATGGAAATGCTGGCGCCGGTGGACCTGGGCATCGAGCAGCTGCAACGGGTGGTCCAGGCCGAGGGCGGCTGCATCGCCTGGGGCGGCGCCATGCACCTGAGCCCGGCCGACGACATCTTCGTGCGGGTGGAACGCGAACTGGACATCGACACCGAGGGCCAGCTGATCGCCTCGGTGCTATCCAAGAAGATCGCCGCCGGGGCGACGCATGTGGTGATCGACATCCCCGTCGGGCCCACCGCCAAGGTCCGCAGCCGCGAGGCTGCGGAACGCCTTGCCGGCCACCTGATAGAAACCGCCGCGCATTTCGGCCTGACCCTGCGCTGCCTGTATACCGACGGCAGCCAGCCCGTCGGCCGCGGCATCGGCCCCGCGCTGGAAGCCCGCGA
This sequence comes from Achromobacter sp. K91, assembly GCF_003576205.1. Classification (NCBI taxonomy): domain Bacteria; kingdom Pseudomonadati; phylum Pseudomonadota; class Betaproteobacteria; order Burkholderiales; family Alcaligenaceae; genus Achromobacter; species Achromobacter sp. K91. The sequence continues at coordinate 96,966 of NZ_QWFB01000062.1, read as the reverse complement.
CGTGCTGGCCGTGCTGCGCAACGACGCCGATCAGCCGCAGGACCTGCGCGAACGCGCCGCTCTGGTTGCGGGCGCCGTGCTCGAAATCGGCGGCGCGGCGCCGCCCGGGCAAGGCATTGCGCTGGCGCTACGGACCCTGGACAGCGGCCAGGCCTGGGAGAAGTTCGCCCGCATCTGCGCCGCCCAGGGCGGCCTGCGCGAACCGCCGCAGGCCGCGCACGTCGAACCTCTGGTCGCGTTGCAAGCCGGCCGCGTGACCCATATCGACAACCGCAAGCTGTCGCGCCTGGCCAAGCTGGCCGGCGCGCCGGAACGGCCTGCAGCCGGCGTGTCGCTGCACGCGCGGTTGGGCGATGAAGTCGCGCGCGGGCAGCCCTGGCTCTATCTCCATGCGCAGACCCGCAGCGAAATGGCCTATGCGCTGGAGTATGCGCGGCACGCCGGGGATATCGTGACCATCGAAGCCTGAAGCGGGCGGCAGCGCCGGCCGCCGTTCGGCCGCCCGCCTAGAATTCCATCGAGGCGGACAGCATGAAGGTGCGCGGCGCGCCCAGCGCCAGGCTCGACAACTGCGGCATGCCCCAATAGGCCTTGTTCGTCAGATTGTTGATGGCGGCTCGCAGCACGATCGGGCGCTCAGCCACCTTGGTGGCGTAGCGCGCGCCTACGTCGTAGGTGGTGCGTCCCGCCACCGATAGCGAATTGTCGGCGCTGATGTACTGTTTGGACACGGCGGTTGCATTGGCCGTCAACGTCAGTCCCTGCACCGCCGGCACATCCCATTCCACGCCCAGCTTGCCCTGGAGCTTGGGAACACCGGTCGCCTGCTTGCCCTCGTTGGCGGCGATGGCGGTCTTCGTGACCTTGGGGTCGATGTACGCCACACCGCCCATCAGGCGCACACCACGCATCGGTTCGCCGAAAAAGCCCCACTCCACGCCCTGGTTGCGCTGTTCGCCGCCGAACGAGAAGACGTTGGTGACGGGGTCCGTATAGCTGCTGGGCCGCTTTATCTCGAACAGGCTCACGGTATGGGTGAAATCCCCCAGATCGACCTTGACGCCGACTTCCGTCTGCTTGGTCTTGTAGGGCGGGAACACCTGTCCCGCGTTGGCGGCGGTGACCGGCGCGGTCTGGCCCTTGCTCAAGCCTTCGATGTAATTGGCGTATACCGAAACGTTGTCGGTCGCCCTGATCAGCAGCGCGGCGGCGGGCGTCGTGGCGCTGGCGTCATAGCGGCTGGTCCGCGCCCCGGTCGTGACGCTGTAGCTGTCGGTGCGCACTTCCTGCCGCCGCGCGCCCAGCGTCAGCTGCACCCGGTCCTCTGCGAAGGACAAGGTATCCGCCAGGCCGTAGCTCACCAGACGCGTCTTGCTGTGCAGGATCGGCGGCCAACTGGTATCGGGGGCCGGCCCCCACACAGGGTGGTAGATGTTGGTGACCCAGTCCGCCCCCGGCACCGTTCTGCGGCCGTAGTCCCGCTGGTTGTCCGAGTAGTACGTGGCATTCAACACCCACTGGTGCTTGATGCCGCCGGTCTGCAATTTGCCGCGCAAACCGGCTTCTCCGGACGTCTTTTTCACGTTCATGTTCAATTGGCCCATCGAGGTGCGATAGTCCCCCGCCTCATTGAACACCTGCGCCACCATGGCGCCGTTGTAGGTGTACTCGGACCGGCTGGTGCCGATGGCGGCGTAAGCCATCAGGTTATCGCTGACATCGAATTCGCCGCGGATCATGGCTGCCTTGTCCTGGTTCTTCACATAGGCCCAGTCCGGATTCAACAGGGTTTCAGGCTTGGGCGGCTTGGGCACGCCTATGCCAGGCGCCAGATTGATCCCTCGGGTCACGCCGTCCACACGCTCATCGCTGTCATACATGTCGATGGAAACGCGCGCGCGTTCCCCGCGCCAATCCAGGCCCAGCGCGGCCAGCTGCGCCTTTTTCTTCTGGTTGTCGACCGGGCCGTCGCCGTCCCTATACACACCATTGAAGCGCAGGCCGAACTGCTGGTTCTCGCCGAAGCGCCGTCCCAGGTCTATGTGCCCGCCGAACTGCGAGTCCGACATGTAGGTCGCCGTCAGGCGCGTCAGGGGATCGGCGCCCGCGCGCTTGGGCACCAGGTTGACGGTACCGCCGACGGAACCGCCTGGCGGCATGCCGTTGAGCAAGGCGGACGGACCTTTCAGGACTTCGATGCGCTCGAACATTTCCGGCGTGGTCCGGTAGTACGGCGCCATGCCGAACAGTCCGCCAAACGAAATATCGGTAGTGCTGGAGCTGAAGCCGCGGATCGAGTAGTTTTCGCTCCAGGCGCCGGTCACGCCGTTGCTGAACACCGAAGGATCGGTCCGGGCGATTACGTCGGTGATGTCCTGCGCCTGCAAGTCCTCGATGTACTTTTCCGTGTAGCTGATGACGGAAAATGGCGTCTCCATCGAATCCTTGTCGCCTAGAAAGCCCACGCGGCCGCCGTAGGTCACCTGTCCGCCGGCATAGGGCGCGGCGGGCGCTTCGGCCTGGCCCGTGACAGTCACTGCCGGCAGTGTTTTCACTCCTGCCTCGGCCGCCTGCTGGGCCCACGCCGGCGATGCCGCGCCGACGCTCAGTCCGAGCAGCGCCGCGGCGAGATAGTTGAGGGAAAAGCCAGAATGCGCGTGCCGCACCCGCGATGGCAGGCGTGCGGCGCGGCCGTTATGGCGACGTTTGCTCATGAAGTGCTCCGTTCGGTTGAGCTTGGGGCCGCCTGCGAAATAAGGCGACTGGGAATCATTTACATATGGACCGGCAATTTCCCCCGATCCCCGGACTGCATCAGTTCTGATAGGCCTTGAGAACGTCGTCGATCATGAGCGCCAGCGACTGTGCGCTGGCAGCCATGACGTACCAGGCTTGCGCATCGGCGAAGACCACGCGGCCGTTCTGCCAGGCGGCGGTCTGGCGCAAGAGCGGATTGCTCAAGCTCTCGGCGTTCAGCGTTGGCCGGCGCTCCATCACGGCAGTGCGATCCACCACGTAGATGATGTCGGGGTTGGCCTGCTGGATGAATTCGCTGGATATCGGCTGGCCATGCAGGCCGGCCTCCGCGTCGGGACTCGCAGGCTTCACGCCCAGGGCCCTGAAGATGAAGCCGTAGCGCGACTGGACGCCGAAGGAACTGAAGGCGCCGTTGTTGTGCAGCACGATGAGCGCTCTTTCGGGGCGGTCCTGGATGAGGCGCTTCGCCTCCTGAACCTTGGCGTCCAGCGCGGCGGCCTTGTCGCGTGCCAGGCTTTCCTTCTCGAAGATCCGTCCCAGCGTGATGAGGTGATCCTTGATGATCTCGATGTGATTGGCTTCGCTGTCGCGGTAGTCCACGTCGAAGTGGATCGTCGGCGCGATCTCGCTCAGCTCCTTGTAGTGGTTCGCCTGCAGCGAGGTGATCAGGATCAGGTCAGGCTTGGCCGCGTGCACCCGTTCCAGATTGGGCTGGACGATCGCGCCCGTGTCCTGCACATCCGCGGCGTTCTTGTACTTCTCCAGAAAGTGAGGCACGAAGTCCTTCGGCATGCCGGCGACCGGAACGCCCAGCTGATCCAGGAAATCCACCTCGTTCATGTCCAGCGCGACCACGCGCTGCGGCAGCTTGCCGATCACCGTGGTTCCCAGCTTGTGCTGCACAGCGACGGGTTGGTATGCCCGTTGCGCCGCGGGGCTGGTGGCGGCCGGCTGCGCCGCCTTGGACGATTCCGCCGCCTCCTGCCCGCAGCCCTGCATCACGGCCGTCGTGGCGGCCAGCAGGGCAAGCGCCCATGCCCTGCGCCCGTGCTTGAGGATCATTTCAGTTCTCCTGATGGATTGAAGTAGTTGCACAGGCGTCCGCGTGCGCCTTGCGTGATCTCGAAGTCCAGCCCATAAAGTTCCCGCAACCGGTCCTCGGTCACGACTTCGGGCACACTGCCGGCGCAATGCACCGCCCCGGCCTTCATTGCAACGATGTGGTCGGAATAGCTGGCCGCAAAGTTGATGTCGTGCACCACCAGGATCACGGTGCGGCCGTGCTCGTCGCACAGGCGGCGCAACGCGCGCATGATCTGGACCGCATGCTTGATGTCGAGGTTGTTGAGCGGTTCATCCAGCAGCATGCAGTCCGTCTGCTGGGCGACCGTCATGGCCAGGAACGCCATCTGGCGCTGCCCGCCGCTGAGTTCGTCGAGATAGGCCGTGCGTAGCGGTTCCAGCGAGAGGAACGCAATCGCCTCGTCGATCACGCGGCGGTCTTCCTGCGTCAACGCGCCGCGGCTATATGGGAACCGCCCGAAGGCGACGAGATCCTCCACCGTCAGGCGCAGATTGAAATCGGGCGATTGACGCAACGTGGCCACGCGCTTGGCGTAATCGCCGATACGGATACCCGATGCCCTGGCGCCCTCGATCAGGATCTCGCCCTCGCTCGGTTCCAGCAGCCGCCCTGCCATCATCAGCAAGGTGGTCTTGCCCGCGCCGTTGGGGCCGATGAGCGAGGTCATCCGCCCGGCGGGGAACTGCAAGCAGACATCGCGCAGCACCGTCTTCGGGCCATAGCTCTTCGAGAGATTCTTGATCGTGATCATGCGGTGCCTCGCGAGCGCGCCATCAGCGCCAGGAACCAGGCGCCGCAAACCAGGTTGACCAGGATGCCGACGCTGGTCCGGTAGTTGAAGAGATGTTCGACCGCAAGCTGCGCCAGGATGAAAATGCCGACCGCGATAGCGCAACCGGCCGACAGCGTGGCGCGGTGCCGGCGCGTGCGCGTCAGGGCATAGGCGGTGTTGGCGACGAAGATGCCCATGAAGGCGGTGGGTCCCAGCAGACTGGTCGACACCGCGACCAGCACCGCAATCAGCGCCAGATGCAGCCGCAAGACGCGCTGATAATCCACGCCCAGGGAGATGGCCTGATCGCGTCCCAGCGAGATCACGTCCAGCGCCGGCAACGTCTTGACTCCAGCCAGGCACACGCCCGCGACGACGATCGCGGAAACCAGCAACTGGCCCGGCTCCGCCTTGTTGAAGGAAGCCTGGGTGAAGCCGAGCAGAATGGAGAATTCGCCAGGACTGGTCTTCAATTGCACGAACTGCGTGAAGGTGCCGATCACCATCGTCAGCACCAGCCCCACCAGCAGCAGGAAGTACACGTTCTGCCTGCCATCGCGGAACAGCCAGCGGTGGATGATCCACGAATAGCCCAGCATCAGCAGCACGGACAGGAAGAAGTTGCCGTTTGCGCCCAGCAGGACCAGGCTCTGCGCCCCCATGGCCAGGACCATCAGGGATTGCAGCAACAGGTAGACGGCTTCGTAGCCCATGATGGCCGGCGTCAGGATCCGGTTGCCGGTGATGGTCTGGAACACGATGGAAGACCATGCGATGCAGATCCCGCCGATGAGCATGGCCGCAAGCCGGGCAAGCCGCTTGGGAATGATGTAGTCGAAGTCCAGGTTGGAACGGAACAGCAGGAAAGCCAGGGCCAATGCGATGACCGTCACCCATGCCGCCTGCCGGGGAACCGCGCGCATCACCGGTGCCTCCAGAAGATCAGCATAAGGAACAGGATGCCGCCCACGCCGCCCGCGGTCAGGCCGATAGGCACTTCGAACGGATAGATCAGAAGGCGGCCCAGGATGTCGCAGGCCAGCAGCAGCGTCGCGCCTCCCAGCGCGACGACGGGCAAGGTGCGACCCAGGTTGTCGCCGTAGCGCAGCGCGACCAGATTGGGGATGACCAGCCCCACAAAGGGAATAGCCCCAACGGTAATGACCGTGGCGGACACGGTGACGGCCACCAGGATCAGCCCCAGCGCCACGGTGGCCCGATAGTTCAGGCCCAGGCTCGCCGCCATGCCTTCGCCCATGCCCAGGACGGTGAAGCGGTGCGCGTACAGATAGATCAACACGACGATCGGCAGGATCAGGTAGATGATCTCGTAGTTGCCCTGCACGATCTTGGAAAAGTCGCCCAACATCCAGCCCTGCATGCTCTGCATGATGTTGTTGCGATACGCGTAGAACTCCGCCAGGGCGCTCAGCACGCCGCCATACATCAGGCCGATCACGGGCACGAGCACTGTATTCTTGAATTTGATGCGGCGGACGACTGCGACGAAGAGCAGGCTGGCCGCGAAGCAGAAGCCCAGCGCGAACAGCATCCGCGCCGCCGGCCCGGCGGCAGGCATCGACAGCATCGACACCAGGATGCCCAGCTTGGCGGCATCCAGTCCGCCCGACGTGGCGGGCTCGACGAACTTGTTGCGCACGATGTGCTGCAGGATCACGCCGCAGACGGCCAGCCCGATGCCCGTCAGCACCAGCGCCGCCAGGCGCGGCAGCCGGCTTGCGGTCAAGGTGAGCCAGGCATCGCCCGACAGCGAGTACAGCTGCGGCCAGGCGATCTGGCGCGCGCCCACCAGCAGCGACGCGCCGCAAAGCACGATGAACAGGCCGACCAGGCTGGCACGCATCAGGCGTGCGCCCCTGCAATGCGCCAGCCGCGGGCAGCCTTGCGCTGATCCAGGAACTGCGCGTACCGCCCCTGGCTCTCACGCAAAGCTGCGGGCGTGCCTTGCTCGGCGATACGTCCGTCCTCGATCACCACGATCTGGTCGGCCATCGCCACGGTGGAAAGCTGGTGCGCGATCACCACCAGCGTGCGCTTCCCGCGCAGCCGCGCCAGCGTCCCGGTGATGATGGCCTGGTTCTCCGCGTCCAGCGCCGCGGTCGCCTCGTCCACCAGCATGATGGGCGCAGGGTTGAGCAGCGCGCGGGCGACGGCGATGCGTTGGCGTTCGCCGCCGGACAGCCGCGCGCCGCCCTCGCCTACCGGTGTGTCCAGCCCTTGCGGCAGGCGCGCGGCGATGCCGTCCACGCCGGCCTGTTTGGCGACATCCATCAACTCGGCATCGCTGCAGCCCGGCCTGCCGGCGCGGATGTTTTCGGCGATGGATCCCGTGAACAGATAGTTGTCCTGGAAGACCTGGCTGATCTGGCCGGCCAGCCTCAAGCTGGAAATCTGCCGCACGTCCACGCCACCGACCAGCACGCCGCCCTGGTTCACGTCGAAGAAACGCGCAATCAGCCGCGCCAGCGTGGTCTTGCCGGAGCCGGACGCGCCAACCAGGGCAACCATGCTGCCCGGTTCGATACGCAGATTCACACCTTGCAGCACCTCGGGCGCGTGATCCGCGTAGCGGAAATGCACATTGCGCAATTCGATCGAAGCATCGCGCGGTTCCTGCGGCGCATCGGACTCCGGCAGCGGCGGGACGGCATACAGCGCTTCGATGGCGTCGAGTTGCCCGCGCGCACCGCGCAGCACCTCCCCATAGCCGACCACCTCCAGCAACGCATCGATATAGCGGACCGCAAGCATCAGCGCGACGATCGCGGCCACGATCTGTCCGGTTGCCAGCGGGTTGCCCAGGATGCCGTCGAGCCACCAGGCTGAGGCGGCCAGCAGGACGGCAAAGACGGCCTGCACGGCCCAGACGTTGAGAACGGCCGCCCCGGCCGACAGCCAGATCACCCGCGCCCCGGACGCGCGCTGTTGTTCCACTGCCTGTTCGAGCAGTCGCGTGCCTCCGCCAGCTCCGTTGAACGCGCGCAGCACCGACTGGGCCTGCGCGAATTCGACCATGCGCTGGCTGGCATCGGCAAAGCGCTGCTGGAAAGCCTCATCCGCGCGCCGCGCCAGTCTTGCCGTGAGCGCCAGCAAGCCTGCCAGCAACGGCAGCGCCGCCAATGCGATCAGGCCCAACAGCCAGTGCTGCGCAAACAGTGCGACGACGAGCACCGCTGGCGTCACCACGCCGGCGATGACGGGCGTGAAGACATGCGCGGGGAGCTGGGCCACAGACATCATGCCTTGCGTGACGACGTGCCCGAGACGGGCCGTATTCTGCGGCGTGAACCAACCCACGGGCAGGCTGGCCACATGGTCGCCGAGGCGATGGCGGGCGTCTTGCAGGATGGCGACGCCCACGCGCACGCCGGCCCGCTCCACATGGCGCCGCAGGCCCCAGCAGACCGCTACCCCGGCCAGCAGCGCGGCCAGCCACGGGGCGGCAGCCTTCACGTCCGCTTCAAGCAGATGCGTGAGCAGCGGCGCCAGCGCGGTAATGGTCAGCCCGCAAAGCACTCCGTAGGCCACGGCCATCCAGCCGTAGCGGCGCAGGACAGGCGCGTCCTGGCCCAGCAACAGCATGAAGGTCTTCAGCATGCGGCCACCTCTTTGTCATCGGAGCTTTCGTAGCCGCCCTGCGCCCACAGCCGGGCATAACTGCCGCCTTGCGCCAGCAACTGCTCATGCCGGCCTTGTTCGACGACGGCGCCGTCCTCGACGACCAGAATGCGGTCGGCGTGCATCACCGTATCCAGCCGGTGCGCGATCACCATCACCGTGCGCCCCCGGGCGAAGCGCGACAACGCGCCCTGGACCGCCGCCTCGTTGCCGGCGTCGGCCGCCGCCGTGGCCTCGTCCAGCACCAGCACGGGAGGATCCAGCAGCACGGCGCGCGCAATGCTGGCGCGCTGGAGTTCGCCGCCGGAAAGCTGCGCGTCCTCGCCGATCACCGAATCGTAGCCGCGCGGCAGCGCCAGGATGCGCTCATGGATATTGGCGGTGCGGGCGGCGTCCTCGATCTCTTGCAGGGTCGCGGAGGGCCGGCCCAGCGCGATGTTGTCGCGCACGCTGGCATGGATCAGGCGCACTTCCTGCAATACGAAGCCCACGCGCCGGTAGAGCTGCGCGCTCGCGATCCGCCTGAGATCGGCGCCGCCCAGCGTGATGCGCCCTTCGTCGGGGTCGAAGAATCGCAGCAGCAGCCGCGCCAGCGTGGACTTGCCCGCGCCCGAGGGCCCGACGATGGCGGTGACCGTGCCGGGTTCCAGCGTGAAGCTGATGCCCGACAGCGTCCGGCGCTCCCCGCCATAGGAATAGCCCACGCTCTCGAACCGGACTTCATGGCCCTCGGGGGTTTGTTCCTGGCCGGGCGCCAGCGGTTCCAGCACCGGCGTCTCCAGCAGCGCCTGCACGCGCTGCGCGGCGCCCGCGGCGCTGCCCAGATCGTGCAGCAGCGTATGCAGCAACAGCACCGGCGCGCATATTCCCGGCGCCACCAGCGCGAACGGCAGCACATCCACCGGCGCCATCCAGTCCAGCCCGACGAACAAGGCGCCAAAACCCAGCACCACGCCCAGCACCGTGACCGGCGCGATCATTGCATGGGCATGCGCCATCGCCGCCACCAGCGGACGGGTAAAACTGGCAAACGCCTCGGCGAAGGCGTCGACGGCCTCGCGATAGCCGCGATGCGCCTTGCCTGCATCGCCGAATGCCTTGACCACGGGGATGCCGCCGACGAACTCGACCGTTGCGCCATTGAGGCGCCCAAGCCGCTCGACGAATTCCTGCATGTTCGCCCCGCCGGCCTTCATGGCCCGGCGCAGGAACAGGAAGAAGCCGGGGAACGGCAGCAACGCCGCCAACGCCATGCGCCAGTCCTGCGCGAACAGGTAGATGACCGAAATCGCAATAGCGCCCGCGGCGCGTCCCACCGCCGTGTAGAAATGCGCGGCCAGGCTGTGCAGCGTGCCGATGTCGTCCTGCATCGCCTGCTTGACCTCGCCCGACGCCCTGCCGGTGAACCAGCCCAGCGGCACCTGCGACAGCCGCTGCGCGGCGGCCAGGCGCAGTCGATGCGTAAGGCGGTTATCGGCCAGATGAGCCGTCAATTCGCCGGCCGAGATCAGCGCCATGCCGGCGAACATGCACGCCAGGCTGGCGACGACAGTCCACCAGATTCCTGGCCAGGCTTGAGCGGTTGCGGAAGGCTCGGCGCCAGCGAGGACGATACGGGCAATGTGCGCGATCCCCGCCAGCGGCACCAGGGTAAGCATGGTGCCCACCGCGGCCAGCGCTGCGGCGGCCATCAATTGCCCGCGTACGGGGGCCAGCACCAAGCCTAGCGGACCGGGTTTCCCAGGCTTGGCCGCGGCTGCTCCTGAACTGCTCATGAAATCGACTTACCCAGATGTTGGTGATAATTATTTGCATCACTATAAACTAAATTCTCGAATTAGTTTCATTGCAATAAACTAAATAAATCGGGCCGGGTTAAAGTGAAGGCTGAATGACGCCAAGGAACCAGGAACAGCCATGACACCGCCAGAGCGCCGACCAGCGCGGGGACGCCCTCCCACCATCACCCGGGAGCGGATTGCCGACGCCGGCATAGCGATGGGCCTGCCGAACATCACCTTCGTCGGGCTCGCGGCGGCACTGGGCGTCAGCCATATGGCGCTGTACAAGCACGTGCCCAGCCTGGAGGAACTCAAGCGCCTGGTCGCCGAGGAGATCTTCAAGCGCTGGCAGATACCGCAAGCCTGTAGCAACGACCGCGGCGAACTGAAGGAATACCTGACCACTTTTGCCGCGTCCGTGCGCGAGTTCGTCAAGGCGCACCCAGGCGTCACGCCCTACGTGATCCGCAGGCTGGCTGCAACGCCTTCCATGCTCGCCAAGATCGACGAACAACAGCGGCACATCGCCAAGGCCTACGGAATTTCCAGGGAACAGTCCCGCATCCTGCTGGCGACGGTGGCCTTCCACGGCATGGCGGTGGCCGACACGGTGTATTCGGTCGCCGGCCTGGAGCCGGTCGTGGAGGCGGAACGCGCGGCGGAAGAATCCGAGATGGAAGTGGAACTGGACCAAGGCATGCAGGCGCTGATCATCGGCCTGCTCGCCATGCTGGATAACGGCCCCCCGCGGTCCGACGCCGCCGCGCCCAAGAAGCGCGTCCCCGGACAGGAAAGAAAGCCGTCCAAAGGCTGAGGGCCGGCCGCGCGGCCCATTGCCGGAATGGCAATCCCGCTACGCAATCGGCCATTTCGGCAGCCTGGCCTTGCGGTACGGCAAGCTGCTCCAGTCCGGGCTGGCGGAACCGGGCGCGGCCACGTACAACACCGCCTTGGCCAAGGGCGCGTACTTGGCGTGGAAGTGGTGCGCGGACTTCACCACGATCAGGCGCTGCGCCGTCAGGTCGCAGCCCAGCTGGGTAAAGAGGTCCGTGTGATAGGCCTGTGTACGCAGCGAGACCAGGACGACCAGGATGCCGTCCACGTCGACCAGCGCGCAGTCGCCCAAGGCGATGCGGGTGTTGGAGTTACCCGTCATGTACATGTCCGCATGCGTCGCCACGACCCGGCAGCGCGCGTCCACGGGGCTGCCGGACAACGGACCGACCTTGCCGCCGATACGCAGGTCCAGCTCCGCGCCGAGGCCAGCGTCGAACGCAATGCGCGCCGCAACCGGATCCCACAAGGGACCGATGGCGGCATTGCGTATGCCGCGCTCGCGCATCCTGGCCAGCAGATAAGTGGAGTCTCCGGCTGCGCCGCTGCCGGGATTGTCCGAACGGTCGGCCAATACGATCGGCCCGTCGCCATGGGCCAGCGCTTCATCCAGCGCCTGGTCCACGCTGCGGTAGGGCACCATGAGCTGTTCGCGCATGCCGATGAGTTCATCGGCCAGGCGGCGCGCCAGCGCTTGCGCGGCGCTAGCGTCGCCATCGGCGTAGACCAGCACCTTGGTGCCCATTTCCGGCACGTCGCCGGTGGCGAAGCCCTGCGCCGCCGAGATCGACAGGATGCCGTCGCGGCCTTCCAGCGCCTTGATACGGCTGACGAAGCCCTGCGCCGGTTCGCGCGTGGTGTGCATGGGCACGATCATGTCGCAGTCGATCAACGCCGCGACGGGTCGCGTGCGCCCGGCCTGCGCGTCCAGGCACAATGCCAGCAGGTCCTCGGCGCGCTCCAGTACATCGGTGTGGGGATATTCCTTGAACAAGACCAGCACCGTGGCCTGCTCCACCATCAGCGGCGTGAGATGCGCGTGCGGATCCAGCTCCGCGCCCACCACCACGTCGGGGCCGACGATCTCGCGCACGCGGCGCAGGATGTCGCCCTCGCAGTCGTCGTAGCCGTCGGCCACCATGGCGCCATGCAGACCCAGCAACACCATGTCCACCGGCAGCGCCGCGCGCAGGTCGGCCAGCAACTCGTCTCGCAAGGTTTCGTAGGCCGCGCGCGTGGTGGTGCCGCCCGGCTGGGCCGAAGCCACCAGCCCTTCGACCAGCGTCCAGCCTCCTGCGCTTGCGCCTTGGCGCGCAACCCATAGCGGTCCGGCGTAGAACGTCATATGGTCGGGATGCGTGCCGCCGGGAAGATACTCGCGCGACTTGAACGCTGCGAGGCCGGTAGGCAAAGGCGAGAACGTATTGGTTTCGGTGGCGAGGGCGCCGGTGAATATGCGCATGGGGCGACTCCAGGGCGCGGCGCGCCGCTAGCGGTTGAAAGGCGACGGCCTTGCGGCTTGCCCGCCGGCCAGGAACAGCTCCAGATTCTGAGCGCCGCCAGACCCGCCCACAAATTCCAAATCATGAACTGTCCATAACCTTTCATATGCGCGCGGAAAGGCTTTCGGCCGGCCTATCGTTTTCCCTTAAAAGCAGCCGATCTGCGCGCTTTTCGCCGCGATTTTCCCCGAAAAAGCGCACACCATAACCTTGGGTTATCCATGGGAACACGTTAGCTATTTGTGCCTCGCTGGTGTGCCGCCGATCATCCGCGATACGGAACGCAGTGCCTCTCTCATGTGGCGGCAATGACGGACATCCGATCCATACAAGGGGAAAACTATGTCGTCGACCTGGACCGCCGCGCGCGCCGCGGCGCATGCAGCAGCCTGTCCGGAGGCCCGGCCATGAAGATCTTCAGCGCCGGCCTGGGCACGGAAACCAACACCTTCGCGCCCATGCCCACCAGCCTCGCCTCCTTCCAGGACCGCGACTACTATCCGGCGGGCACGCATCCGGACTCGGTGACCTTTGCAGGCGCGCCGCTGTACGTGGCACGGCAGCGCGGCCGCGAGGCCGGCTGGACGCTGGCCGAAGGCCTGGTCACGTCCGCGCAGCCGGGCGGCACGACCACCCGCGCCGCCTACGAGACGCTGCGCGACCAGATCCTGGCCGACCTGCGCGCGGCGATGCCGGTGGACATGGTGTTGCTGGGCCTGCACGGCGCCATGGTGGCCGACGGCTACGACGACTGCGAGGGCGACATCCTGCGCCACGTGCGCGAGATCGTCGGCCCCGATGTGGTGGTGGGCGCCGAACTGGATCCCCATGCGCACCTGAGTCCGTTGATGGTGGAACAGGCCACGGTGCTGGTCCTGTTCAAGGAATATCCCCACACCGACATCCGTGAACGCGCGGAAGACCTGCTGGCCTTGTGCCTGGACGCGCAGGCCGGCCGCACGCGACCCGTCGCGGCGTTGGTCGACTGCGACATGATCGTGCCCATGCACACCACGCGCGAACCGGCGCAGGGCTTCGTCAGCCGCATCAAGGCGCTGGAAGGCCGCGACGGCATCCTGTCGATCTCGGCGGCGCAGGGCTTCGCCACCGGCGACGTGCCGGAAATGGGCACCAAGGTGCTGGTCTACGCCGATGGCGACGCTAGCGCCGCGCAAGCGCTGGCGCGCCGCCTGGCCGATGAACTCATCGGCATGCGCGAGCAGCTCATGGTGCCCTACCGCAGCGTGGACCAGGCGCTGGACGAAGCGCTGGCCTTCGGCGACGGTCCGGTGGTGCTGGCCGACCGGCCCGACAATCCCGGCAGCGGCGCGCCCGGCGACGCCACGTTTGTCCTGAGCCGCATGCTGGAACGCGGCGTGACGAACGCGGCGCTGGGTCCGATGTGGGATCCGGTGTCGGCGCGCATTGCGTTCGACGCCGGTCCCGGCGCGGTGCTGGACCTGCGCATCGGCGGCAAGGTCGGTCCCTTGTCCGGCGACCCTCTGGACCTGCGCTGCACGGTCAAGGCCATCCAGGCCGACATGATCATGACGGGCCTGTCCGGCGCGCCGGCAGCGATGGGGGACTGCGCGCTGGTCGAGACCCAGGGCATCGAGATCGTGCTGACCTCACTGCGCAACCAGGCCATCAACATGGACCTGTTCACGCAGCTGGGCTGCGATCTTTCTTCCAGGAAGATCGTGGTGGTCAAGTCCGCGCAGCACTTCCATGCATCGTTCTCGAAAGTCGCGCGCCACATCATCTATGTCGGCGGCAAGGGCGTCGCCACGCCCGACTGGAAAACGCTCACGTACCGCAATATCCGGCTGCCCAAGTGGCCGCTCTAAGAACCTGCCGGCGCGCGGACGCCGGCGCCTCCACCAACAAGATGGGAGCCTAGCGCGATGAAAAAACGCCTGCTTTGCCTGTTCTCGACGGCCACCCTCGGCCTGGCCTTCACCCTTGGCGCCGCGCCGGCGCACGCGCAGCAGGCCAAGACCCTGCGCATCGTGCCGCACGCCGACCTGAAGGTGCTGGATCCGACCTTCACCACCGCCTACATCACGCGCAACTTCGGCTACATGGTGTACGACACGCTGTTCGCGATGGACTCGCACAGCAAGCCGCAGCCGCAGATGGTGGAAAAGTATTCGGCCAGCGACGACAAGAAGACCTGGACCTTCACGCTGCTGCCTGGCCTGAAGTTCAGCGACGGCCAGGCGCTGACCACCGCCGACGTGATCGCGTCGCTGCAGCGCTGGTCCGCGCGCGACAACATCGGCCAGGCCATCACACGCGCCGGTGGCAAGTGGGAAGCCGTGGACGCCAACACCTTCAAGCTGACGCTGGACCAGCCGTTTGACCTGGTGCTCGAAGGCCTGGCGAAGGTGTCCAGCTATCCCGCGTTCATCCTGCCCCAGCGCCTGGCCTCGCAGCCGGCCGACCGACCGCTGACCGAGGTCGTAGGTTCCGGCCCTTACCTCTTCAAGCGCGCCGAATGGGTGCCCGGCAGCAAGATCGTGTTCGAGCAGAATCCGAACTACGTCGGCCCCAAGGCCCAGGCCGACGGCCTGGCCGGCAACAAGACCCCGCACATCCCGCGCGTGGAATGGCGCGTGCTGCCCGATTCCAACAGCGCCACGGCCGCGCTGACCAACGGCGAAGTCGACATGATCGAACAGGCGCCGGCGGACTACATCGACGCCTTGCGCGGCAACAAGAACGTCAAGATCGGCGTGATGGAGCGCGCCCAGGGCTACATCATCCTGAACCAGTCCATGCCGCCGTTCAACAACGAGAAGGCGCGCCAGGCCGTGGCCCACCTGGTGGACCAGGACAAGTTCACCGCCGCCATGGGCTACCCGGACGACCTGCGCATGAAGTACTGCGCCACGGTCTTCATCTGCGGCGGCCCCAACGACACCACTGCCGGCGCGGCGCCCTACGCCAAGCCCGATCCCGCCCTGGCCAAGAAGCTGCTGGCCGAAGCCGGATACAAGGGCGAGAAGGTCGCGATCCTGCTGCCCACCGACCTGGCCTACCTGAACTCCGCCACGCTGGTCGCCATCCAGGCGCTGCAGGACATCGGCGTCAACCTCGACATCCAGTCCATGGACTGGGCCACGCTGACCGCGCGCCGCGCCCGCAAGGAACCCATCGACAAGGGCGGCTGGAACATCTTCCTGTCGGCCGCTTCGGAGTTCAACGTCGACTCGCCCATCAGCAACACCTACCTGGGCGCGGTGTGCGGCAACAGCCTGCCGGGCTGGCCCTGCGACAAGAAGCTGGACGAACTGCGCGCCCAGTGGATTGCGGCCACCAGCTCGGACGAGCGCAAGCGCGTGCTCGACCTGTTCCAGGAGCGCGCCTATGAAGCCTTCCCCGCGATCTCGGTGGGCCAGTATTCGCGGGCATTCGCGTCGCACAACAGCCTGAAGAACGCGGAAAAGATCTGGAGCCTGCCGAACCTGTGGGTGCTGGACAAGTAATCCGCAGCCAGCCTAATCGATACGCGAGACAACCATGGGTTACATCATCCGGCGAGTGCTTGCCATCGTGCCTGTCATGGCAGTGGTGGCGGTGATCGTCTTCCTGCTGATCCACCTGTCGCCGGGAGACCCGGCGGCGCTCATCGCCGGGGATTTCGCCTCCGCCGACGACATCGCCAAGCTGCGCGTGGCGCTGGGCCTGGACGAGCCGCTCTGGCGGCAGTTCGGGCTGTGGGCGGGCAAGCTGCTGCAAGGCGACCTGGGCACGTCCATCTTCACCCACGTGCCCGTGACGCAGCTGCTGGCGCAGCGGGTGGAACCCACGTTGTCCATTGCCGCGCTCACGATGCTGGTCTCCATCATCGTGGCCGTGCCGCTGGGCGTGCTGGCCGCCTACCGCGCCGGCACCTGGATCGACCGCCTGGTGATGCTGTTCGCCGTGCTGGCGTTCTCGGTGCCGGTGTTCCTGGTCGGCTACCTGCTGATCTACGGCTTCGCCATCAAGCTGCAATGGCTGCCGGTGCAGGGCTATGTCAGCCTGTCCGAGGGCGTGGGCCCGTGGCTGCGCAACCTGACCCTGCCCTGTATCAACCTGGCGCTGGTATACATCGCGCTGATCACCCGCATGACCCGCGCGACCGTGGTGGAAGTGCTGCACGAGGACTACATCCGCACGGCGCGCGCCAAGGGCCTGGCGGTGCTGCCCGTGCTGGAGCACGCGCTGCGCAATGCCGCCATCCCGATTGCCACCACGGTGGGCGTGGGCATCGCGCTGCTGATCGGCGGCGTGGTCGTGACCGAGACTGTGTTCGCCATTCCCGGCATCGGCCGGCTGGTCATCGACGCGGTCCAGCACCATGACTATCCGGTGATCCAGAGCGTGCTGCTGCTATCGGCCGGCACCTACGTGCTGATCAATCTGCTGATCGACCTCAGCTACCGGCTGTTCGATCCTCGCATCCGTTACTGAGCCGCCGCAGGAAAGAATCATGTCAGAAAGCTCGATTTCCACCAGCCCGCCCGTGGTGCTGCACGAGGCGCTCAGCGCCAGCGGCCGCCGCTGGCGCTGGATACGCAAGCACCCCACCCTGATCCTGGGCCTGGCGCTGCTGTTGATCGTGGCGGGCCTGGCCATCGCCGCGCCCTGGATCGCCACGCACAACCCTATCAGCATCAATCCGCTGCAACGCATGAAGCCGCCGTCGGCCGAACATTACTTCGGCACCGACGCGCTGGGCCGCGACGTGTTCAGCCGCGTGGTGTGGGGCGGCCGCGTGTCGCTCGTGGTGGCCATCGTGGTGGCGCTGATCGCGACCGCGGTCGGCGTGGTGCTGGGCCTGATGGCGGGCTTCGTGCGCTGGGCCGACGCGATCATCATGCGCATCATGGACGGCATGATGGCCATTCCCGACATCCTGCTGGCCATCGCCCTGATGGCGGTGATCCGCGCCAGCCTGACCACGGTGATCATCGCGATCGCCATTCCGCAGGTACCGCGCGTGGTGCGCCTGGTGCGTTCGCTGGCGCTGACGCTGCGCGAACAGCTTTACGTCGAAGCCGCCCACGCCGTGGGCACGCGCCTGCCGGTGATCCTGCGGCGCCATGTGCTGCCCAACATGGTCACGCCGCTGGTGGTGCAGGCCACGTTCATTGCCGCCACCGCGGTGCTGACCGAAGCGGTGCTGTCGTTCCTGGGCGTAGGCGTGCCGGCCCAGGTGCCCAGCTGGGGCAACATGATGGCCGACGCCCGCAACTACGTGGCGGTGGCGTTCTACACCATCCTGTATCCGGGCATCCTGCTGGCCGTCACCGTGCTGGCGATCAACCTGATGGGCGACGGCCTGCGCGACGCGCTCGACCCCCGCCTGACCAACCAACGCTAGGAGCACGCCATGGCAATCTCTCCCGCCGCCGTCGCCCCTGGCGATGTGCTGCTCGAAGTCGACAACCTGCGCACCTACTTCGATACCGTGTCCGGCACCGTGCGCTCGGTGGACGGCGTGTCCTACCAGGTGCGGGCAGGCCGCACGCTGGGCGTGGTCGGCGAGTCCGGCTGCGGCAAGAGCGTCACCGCGCTGTCCATCCTGCGGCTGATCCCGACGCCGCCCGGGCGCTATGCCGGCGGCCAGATCCGCTACCGCGGCACCGACCTGCTGGGCCTGACCGAAAAGCAGATGCGCCAGATCCGCGGCAACCGGATCTCGATGATCTTCCAGGAACCGATGACCTCGCTGAACCCCGTGCTGACAGTGGGCCGGCAGATCGCGGAAACGGTGATGCTGCATCAAAAGCTCGGCCGCCGCGAGGCCTACCGCCGCGCCGAGGAAATGCTGCGCCTGGTGCAGATCGCGGAACCCGAACGGCGCGTGCACGAGTACCCCTACCAGCTTTCCGGCGGCATGCGGCAGCGCGTGATGATTGCGCTGGCCCTGGCCTGTAATCCCGAAGTGCTGATCGCCGACGAACCGACCACGGCGCTGGACGTGACCATCCAGGCGCAGATCGTGGACCTGCTGCGCAGCCTGCAGCAGAGCTTGGGCATGGGCATCGTGCTGATCACCCACGACCTGGGCGTGGTGGCCGAATGCTGCGACCGCGTGGCCGTGATGTACGCAGGCCGCAAGGTGGAAGAAGCTCCCGTCACCGAACTGTTCGACCGCCCCCTGCATCCGTACACGCGGGCGCTGATGGCGTCGATGCCGTCGATGAACGCGTCGACGCAACGCCTGGCCGAGATCCCCGGCATGGTGCCCGCGCCCAGCGAGCTGGGCAAAGGCTGCAGCTTCGCGCCGCGCTGCGCCTACGCCACCGACCGCTGCCGGGCCGAAGCGCCGCAATTGCTTGAACATGGCAGCGACCACGTGGTCGCCTGCCACGAAGCGGCGCGCGTCGCCGCGCAACCGGCCCCGCAGGCGGCCGCTTCGACGCCCCCCGGCGCCGCCCTGACTGGAGTCCAAGCATGAGCGCCCGCAACCAGCCCGCCGCCCCGACCACGCCCTTGCTGGAAGTGCGCGACCTGAAGATGCACTATCCCGGCGCGGGCGGCTGGTTCAAGCCGCGCCGCAAGGTCATCCAGGCCGTGGACGGCGTGTCGTTCTCTGTCGCCCGCGGCGAGACCCTGGCGCTGGTGGGCGAATCCGGCTGCGGCAAGACCACCACCGGCAAGTCCGTGCTGCGCCTGATCCAGCCGACCTCGGGATCCGTACGGCTGGAAGGCGAGGAAATCCTGGCGCTGTCGGCCGAGCAGATGCGCAGCCGCCGGCGCGACATGCAGATCATCTTCCAGGATCCGTACGCGTCGCTGAATCCACGGCTGACGGCAGGCGACATCGTCGGCGAACCGCTGCAGAACTTCCCGACCTCGGGCGGCCGGTCACGCGCCGATGAGATCGCCTGGCTGTTCTCCAAGGTCGGCCTGCGTCCGGAGGCGATGAAGAAGTTCCCGCACGAGTTCTCCGGCGGCCAGCGGCAGCGCCTGGGCATCGCGCGGGCGCTGGCCCTGCGGCCCAAGCTGATCGTGTGCGACGAACCGGTGTCCGCGCTGGACGTGTCGGTGCAGGCGCAGGTGATCAACCTGCTGATGGACCTGCAGGAAGAGATGGGCATTGCCTACCTGTTCGTCGCGCATGACCTGGCGGTGGTGCGCCACATCAGCCATCGCGTGGCGGTGATGTACCTGGGCCGCATCGTCGAGGTCGCCGACCGCGACACGCTGTTCTCGCGCCCGCTGCACCCGTACACGGAAATCCTGCTGTCGGCCGTCCCGGTTCCCGATCCGCACAAGCCCGCGCAGCGCAAGCTGCTGCAGGGCGATCCGCCCAGCCCGGCGAATCCTCCCAGCGGCTGCCGCTTCCACACGCGCTGCCCGCTGGCGCAGCCAGTGTGCAAGGAGAAGCAGCCGGTCCTGACCCAGCGGCCAGACGGCTCGGACGCCGGGCAGCACTGGGTGGCGTGCCACTTCCGATGAGCGCGCCGCGCCTGCTGGCGGGTCCTCTGCCGGGCAGCGATCCGGTCTTTGGCCGCGGCATCGCCGAGCTGCGGTCGGCCATGGCAGCGGGCGCGCTCAGCGCCATGGACCTGGTGCGCGCCTACCTGGCGCGCATCGCCGCGCACGACCAGGCCGGGCCAGCGCTCAACGCGGTCATCGCGCTGAACAGCCAGGCGCTGGCCGAGGCCGCCGATCGGGACAGGGAAAGACAGCGCGGGGCGGCGCTGGGGCCGCTGCACGGCATTCCCCTTCTGCTCAAGGACAACATCGATACCGTGGGCATGCCCGCCACCGCTGGCTCGCTCGCGCTGGCCGGCCGCCGCCCGCAGCGCGACGCCGACGTCGTGCGCCGGCTGCGCGAAGCCGGCGCCGTGGTGCTGGGCAAGACCACGATGCACGAACTGGCCTGCGGCATCACCAACGTTTCTTCACTATCCGGCCGCACGCGCAACGCCTACGACGCCGCCCGCGTTCCCGGCGGATCCAGCGGCGGTAGCGCCGTCGCGGTGGCGTCCAGCTTCGCGGCGGCCGCGATAGGCACCGACACCAGCGGCTCGATCCGCATCCCCGCGGCCTTCAACCAGGTCTGGGGCCTGCGGCCCACGGCCGGACGCTACAGCAACGCCGGCGTGGTGCCGCTGTCGCCGACGCTCGACACGGTCGGCCCGATGGCCCGCAGCCTTGCTGATATCTCAGCCCTGTGGTCGGTGATGGCGGGACAAGGCGAAGACGCGCGCGGCGCGGACCGGGCCTGGCGCATCGGCATGCTGGAAGCATTCTTCGGCCCAGCCGGCGCGGAACTGGAGGTGTCGCGCCACGTCCGCGCGGCGCTCGCCGGTTGGCAAGCCGAGGGCGCACAGATCCAGCCAGTCGCGCTGCCGCTGGAAGACGCGCGCCTGACCGCCGCCAACGTCACCGGCCATGAATTCCGCGACGCGCTTGCCCTGTGCCTGCGCGATGCGGGTCTGCCCGTGCGCAGCCTGACCGACATCCTGGACGGCGGCTATCCCCACCCGGAAGTCGCGCCGCTGCTGCGCGAGCGCGATGCGCTGCGCGATCCCGACGGCAGCGCGCGCCTCGCGGTGCTGGCCCGCGCCCAGGCGCTGCGCGACGAATTGTTGACTGCCATGGACCAAGGCCAGCTGGACCTGCTGGCCTATCCCAGCGTGCGTGGCGCGCCGGCACTGCTGGGCCAGGCCCAGCGCGGCGGCAATGGGCTGCTCGCGGCGGTGACGGGGCTGCCGGCCTTGAGCGTGCCCATCGGCTTCACGCCCAGCGGAATACCCGTCGGCCTGGAACTGCTGGGTCGCGCGGGCAGCGAGCGCCAGCTGTTTCAGGCTGCGCGGCGCTTCCAGGCTTGAAAACTCCTTGCCGCGTAAGCAGCCGTAGCGGTCACGCCCTGGCCTCCTCGACGATCCAGTCGATGAAGGCGCGGACTTCCGGACGCTGGACCGCGCCGGGCCTGCTGACGGCGTAGTAGGCGAACCTCGCGGGCCAGGGCTTGTCCAGCGCCTGGACCAGGCGTCCGGCCGCGATCTCTTCCTGCGCGTGCGCGGCGGGCACCAGCGCAAGTCCCTGGCCCGCTTCCGCCGCCCGGATCAGCAGGAAATCGTCATCGAACGCATTGCCGCGCTGCGCCCGGGCATCCTGGGCCACGCCATGCGCGCTTAGCCACAGCGGCCAATCGGCGCGGTCCGCATCGTGCAGCAGCGGGTAATCCAGGCAGTCCGCCGGTTCGGCCAGCGCCGCTGCGAAGCCTGGCGCGGCCACCGGCACGAGCACCGGCGCCATCAGCGGCACCACATCCAGTCCCGGATAATCGCCCAGCCCGTGGCGCAGGGCGACATCGACGTGGTCGCGCCGCAGATCGACCAGGGCAGGCGTCGCCTCTACCCGGATTTCGATGTGCGGATGCCGTTCCTTGAACCGCCCCAGGCGTGGAACCAGCCAAGACGCCGCGAACGTCGCCACGGTACTAACGGTCAGGCTTTGCCGCGCCTGCTTAGCGGCCAGCATGTCCACTGCCTTGTCGATCTGCGCGAACGCCGCGCTAAGCATCGGATACGCCTCGGCGCCCGCCTCCGTCATGCGCATGCCGTGGCGTTCGCGCACCAGCAGGGCGATGCCGAGCCGGTCCTCCAGCAGCCGGATCTGCTGGCTGACGGCGCCCGGCGTGACATGCAAGGCCTGCGCCGCCGCGGTGATGCTGCCGCGCTGGCTTACCTCGACAAAAGTGCGCAGCGCCTGCAGGGGAAGCGTTGCCGTCATTTTAGATTTCCTAAATTTAAAAGTGAGAAATGATCGCTGTACCGGATCCCGCTCAACAAAGAAAATTTCAATGCCGCCGCGGATCCTGAATATTTAGCTAATCTTAAATGAGCAAGCCCATGCTGAATCTATACACCGATAGTTCTCCCAATGGCTACAAGGCCACCATCGCGCTGGAAGAACTGGAACTGCCCTACCGCCTGCACCATGTGCGCATCGCGCAGGGCGAGCACCGCCAGCCGGATTTTCTGGCCCTGAATCCGCACGGCCGCATTCCGGTACTGACCGATGATGAAACCGGCGTGGCGCTGTTCGAATCGGCGGCCATACTGCTGTATCTCGCGGAAAAGACCGGGAGGCTGCTGCCCACGGACATCCAAGGCCGCTGGGAAGCGATCAAGTGGCTGCAATTCCATTCCAGCAGCGTCGGTCCCATCATCGGGCAACGCGTGAACTTCGAGGTGTTCGACAAGGCGCGCAACCCCGCCGCGCTCGAACGCTACCAGCGCCTGACCGAGGATGCGCTCGCGGTGCTGGACCGCAGGCTGGCCGATCAGCCCTACCTTGCCGGCGACGCCTACTCCATCGCCGATATCGCGCATTTCGGCTGGAGCCACATCGCACGGATCATCGATTTCGATTTCAGCCATCACCGGCACCTGAGCGCATGGCACGAACGCGTGGCAGCGCGGCCCGCGGTCGCCAAAGGCATCACCCTGCCCGCGCCGGCAACGGGCGCTTGAAGGAAACAAGGACAGTCGGAATGGACACCACCCTCTCTCTCCATGGCACGACGGGAGCGTCGTACTTCGCTTTTTCCGCGCACCCCGGCTATCGGCGGATGTTCGCGCCCGACCGCCTGACGCTGGGCATCTTCCTGCCGCTGCGCTTCTATGAAGGCAGCATGGCGGTCCTTGCGGGGCAGGCCGAACTTGTGCGGCAGATCGACCGGCAGGAGTTTGCCGCCGTCTGGGTGCGCGACGTACCCTTGTACTCCCCTTCGTTCGGCGATGCCGGCCAGGTCTTCGATCCGTTCACCTACCTGGCCTTTCTGGCGGCGCAAACGAAGAAGATTGCACTGGCCACGGGCAGCGCGATCTTTTCCCTGCGCCCCCCCATCGATCTGGCCAAGGCGGCGACAACCATCGACCAATTGTCGGGCGGCCGGCTGGTGCTGGGGATTGCGTCGGGAGACCGTCCGGTCGAGTTTCCTGCCTATGGGCTGAATCACGACGAACGCGCTGCGCGTTTCGCCGAGGCGGTTTCGTACTTCCGTCAGTTGATGCGCCCAGGACGCCTGGAGATCGATTCGCCGCTGGGGCGCTTCAGCAACGCGGAATTCCTGCCCAAGCCCGCCGTGGGCGTCATTCCGCTCATCGTCACGGGTTCGTCGGGGCAGTCGCTGCCGTGGATCGCCGAACACGCCGATGGCTGGCTGACCTATCCCGACGCCACCGATACGTCGACAGGACCCAAGCGCCTGGGGGCCAAGATCCGTGCCTGGCGCGCCCAGATTCCCGACGGCGGCTTCCGGCCGCACATGACCAATGAATGGCTGGACCTGGCCGAAGACCCCGACCATCCCCGCACGCCCTTGCATAACGGCTTCGTGCTGCGCACGGGCAGGAAAGGCTTGATCGCGTTGCTGGAAGAATGGCAGGAGGCCGGCGTCAATCACGCCGCGCTGGGCATCCAGTTCTCGCAACGGCCCGCGGCGGACGTGCTGCAGGAACTGGCGGAGGAAGTGCTGCCGCATTTCCCCACGCATGAAGGGCCTGGGACTTTGCCGGACGCTTGGTAGCTCACGCAGGCGGCTACGCTATCCTTGACGGTTTTCATCCTCCAACCCCGTCATGGCGCAGCCCTCCGCCCGCATACTCGAAGGAACCATCGACCAGATCCGCCTCGCGGTGCCGCTCGTGCGGCACGATGCGTTCCTGCGCGTAGGAACAGAAAGCGTGATCGCCGCCGGGCTGGAAGCGCCGCAGATCAATCAATTGCAGCGCCTGCATCAGCAGGGCATGCCGGCGCGCCTGGGTGTGATGGACGGCGAAGAGGGGCCGGCCGTCTTCTCCTGGGCGGTTCCGGCGCGTGGAGAGCCCATCCCGCCGCGCTACTACCAAACCCTGAAACGGCGCGGCTGGCGCGAGATCGTCATCGGCGGCGCGGTCTGCGCGGCGTTCGTGTGGCTGGCTTGGCTGCTCGGCATCGCCAGCCTCACACGCGTGTTCCTGATGGTCTTCTCGCTGGTCGTCGCCCTGGTGGCGCTGGTGGTGGCGGGTTCGGCCATGCACGGCCTCTGGCACAACCGCCGCCACCGCCCGCTGATCCTGGCCACCGAAGCGCTTTTCGATCCCGAGCAAAAGCCGGTTGCCGGCATACCTGCCCCGCCGCCCGAGCCGCCACGCCTGGAGCCGCTATCGACGCAGGACGAGGGCGAACCGCCCATCGGGTACGTGCGGGGCCGCCTTACCGGCCTCACGCATGAGATGCGCCAGGTTCACAAAGGGCCGAACTATGGCATCTACCGCTACACGGTCAACGGCGTGGACTACGCGATGATCGCCCAGGAAGCGTTCGGCGACGCGCTGCCCTTCCTGGCCGAGGGCGACCGCGTCGAATTGGCAGTGCGCACGGCCTCCGTCCACCAGGATGGCCGGCGCGCCGTCTATGCGCTGCGCAATCTGGAAGATGGCCGCTGCTATATGTGCCACCGCTACTACGGCGGCGAGCAAGGCAGGGACACGCCTATCCGCGTGGGCATGAACCAGCGCGCGCGCCTGCTCAAGCTGATAGGCGCGTTGATGCTGACGGCCTGGCTGTTCGTGGTCGGCCTGCAGTTTTTCGCCGGACCGGACGACGGTTCGTTCCGGGACTTTCCCGAACTGGCCGTCTTCCTGCTGGCGCTCTTCTTCATCGTGTGGCTGGGCTTCGCCCTGCCCCTGCTATGGCTGGACACGCGCTGGCGCATGGGCAGGCCCACGCGGCGGCAGCGTTTCACGCAGCGGATCTACGCCATGCTGGACCTCGGTACGCCCCTTGCGCCCTCGCAGCGCATCGAAGACGTGTAGCGCGCGCAGGCCTCAGTTGCCCAGCAGCTTCACCGTCTGCGGGTTGTAGCCGGAATACGCGCCGCCGCAGCCCGTATAGGCTTGCGCGGCGGCGGGCAGGCCGGTAGCGCGGACGGAGAGTTCGCCGCGCGCGCGGATCTCCCTGTAGCGTTCGGCAGCCACCGTCTCATCCGGCAGGAAGTACAGCCGCACGCGCTGCAGGCCCTTGCCTGGGTCCTTGCCGCTCGCCGCGCTGAAGGCCGGGACGTTCACTGTCGCCTCGCGCCAGGTCCCGGGTTCTTCCAGCGTCTGCCAACGCACCCGCAAGGGCTGCTCCAGATCGAGCAGGACCGGGCTACCGCCACGCACCGGATCGCAAGGCTGCCGCAGCACGCTGCGCGCCGCCTGCGAGCCCATGTCATAGGCCTGGCCGTTGATCTCCACCCGGGCGATGGTCTGCGGCGTCAAGTTCTGCAGGCTGAAAATCGCCACCCCGGGCATCCCGGCCGCCTCCATCCGGTCGTCGGTGGTGCCAGCGAAGCGCGCGATGCCCGGCGCCACCTCGACGTGATCGGCATAGTGGTAATAGTGATAAACCACCAGCTCCGCTTCGCCCTGCGCGGACGCCGAGGGCAGCTTGCCCATATCCGGATACGGCTGGCGTTTCAGCGGCACGGACGCGCCTGGCGTTCCGTCCTGGCTGGAGTACACGTAGCGATCCACGCCGTCCTTCAGGCGCGCGCCGTCGTAGGGGAAATTCTCGCTGGCCGCGGCCCCCTGGTTCGGATAGCGGCGAAAGCGCGAAAACATGTATTGAGCCACCGACCCGGGCTCCAGGTACGGCGACGAGCCCGACGACACGCTCCCGCCGCTCCGGTCCGTCCAGATCGTGCGCCCGCTCAGATTGACGTGCGCTTCCTCGATCGCTGGGTGCGACGCCTGGAAACGGTCCCACCTGCCCTGCTCGATGGAGTCGCTGACGGGCACGATGGCAAGTGCCAACACCGTGGGCAGGAACATCAACGCGTGGACGCGCCCCGGCACCTGGCCTTTATCGCGCACCATGTAGATGATCCAGCACAGCGCCAGCACCAGGGCCAGAGGCCCGCCGAACAACACGCCATAGCTCAACAGCGCCTGCGCGCCCCAGCCCAGATTGGGGCTGGAGACGAACACGATGCCCAGGAACGCCAGCAGTCCCGCCAGCAGGAAGGAGACGATGATGCCAAACAGGTAGTGCCGGATTTGCTTCAAGTGCGCAGTCCTCGCCGGTCGCGGCATCGGCGCCATCCCGGTAGGCATGGCAGCCGACGATCTAGTCTAGCGGCAGGATAACGCTAATTCCAGTTCCGCTCTGGATCGGGAAGCGGATTTTGCCTGTCAATCCGCCAGCGCCCGCCCTGTTCTCTACGATGACGGGCGGCCCTTCCAGCGCCCCCCAGGCTCGTCGCCTACTTGCCCTTGCGCAGCGACAGCGGCACACCCCAGATCGGGTCTTCCATGCCCTGCTTGCCCAAGGGCGTGATCTGCATCGGTGTCATCTTGGCCAGAAGCTGACGGTGTTCCGCGCTTACGTTCTCAAGCCGCTCGATGTACTTCTGCGTGAACTCCATGGGCGCTGGACGCGTATAGACGGTCAGATCTTCGAGCGGGCATTCGATCATCTTCGGATCGACCGCGCGGCAGGCGGACTGCCGGTACTTGTAGCTCGGCGTCTTCAGGTGCATGCGCTGGCTCAGCACCAGTTGGCCGCCCTTGAGCGTGAAACTTGCCAGCGCCTGCTGCGGCGGGATGCGGGCCTGCACCTTGATCGCGGGGATATCGCGGGAATCGGTCTCTTCGCGATAGCCGGCCGCACCGAGCTGCGTGGTCTCGCTGTATTGCTGCTCGCCCCAGCTCACGCAGGCGCCCGAAGCCGCGTGCACGGCGGTGCAGACCGTGCGCGTCTTGGTCTCGGTGCCATAGGTAGCGTCGCGCCAGTTGGTTTCCCGGTAGAACTCGCGATAGAGCTCGGGCGACAGATAGGCGGTGCCGTTGGCGCCGCGGCCCGAACCCTCCTTGCCGCTCGCAGCGCCGACCTGGTCAAGCAAGGCATTCAGCTTGTAGTCGTCGCCACCGGTCAGCAGATATTTGCCCGGCGGCAGGATATGCACCTCGAAGGCCTGGAACAGATAGGTCGTCTTCTTGTCCCGTTGTAGCGAGTTGGTCTGAAAGCCGCGGCTGAAAGTTATGCGCGGATCCTTTTCGTACATCCAGATGACGCGCGAGGTCCATTTGGTCATTTCCAACGCGTCGCTCAGCGAACGATGCGGCATGATGTCGGCCACCAGCACCACGGCCATATCGTCCTTCAGCGCCGCGTCGATCAGGTCCAGCAGCTGGGCATAGCGCGGATCGTTCCTGGTGCCTTCGGCGCTCAGGAACGGATGAGGCGCGCAGCCGGACAGGGCCAGCGCGAGCGCCAGGGCGGACAGGGCAAGTCGCGGACGCGTCAGGGTCATGGATCAGTCCTTGGTATGAGCGGGATCGGTCGGTTGAGCGCGCATACTACTGGCTCGGGGCCAGATCGCAATCCTTGCATAGCGGCTGAAACACACGCCGGCCGGCTCCGATCCGGCGTTCATGCAGACCCGCGCAAGCGCCCGGCCATGCCTCGCAGCCGCAAGGCCAGTAACGGCGGGGCCGCGGCTCCCCCGTACTGCCGCGCCGCCTCGCATGGGCGGTCGGATCGCTGACACAAAAGGTTTGAAATTATTTGTTGCGATTGTTTCTCGTCTCGGCGACGCTAGGCGTCGTCCATCGCGATTCCGCCCGGAGACCCCCGCCATGTCGCTCGCCCTTTACGGCCATCCCTTCTCCTCCTACACGCAGAAGGTGCTGATCGCGCTGTACGAAAACGGCACTCCATTCGAGTTCCGCTGCATCGGCCCCGACACGCCAGAGCACGCGGCCGAATGGCTGCGCCGCTGGCCCCTGCACAAGTTCCCGCTGCTGGAAGACGGCGGCCGCAACATCGCCGAGACCAGCATCATCATCGAGCATCTGCAGCTGGATCATCCCGGGCCGCAGCGCCTGCTGCCCGCCGATCCCAGGGCGGCGCTGCAGGTGCGCTTCCTGAATCGGTTCTTCGACCTGCACGTCATGAACTGGACGCAGCATGCGGTAGGTGGCGCGCTCTCGGGCGACGAGAACAAGCGGCGGGAAACGCTGGCCCTGGCGGTGGAAAAGCTGGAAGTCGCCTATGCATGGCTCGAAACGCATCTGGCCGGCAAGACCTGGGCGGCTGGCGAGGACTTTACCCTGGCGGACTGCGCCGCCGCGCCCTCGCTGTTCTATGGCGACTGGACGCACCGCATCGCCGAATCGTATCCGGTGCTGCGCGCTTATCGGGCGCGGCTGCTTGCGCGTCCATCGTTCGCGCGGGCCGTGGAAGAAGCGCGGCCGTACCGGCCGCTGTTCCCGCTGGGCGCGCCGGACCGGGATTGACCCCGGGCCGGCAGACGCGTCACTCGTTGCCGGCGGCCATGTCCCACACCTTCTGCGCGATGGGATTCTTCTGTTCCTCGATGATGTGCGCCATCAGGCCCACCGAACGGCCGATCATCGTCAAGGCCTTGCCCAACTCCGGCGTCAGGCCCATATCGAGCACGATG
The DNA here is from genome assembly GCF_003576205.1 of Achromobacter sp. K91. Classification (NCBI taxonomy): domain Bacteria; kingdom Pseudomonadati; phylum Pseudomonadota; class Betaproteobacteria; order Burkholderiales; family Alcaligenaceae; genus Achromobacter; species Achromobacter sp. K91. The sequence continues at coordinate 68,150 of NZ_QWFB01000062.1, read as the reverse complement.
GCGCCCTTGGCCCCGGTGGCATTCAGCGGAATCTTGCGGCCCGACTGGCGGGCGGCCGCCGCGGCCAACTCGACGGCAAAGCGCGAGTAATTGCCGTAATAGCCGCAGTCCCTGGCGATCTCGAACATCTTTTCGCAACGGGGATCGCCGTCCACGTGTATGGGATGCCCCACGCCGGGAATCTTGCGCTTGGCCGCCTTGTTGGCCGCGACGCATTCCTCGGCATAGCGGCGCAGTTCCTCGTCCGTGTAGCTATCCTGCTTGGGCAGGGCGTCGCGCAGAAAGCGCGCGGCGTATTCGATCACGCCAAGAAAGCGGCTGCCTGCGCCCAGCAATCCCGCCGCCAGGGCGCCCTGCATGGCCTCGGGCGCGCCGTGCAGGGTCAGCCGCGCCGACAAGGCGCTGGGCGTGAGGCCATGGTCGGTCGCGCTCACCAGGAACAGGTTGAGCATGGTCTTGAGCTGCGGCGTGGGGAACTCGCCCAGCAGCTCCAGGGCCAGCACGTCGATGAAATCGCGCTGGAACAGGTCCTGCACCAGGTCATGGCCTCGCACCAGGATGGTATGGGCGTCGCCGCCTCCGATCTTGCTGTCGAACATCTGAAATCTCCGTGTTTTTTTCCGGGCAGCGGACGGCCGCTGCGCCGGCCTGCTATTCGATGACGGCATCCAGCGCCACCACGCCGCGCCCTTCGTCCAATACCACCAGCGGGTTGACCTCCAGCGATTGCACGTCGTCTCCCAGCGCCGTGAACAAGGCCGCGATGCGCAGCACGGCATCCACCAGGGCCGCCCTGTCGCGCGCCGGCAGGCCGCGATGGCTGGCCAGGCGGCGCGCGATGCGCGTTTGGTCCAGCGCGCGCTCGATCTGCTTGCGGCTGGCCGGCAGGTGGCAGCGCGCCACGTCGGCCTCGACCTCCACCCACACGCCGCCCGCGCCCACGCTCAGCACCGGGCCGAAGACCTCGTCGCGATGCAGGCCCACCAGCATTTCCACGCCGTCGACCACCATCTCCGACACCAGCACGCCGCGGATGGCCGCGACGGGCACCTGATGCCGCGCCGCGTTCGCGACAATGTTCTCGAAAGCCTGCCGCACTTCGGCTTCATCGCGCAGCCGCAGCTGCACGCCGCCGATCTCGCTCTTGTGCAGCACGCCGTCGGCCACCAGCTTGAGCGCCACCGGAAAACCGATGGCGCACGCGGCTGCCGCCGCCTCTTGCGCCGTGGCCGCCTGGGATTCCCGGGGCGCGCGCACGCCGTACTGCGCCAGCAGCGCCTTGGCCTGCGCTTCATTGCAGGGCAGCGTTACGACAGGCGCGGCCGCCGGCAGGCCTGCGGGCGGAGCGTCCGGCGCCTCGTCGGCCCCCAGGTCCGCGTACGCGCTGACGCGCTTGAGCGCCTGCATGGCGTTGCGCAGGCTGTAGACCGGTGCGAATCCTTCCTGGATCAGAAGGTCGTGCGCCGGCCCGCGGCGGCTGCTCATCCAGACGGGCACGAAGGCCTTGGCTCCGCCCTGTGCGACCGCCAGCATGTTGCGCACCAGCCCTTCGGTGCTGGCCGAATAATTGGAGGTGATGGGATAGAGCACGGCGTCCACGCCCGGGTCCGCAAACAGCGGCGCCAGGCAGCGCCGCGCCAGATCCGGGTCGGTCAGCGCCTTGGTGGTCAGGTCCACGGGATTGGTCAGGGCCGCGTAGGCGGGCGCGTGCCGCGCCATCTCGGCCACGGTTTCATCCGCCAGCGCGGCCATGGCCAGCCCGGCTTCGCCCACCTTGTCGGCCGATAGCACGCCCGCGCCGCCCGACGATGAATACACGCAGATGTTGCGCAGGCGGCGCACGCCCACGCGCGATATCAGGCTGGCGACGTCCAGCAGTTCGTCCAGGTCTTCGACACGGATGACGCCGTACTGCGAGAACACCGCGTCGTTGACGGCATCCTCGCCCGCCAGCGAGGCAGTATGCGATTGCGCCGCCTTCTTGCCGAAATCCGAGCGGCCGATCTTCAGCGCGATCAGCGGCTTGCCCGCGCGGCGCGCGGCCGCCGCCGCCGCAATGAAACGCGGGCCGCTGCGTATGCCTTCCATCACGGTGCAGATCAGGTCGGTTCCCGGGTCATGCGCCAGCCAGTTGATGAAGTCCGCGCTGTCCAGGTCCAGTTCGTTGCCGGTGGAGAACCAGCGCGAAAAGCACACGCCGCGCTCGTTGCCCTGCATGAGCGAACGGCCCAGGCCTCCGCCCTGCGTCACCAAGCCGATGCGCGAAAGCTTTCCCGTCCTGCCGTCGTTGCGGAATTCGGTGGAAAAGGTCAGGCCCAGGCGCGGCGCCAGCATGGTCATGCCCGCGCAGTTGGGACCGTACAGGCGCATGCCGCTGCGCTGCGCCAGCGCCAGCATCTCGGCCTCGACCGTGCGCCCCGCTACGCCCAGCTCGGCGAAACCGCCCGTGAACACGATGACGTAGCGCACGCCCTTGGCGGCGCAGGCGCGCAGCGTGGCGACGGCGGATTCGGCCGGCACCAGCAGCAAGGCCACGTCGATACCTTGCGCCGGCACCGCGTCCACGCTGGCATGCAAGGGTTTGCCGAAGAGTTCGCCGCCCTTGGGGTTGACCAGGTGCACCTCGCCGTCGAAATCCGAGTGCTCCAGCACGTTGACCACGGTGGTATGGCCCAGCGTGCCAGGCTTGCTGGAGGCGCCCACGATCATGACCGAACGCGGCCGCGTCAGCTCCACCAGATCGTCGAAGCGGACGTTGGGATCAAACTGGGAAGGACTGGCGCTCATGCGGCCTCCGGGCGGCATTTCATCAGGGTGGTCCATTCCGACTCCACCACGACCTCGCCGTTCTGGTTCTTCACCGTGCGCAGCATGGTCACGCGGCCCGTGCCGGGGCGCTTCTGCGACAGCGTCTTCTCGCCTATGCTCAATTCGACATGGATGGTGTCACCGATGAGCACGGGCTTGCGCCACACGCAGCGCAGTTCGGTCAGCGCCAGCCGGGTGCCGTCCATCAGGCGGTACACCGGCATGCGGGTGGTCAGGCCCGACGCGATGGCCAGGGTCAGCATGCCGTGCGCGGCGCGCTGGCCGAAGGGATGGCTGGCGGCGAATACGGCATCCGTGTGCAGCGCGTTGTAGTCGCCGGACAGCCCGGCGAACTGCACCACATCCGCTTCGGTGACCGTGCGGCGCGGACTTTCCCAGGACTGCCCGGACGCCAGGTCCTCGAAGTACAGGCGGCGGCCCAGATGTTCGTCCAGATCGAATGGCGTGCTCATGCGTAACGCCCTCCCGTCACGTGCACGGTCTCGCCCGTGGTGAAGCCGGCCAGGCGCGATGCCAGGAAGGCTACCGTCGCGGCCACATCGGCCGGGTCGCCCAGCCGGCCGACCGGCGTGTTGGTCTTGGCGCGTTCGGTCAGCTCTTGGTAGTCGGGGCGCTTCTGCATGCGCGGCGTCGAAATGACGCCCGGGGCGACCGCGTTGGCGGTTATGCCGAACTTGCCGGACTCCAGCGCCAACGAACGGGTAAAGCCGATCAGCCCGGCCTTGGCGGCCGAGTAGTTGGTCTGCCCGGGATTTCCCAGATGGGCGCGCGAGGCAATGTTGATGACGCGGCCGAAGCGCTGTTCCATCATCAGCGGCAGCACTGCGCGCGAGCAATGGAATGCCCCTTGCAGCGTCACGTCCAGCACCGCGTGCCAATCTTCCTCGGACATCTTGGTCAGATAACGGTCGCGCGCGAAGCCCGCGTTGTTGACCAGGATATCCACCTTCTTCCAGCGCTCGACCGCCTGCTGCACGGCGCGGCCGACCTCGTCCTTGTTGGTCACGTCGGCGCGCACGCCCAGGACGTTCCCGCCCAAGGCAGACAGTTCGGCGCAGGCGGATTCGATCGCCTCTTCATTGGCGTCGCAAACCACCACATTGCAGCCTTCCTGCACGAAGCGCCTGGCCATTGCCATGCCCAGCGTGCCCGCGCCGCCCGTGATGAAAGCGGTGCAACCCTTCAGTTCCAGATCCATGATGCCATTCCATTCGAGTTTCAATGTTCCTGCCGCGCCGGGCCCGCCCGGGCCCGGCGTTCAATCGACCTGCAGCCGCGCCTTCTCCACCAGAGCCTGGGCGCCGGCCCTCTCCTTGGCCCAGAAGACCGCGAAGGCTTCGGGCGTGCTGCCCACCAGCGGCGTGTAGATGCGCGCGAAGCGTTCCTGCACTTCGGGCATCTGCAGGGTGTCGCGCAAGGCCTTGGAGAACTTGTCGACGATGGGTTGGGGCGTGCCCGCCGGCATGACCACGGCCTGCCAGGTCGTCACTTTGAAGCCGGGCACGCCGGACTCGGCCACCGTGGGCACGTCGGGCATGTCCGCCACGCGCTGGTCGCCGCTGACGGCAAGGGCGCGCAGCGCGCCTTCCTTGATGAAGGGCGCGGTGGTGGAGCGGCTGTCCACCATGAAGGACAGGCGCCCGGCGATCAGGTCCTGCAGCGCGGGCGCGCTGCCCTTGTAAGGCACGTGCGTCATGGGCGCGTTCAGGGCCAGCGACAGCGCGGCGCCCGCCACGTGCATGGAACTGCCGTGCCCGGCGGACCCGTACGACAACCCCGCGTCGGGCTTCTTCGCCGCCTGCACCAGGTCCTGCATGGTCTGGAATGGCGACGACTTCGGCACCACCACAACCAGCGGCGAATCGGTCAATTGCGTGACCGGCACAAAGGCCTTGCCCGGATCGACCTGCACGCCCTTGTAGAGATAAGTGTTGATGGCCAGCGGCCCGACGTTGGCCCACAGCGCCGTGTAGCCGTCGGGTTCGGCCGTGGCCACGGCCTGGTTGGCGATGTTGCCGTTGGCGCCGGGCTTGTAGATCGGCACCACGGGCTGGCCGAGCTTTTTGGACAGCTCGTCCTGCACCATCTTGAACGCGATGTCCGAAGCGCCCCCGGGCGCGAAACCGATGACCATGCGCAGCGGACGGTCGGGCCATTCCGCGTGCGCGCCGGCCGCCAGCATGCAGGCGGCCAGGCCCGAGGCCAGCTTGACGATGAACTTCATGTTGTCTCCTGTGGGCGCCACGCTAGATCGTGGTGTCGTACTTGACGTTCTTGAGCTGGGTGTTTTCGTAGATGGCTTCCAGCCCGCGTTCCTTGCCGATGCCAGACTGCTTGTAGCCGCCAAACGGCGCATCGAACGACGTCCGCAGGCCGGTGTTGATGGCCACGCTGCCCGACTGCAGGCCGCGCGCCATGCGCAGGGCGCGGCCGCCGTCGCGCGTGTACAGCACCGCGGCCAGCCCGTAGCGCGTGTCGTTGGCGATGCGCAAGGCGTCGGCTTCGTCGCGAAAGCCGATCACGGATTGCACCGGGCCGAAGATCTCGTCCTGCGCGCTCTGCATGCGCGCGTGGGAGTTCAGCAGCAGCGTGGGCGGCACGAAGTAGCCCTTGGCCGTGTCGCCTTCCAGCTTCATGTTGCCGTAATGGACGGGCTGCGCGCCCTCTTCCCGCGCCAGCGCCACGTACTTCTCGACGCGCTGCTTCTGGGCCGCGCTGACCAGGGGGCCCATCTCGGTCGCTGGGTCCGCGGGCGAGCCGATGCGCACGGCGTCCAGGCGCTGCTGCAGCAGGCCAAGGAATTCCTCGCGCACGGAATCCTGTACCAGCAGGCGCGTGCAGGCGATGCAGACCTGGCCGGAATTCTTGATGATGTCGCCCGCGGCCACGGCCGCCGCCTTGTCCAGCGGCGCGTCCTCGAACACGATCAGCGGCGACTTGCCGCCCAGCTCCAGCGTGACGCGCTTGACGTCGGCGGCCGCGGACGCCTGGATACGCGCGCCGGTCACGGTGCCCCCGGTGAACGACACCCGTGATACCAGCGGATGAGTGACCAGCCGTTCGCCCACCGTGGCGCCGGGACCGTTGACCACGTTGATCACGCCGGGCGGAAAGCCGGCTTCCTCGAACAAGCGCGCCAGCGCCATGCTGGACAGCGGCGTCACTTCCGAGGGCTTGAGGATCACCGTATTGCCCGCGGCCAGCGCCGGACCGAGCTTGTTGACGGTCAGCGTCATCGGGTAATTCCACGGCATGATGAGCGCGCACACGCCCAGCGGCTCGCGTATCGTGAAATTGAGCACGTCGGCATTGCCCACCGGTATGGTCTCGCCGCGCAGGGCCGGAATGATGCCCGCGAAGTACTCCAGCGACGCCGGCATGCCCTTGAGCGAATCCAGCGAATGCGTAATGGGCTTGCCCACGTTCAGCGTTTCGATCCAGGCGAGCTTTTCGCGGTCGCGCTCGAACAGCTCGGCCAGGCGCCGCAGCAGCTTGCCGCGCTGGGCCGGTGTGGTCTTGCGCCAGTGCGTTTCAAAGGCGTTGTGCGCAGCCTGCACGGCGGCGTCGACGTCGGCCGCCGATGCCTCGTGCACGCTGGCAAGCACCTGCGCCGTGGCCGGGTTGCAGGTATCGAACGTGCGGCCTTCGGCGCCAGCGCGCCAGTTTTCCCCGATCAGCAGTTCATAGGGGCGGGAATCGATGACATCCATGCGGGCGCTCCTTACGCGGCCATTTGCAGGTATAGGGATTGGATTTCTTCCGGCGCGAGTACGCGCGGATTGATGGGCATGGACGCGCTCAGCATGGCCTGGCTGGCCAGCTGAGCGGCGTCCTGCTCAGACAGCGCCAAGCCGGAAAAGCGCAGGGGAATGCCCGCCAGCCGCGCCAGCGACTCGACCGCCTCGATCAGGGCCAGGGCGTCCTGTTGTTCGTCGCCCGTCGCGGCTATGCCCAGCGCGCGGGCGGCCTCGGCGTAAGGCGCGGCGGCGGTCTGCGCCGTGTGGCGCGCCACCACGCTGAAGATCGGACCCAGCACTTCCGCATGCGCCATGTGGACGCGCGACTCCAGCGGCGTGCACATGGCGTGCACGGCGTCCACCTTGCTCATGCCGATGGCCAGGCCCGCCATATATGCGCCCATCTGCATGTCGGCGCGCGCGCGCAGGCTGTCCGGGGCGCGCAGCACGTCGGGCAGCGCCCGCATGCACAGGCGCAGGGCCTGCAAGGCCATGGCCTTGCCGACAGGGGAAGGATCGGTATTGATCCAGGCGCCCAGCGCATGCAGCACGGCGTCGAAGCCGCCCTGCGCGGTGGGGCGCGGCGGCAGGCTGAGCGTAAGCTCGGGCTGCAGCGCCACCAGCGCCGGACGGGCGCGCAAGGAACGGTACAGGCGCTTGCGCCCGTCGTCGCCCTGGATCAGCGCGGCCGAGCTGCTTTCGCTGCCGGTGCCCGAAGTCGTGGGCACGGCGATGAAGAGCGGATCGGCGGGATCGGCGGCGGCGTTCAGCCAGGCTTGCCCACACAGCGCCTGCAATTCGGCGGCATCGAACCCGCCCGCCAGGCAGGCGTAGACCGCCTTGGCCACGTCGATGGCGCTGCCCCCGCCCACCGCCAGCACGCTGGCGCAGCCCTGCTCGCGCGCCACGTGCAGCGCGGCCCGCACCTGGTCCATGGCGGGATTGGGCACCACGCCGTCATAGACATGCCATTGCAGTCCCGGCATGGCGGCAAGCGCCGCTTCGACCGCGGCGCCCGTTGCGCCCCAGGTGCCGGCATCGGTCACCACCAGCGGCAGGCGCAGGCGCGCGCCCGCGGCCGCCAAGGTTCTGGCCAGGGCCTTCCCGCCCCAATGGCAAACGCCAGGCCAGGACATCACGCCCTGGGCCTGTGGCGCACAATCCTGCTGACCGCTCATTCGTCCTCCTGATCTTGCATAATTTGCTATGCGAATTTATAATTCATTTAGTGAATTGATCATAAAAAAGGAGCTTGCCCATGTCAAGAGCCTCGCCTCGCGCGCCCAAGAACGACGCCACCGAAGATTCCGCGGAACCCGACCGCCAATTCGTCACCGCGCTGGCCCGCGGGCTGGACATCCTGCGCTGCTTCAGCGCCGAACGGCGCATGCTGGGCACGACGGAACTGGCCCATCTGACCGGCCTGGCCCAGCCCACGGTCTGGCGGCTGTGCCATACCCTGCAAAAGACGGGATTCCTGGCCGCCGTGCCAGGCAAGGACAAGCTGCAACTTGGTATCGCCGCCATCGCGCTGGGCGGCGCGGCGCTGGCGGGGCAGGAAGCGCTGGACATCATCCGGCCCATGTTGCAGGCGCTGGCCGACCGCTATCAGGTCGCGGTGGCGCTGGGACGGCGCGACGGCGACAGCATCGTCTACCTGCTGCGCTGCCAGGGAAATTCGCCGCTGCTGATGAATCTGCGCGTGGGTTCGCGCATACCGCTGTTCCATAGCGCGATCGGCTGGGCCTACCTGGCCTGCTGCTCGCCCGAGGAACGCGAGGCCCTGCTGCAAGAGGCCCGCGCATCCGGCAAGGCCGGCGATGCCACGGAGCAACAGGCCATTGCCGACGCCATCGCCCGGTATCCGGAGCGCGGCTTCGTCTATCACGAGCGCCCCGCCTATCAGATCAACACCGTCGCCGCCGCCATCGAACTGCCCGCCGGCGAACGCTACGTGGTCAGCTGCGGCGGCCCGGCGGCGCTGCTGCCCCGGCAACTGATGCTCGATGAAGCCGGCCCCACGCTACGGCAGTTGGCGCATGAACTGCAGCCCATCCTGCTGATGGGGAGGCACGTGTGACCCAGCCTCTTGCTCCGGCCATTCCGCAACGCTGGCCCACCCGCATCACCGAACTGATGGGCATACGCTGGCCGTTGCTGCTGGGCGGCATGATGTGGCTGTCGGATGCGCGGCTGGTCGCCGCCATGGTGCGCGCAGGCGGCATGGGTTTCATGACCGCGCGCAGCTCACGCACGGACCAGGACTTCCGGCAGGCGCTGCGCGATTGCGGCGAACTGACGGGCGGCCTGCCGTTCGGCGTCAACCTCACGCTGTCGCGCCGCGCGGCCAATAACGAGTCCATGCTGACGCGGCTGCGCATCGCGCTCGACGCGGGCGTGCGCCTGTTCGAAACGGCGGGCCTGCCGCCCACGCCGCTGCTGCCCGCGCTGCGCGAGGCTGGCGCCATCGTCATCCACAAGTGCGCGCATGTGCGCCATGCCGTCGCGGCGCAGAACATGGGCGTGGACGCAGTCACGCTGGTCGGCATGGAAGAAGGCGGCCACCCCGGCAGCAACCAGCTGCCCACCTTCCTCAACGGCGCCTATGCCCTGGAACAGCTGCGCATTCCGCTGGCGCTGGGCGGCGGCATCGGCCACGGCCGGCAGATCGCCGCGGCGCTGGCCCTGGGCGCCGACGCCGTGGTGATGGGCAGCGTCTTCACGCCAGCGCAGGAGACCCCGGCGCACGCCGCGTACAAGCAGCGCGTGGTCGACACCAGCGAGCACGGCACCCGCGCCGTGCTCGGCAGCCTGGGCGACACCTGGCGCATTCTCGACAACGAAAACGCCCGCAAGGTCGCCGCGCTGGAACAGGCGGGCGCCAGCAGCTACGCGGACTTCGGCGAACTGATCAGCGGCGAACGCACCCAGGCCCTCGCCTATCAGGCGGGCCAGCATGAAGAAGGCATGCTGTCCATGGGCCCGGCGGTGGGCTTCGCCCGCGGCATAGAACCCGTGGAAAGCATCGTCCTGCGGCTGCAGCGGGAATGCGTGCAGGCCAGCGCGCGCTTCAGGCACATGCTCGATTCCGCTTGAATCCGGTCCCGCGCCAGCGGGCCGTTTCTCACCTCCCGCATCCCTGCCCCGCCCTGTGCGCGGCAGGGATTTTTCATGCGCGAACGGCGCCGAATCCAGCCGCCGGTCGAAAACCCGTTATTGCAGCGTCCTGATGGCCGCAGTATCATCAATTCATTAAACGAATTATTAATTCGCAATGCGAATAATAAACGGATCACCCAAGAATCCGTCCGCGCAACGCAAGCGCGCTCAACCCAAAAAACAGGAGACAGGAATGAAGTTCAGCAAGATGGTGGCGGCAGCCCTGCTGGCCGCGGGCTTCGCGACGGCGGCCTCGGCCGCGGAATGGCCGGACAAGCCGATACGCGCGGTGATCGGTTTTGCGCCCGGGGGACCTTCCGACATCGCGTTCAAGATGATGCAGGACGAGCTGAGCAAGAAGCTCGGCCAGCCCGTCATCCCGGAATACAAGCCCGGCGCCAACGGCAATCTCTCGCTGCTGGCCGCAGCCAGCGCGCCCGCCGACGGCTACACCATCCTCTGGACCAACGCGGCCACCATCGCCGTCAACCAGTACCTGTACAAGGACCTGAAGATCGACCCGGCCCAGGCCTTCGCGCCCGTCGCGCAACTGACCGATTCGCCGCTGGTGGTGGTGGTGCCCAAGGATTCGCCCTACCAGACCATGGCGGACCTGATCAAGGCGATCAAGGCGGACAAGCAGGCGACGATCACCTACGGATCGCCGGGCTACGGCAGTTCGGCGCACACCGCGGCGTCCTCGCTCGCGCTGGCCTTGAACACCAAGCTCACGCACGTGCCGTACAAGGGCAGCGCGCCCGCGCTGCAGGACCTGGTCGCCGGACGGCTGACCTTCATGATCGACAGCCGTTCCAGTTCGCTGCCCTACATCAAGGACGGCATGCTGCGCCCCCTGGCGGTCAGCGGCGCCGCCCGCGTCAAGGATCTGCCGGACCTGCCCACCATCGCCGAATCCGGCGTACCGGGCTTCAAGGTCACCACCTGGCAGGCCGTGGTCGTCCCCGCAGGCACCCCCAAGCCCATCATCGACAAGCTGGCCCGGGCGCTGGAAGAAACCGCCGCCATGCCCATCGTGCAGGAACGCTTCGAACGCATCGCCACCCCGCTGGTCAGCAGCTCGCCCGAGGCATTCGCCAAATTCTGGGCGGAGCACCGCGAGGCTACCCGCGACCTGGTGGAACGCGCCAATCTGAAGCTGGAGTAATCGCATGAGCAACATCGACCTGACGCCCGAACAACAGGAGCTGCAGCACAGCATCCGCCGCTTCATGCTGGCGGAAGTGGCGCCCATCGTCGCGCAGCACGAAAAGGCGCGGACCTTTCCGTTCGACCTGATGCCCAAGCTGGCGGAGCTGGGCTACCTGGGCGGCAACCTGCCGGAAGACCAGGGCGGGCATGGCATCGACATGCCCACCTGGGCCATGATGATGGAAGAGCTGGGCTACCACTGGCTGTCGCTGCGCACCATCGTCAACATCACCAACGGCTCCATCAAGCGCCTGGCCGCCCACGGTTCGCCGGCGCAGAAAGAGAAGTACCTCAAGCCGCTCATGGCCGGCCGCCTCAAGGCCTGCACCGGCCTGACGGAGCCGAACACCGGCTCCAACATCGCCGGCATCCAGACGCGGGCCGACCTGGTTGGCGACGAGTGGGTGCTGAACGGCCGCAAGCTGTGGATCACCAACGGCTGCGACGCGGACTTCGCCATGGTGGTGGCGCGCACCTACAGCCCCACCTGCGAAGGCAAGCTGTCGACCTTCATCGTCGAACGTGCGTTGGCCAACTATGACGTGCGCAAGCTCGACACCATGGTGCTGCGCTGCACCGGCACGGCCGAACTGGGCTTCGCCGACGTGCGCATCCCCAAGGAAAACCTGGTCGGCGTGGAAGGCGCGGCGCTCGCCGGCACGCTCAAGGGCCTGGACGCCGCGCGCCTGAACATAGCCATGGGAGCCGTCGGCGCCGCGCAGGCGGCCCTGGACATGTCCATCGACTACGCGAAACAGCGCGAACAGTTCGGCCGCCCCATCGGCAGCTTCCAGCTGGTGCAGAAGCACATCGTCGACATGACGGTCCGCGTCGAAGCGGCGCGCGCGCTGGGCATGCGCGCGGCCCATGCGCTGGAAGCGGGCAAGGACGTGCGCCAGGCCTGCTCCATCGCCAAGCTCTACGCCACCGAGGCCGCCCACGAAGTGGCCAACATGGCGCTGCAAGTGCATGGCGGGCTGGGCTACTCGGAGGAATATCCGATCGAGCGCATCTTCCGGGATACGCGCGGCGGCATGATTCCCGAAGGCACGACGGAGATCCAGACGCTGATCGCGGGGCGGGAGATCCTGGGGATGAACGCGATAGCCTGACGGGCGGAGCGCCAGCCCTCAGCCATCCCGCTCATGATTGGTGATGAAGTCCGGCGGCAACGCCGGGCCCCACACATACAGCGAATCCTCCGGCGGATAATCCCCCGACGGCCACTTCTGCCCTTCGGCGATAAAGTCGATGTCGTACGAATACTCGGCGTAACTGCCCCAGGGATCGCGCACGTAGCGGAAATAGTTTGAACCCAGCACATGCCGGCCCACGCCCCAGCCGTCCGCATACCCCGCCGCGCCCATCTGCTCCATGCCTTGCCCCACCGCATCGATGGACGGCACGCACCAGCTGCTGTGATGCAGGCCCAGGCCATGCGACTTGGCCAATGCGATCAGGTGATGGTCGCTGCCGTGCGGACTGTGGATGAAGGCGATGGCATCGCCCGAGGTATCCGACACGCGCAGTCCAAGCGCATCCACGTAGAAGCGCGTGGCCCGAACCACGTCGGCGCTGAACAACAGGATGTGCGACAGATACAGCGGCCGCACCTGCCGCACCTGGCTGCGCGCGGGCGCGCGGCCGGCGCCGCCGCTGGCCTGTGGCGGCTCTTGCGGCGCGGGGGCCGACGGTGAAGACTTGGCTGCAATCCGCAATTGCAGAGCCAGCCCGTCGGGCGCCTCAATCCAGAGCCCTGCGGGGTCGGCGTCCTGCGGCGCGTCGCGGCGGGCGATACCCAGGCGGTCCAGATTCACGGCGAACCGTTCCAGGTCGTCCGCGTGGACCCCCATGCTCACCCACAGCAGACGCTTGCGTACGCCCTTCAAGATGCGCGCCCAGCGGTGCGGATGGCCATGGGTGTACAACGCCAGGCAGCCGCCTTCATCCCGCACGTCCAGGCCGAAACTCGAATAAAAGCGCCTGGCCTCTTCGAGATCGGGAACGCTGAACACGAACTCGTCCACCGAGTGCACGGCGAGCGGCGCTGTCTGCGCATTGGATTGCATGTCTGTCTCCAAGAATCTTGTTCTGGTTGCGGCAGGCTGCCCTGCGCTCATTGCTCGACGGCGACCTTCTGCGCCAGACCCTGGTACAGCGCCGTCTCCGTCTGGTAAAAGTCCCGCATGTCCGCCACCGAGTTCTGCGCCACCAGCTCCATACCCGTGGAAACAACATACTCGCGAAACGCGGCGTCTTCCATGGCCTGGACGATCGCGCGGTTCAGGCTGGCAACGGTCGCGTCCGGCGTCTTGGCCGGCACCAGAAAGGCGATCCACGTGCCGTACACGAAATCCCGCAACTTTTCGCTGGATGCGGACAAGGGCGGCACTTGGGGCAGCCTGGGACTAGGTGCGGCGCCGGTCGTTGCGTAGGCCCGTATGCGGCCGGACTCGATCAGGTCCAGCGTCGACCCGCCCAGCGGCAGGAAGCTCAGTTCTATCTGACCGCCCATCAGGTCCTGCGTGACGGGCGGAACGCCCCGGTAGACGACGTGGTTGAGCTTGAACTGGCTTTGCCGCGCCCATTGCTCGCCCAATAGGTGGATCATCGAGCCCGGACCGATATGTCCGAAGTTCAGTCCCTTGTCTCCCTGGGCCTGCGCCAGTTGGGTCAGTTCGCCCAGGTTCTTGGCCGCGACCGCGTTGCCGCCGGTCAGGATGTAGGGCAGCCGCGCCACCACCGCCACCGCGCGCAGGTTCTCCGCCCGGTACTTCACATGCTGCATCGTGGCCGGGGTCAGGATGGGTTCGGTCTGGGACGCGATCAACAGCATGCGTCCGTCCGCTGGCGCATTCAGCACCCGTTGCGTGCCGATGGAACCGCCCGCCCCGGGTTGGTTCTCGACGATGATGGTCCTGCCCAGCGCGGCCTGCAGCAGCGGCTGCAGCTTGCGCGCCACGCCGTCGGTGGGATTGCCCACCGGCTGCGGAACGACGATGGAGACGGGCGGCGCGTCGGCCTGGGCTTGCGCGTTCGCGCACGCCAGGATGCCGATCAGGAACTGCAGACTCGCGGCCACGCCGCTACGCAGTGCTTTCATTGCAGGCCTTTCTGGTTGGACTCGTTGGAAAGCCAAAAATGCCGGGGATCTGGAATCCCCGCCACGGCATCACTCAAGTTGCAGGCGCGACACCATGGGGCCGAACTGGACGAACTGACTTTTCAGCAAAGCGCTCATCTGCTCGGGACTGGAACCGCTGGCCTCGGCGCCCAGTTCGGCTAGGCGCTGGCGGATGGCGGGCTGCTGGACGGCCTTGGACACCGCCTGGCCGATACGCGCCACGACGGCGTCGGGCGTCTGCGCCGGGGCGAGCAAGCCGTTCCAGCCCTCGGTATCGATGCCGGTAAAACCCAGTTCGCTGACAGTGGGCGTGTCCGGCAGGGACGGCGAGCGCTGCGGCGAGGTGACCGCCAGCGCGGTCAAGGATCCGGCCCGGATGTCGCTCAGCGACGAAGACAATTGGTCGCCGCCCATCTGGATGCGGCCCGCCAGCATTTCGCCCTTCAAGGGCGCAGCACCCTTGAAGGGCACGTGCGTCATGGACGCGCCCGTCTGTTCCTGGAACCACATGCCGAACACGTGGATGTACGAACCGGGTCCCGTGGAACCGTAGGCGTAGTGGGTCGAAGGATTCTTTTTGAGCAGTTCCGCGAATTCCTTCAGGTTGCGGGCCGGCACCGAAGGCGTGGAAGTGATGACCAGCGGCACGTTGGCCACCACGCTCACGCTGCGCAGGTCGGCCAAGGGATCGAAGTTCAGCCGCTTCGCGCCCTGCGCCACCAGGGCGGCCAACGGATAGGAGATGTTGGCCATCAATACGGTATAGCCGTCAGGCGCCGCCTTGGCGACGGCATCGGCGCCCAGCAGCCCGCCCACGCCCGGACGGTTCTCGACCACCACCGGCTGCCCCAGCTCTTGCGACATGGGCGTTGCGATCAGCCGCGCGATCAGGTCGGTGGTTCCTCCGGCGGCAAACGGCACCACGATCTTCACCGGCCGCGCCGGCCAATCCGCCGCGCTGGCCACGCCCAGGCTGGACGCCAGGCCTGCGGCCAGCAACAGCCTGGCCCAACGACGCCGGGCGGGATTGCTCACGGACGACTTCACAAAAGCAGTTGCGATTCGCATGTCTGGAGTTCCAAGAGTAGATCGTGGCCGTGCGCCCCGGCGCGCGGATGGCGCCGGGGCCGCTGGATGCGTGGTGAGAAACCTAGGCGGACGGCGCCTCGTCGCGGATGCGGTTGCGCAGCGTACCGATGCGCTCGATGTCTACCTCTACCGTGTCGCCGTCCTTCATGTAGAGCTTGGGCGTGCGCCCGAAGCCCACGCCGGCGGGGGTGCCGGAGAAAATGATGTCGCCGGCCTGCAAGGTGATGGCCTCGCTGACGGTCGAGATCACGGTGGCCACGTCGAACAGCATGTCGCTGGTGTTGGACGATTGCATGGTTTCGCCATTGAGGCGGGTCTCGATCCGCAACCCGCTACCGCCGGCCGGCAGTTCGTCAGCCGTGACCACGTATGGCCCCCAGGTGCCCGTGCCGTCGAAGTTCTTGCCCACGGTCCACTGCGGCGACTTGAACTGGTATTCGCGCACCGAGATTTCGTTGCCCACGGCGTAGCCGAACACGTGGTCCAGCGCCTGTTCCTTGGCGATCCGCCGTCCGCCCTTGCCCAGCACCACGACCATTTCGCCCTCGTAGTCCAGCGTATCGCTAATGGCCGGACGCTCCACCACCGCGTCATGCGCGCCCAGGCTGGTCGACACGCGCAGGAACAGCGTCGGGTAATCGGGCTGGTCGTACGGGCTTTCCTTGGTGTGGTCGGCATAGTTCAGGCCGACGCACAGGATCTTGGGAGGTTCGATCGACGGCGACAGAAAGGTCGCGGCAGCCGGATCGATGAACTGCGTGGCCGCGGCTGCCATGCGCTCCAGATCGGCCAGCGTCTTGCCCTGGCGCAGCAGCGTACCCAGATCGACGCCTGGAGCGGACAGCAGCGCCAGGCGGCCCTGCACGAGTGCGGCGGCGCGAGGCGCGCCGTCGATTTGTAGGGTGGCCAGTTTCACGTGATCTCCTGATGGATGAGGGTTGAACGAAGAATATGTAATTCATAAAAATATATATATTCTGGTTTTCCCTGGATAACTTGAGCTTCATAGATAAAAACCTTATCGTTTCGCATGACCTCCGTTTCCACACCTTTCCGGACTGCGGCATCGGCCCTGGCCAATGACATCCGCGCAGACATCATCACGGGCAGCCTGCCCCCGGGGGCACGCCTGCGCATCAAGGATCTCTGCGAACGCTACGACAGCGGCGCGATCCCGCTGCGTGAGGCGCTTTCGCGCCTGGCCACCAGCGGATTCGTGGTCGCGGAAGACCAGCGCGGCTTCCGCGTGGCGGACGTGTCGGCGGAAGAACTGCTGGACATCACCGAAACCCGGATCCACATCGAATGCGAAGCGCTGCGCCGCGCTATCGCGCTCGGCAGTCTGGACTGGGAAGAGCGGCTGGCCGGCGCGCACTACCGTCTGAGCCGCCTGCCCCTGCACGCTACGGACGGCTCCGGCTTGTCGGCTGAATGGGAACAAGCGCATTCCGCTTTCCATTCGGCGCTGATCAGCGGCAGCGATTCAAAGTCGCTCATCGCCATCGCCGAGCTGCTGCGCGACCAGACCGCGCGCTACCGCTACCTGTCGGTGCAGCTGAATTCCGGGACCAAAGCCGCCTCCGGCTCGAAAAAGGGCAAGGAACGCAACGTCGCCGACGAACACCGCAAGCTGCTGGAAGCCGCGCTTGCCCGCGACGCCGATACCGCCGCCAAGTTGCTGGCCCAGCACCTGCGCCAGACCACGCAGCTGGTGCTGGCCCAAATCCCCAGCCATTAGAAAGCTCCGCGCCTTGCGCCGGGCTGTCGGTCTTCCCAGGGAGCCGCCTCGCTACTCACGTCAAAATCACAACCTACCAAAAGTAAGTTACTATCGGTAGGTTAATTATTTTGATGGAGTGTAGACGCCATGCATGCGCTAATCGTTGTTGCACATCCCGATCCCGCGTCGCTGACCCACGCGGTGGCGCGACAGGTCGCTGAAGGAATTTCCGCTGCCGATGCCGGGCATACGTTCGAAGTCGCAGACCTGGCCGCCGAAGGTTTTGACCCTAGGTTCACCCAGCCGGACGTCGCGCTGGCCATGGGCAAGGGGGAGCCCCTGCCGGAAGTCGCCGCGGAACATGCGCGGCTTGAACGCGCCGATGCTCTGGTGCTGGTCTACCCCGTGTACTGGTGGTCCTTCCCGGGCTTGCTCAAGGGCTGGATCGACCGGGTGTTCACCCAAGGCTGGGCCTACGAAGATGCGGACGGCAAGCTGGTCAAGAAGCTGCAACGCCTCAACGTGCATCTGGTCGCTCTGGGCGGCGCCAACCAGCGCACCTATGCGCGGCACGGCTACTTCGGCGCCATGAAGACGCAGATCGACCACGGCATCTTCGGCTACTGCGGCGCCAACGTCGCCACCTCGGAATTGCTGCTGCCCTCCGACGCGGGCTTTCCCGCCGCCCATCTCGACGCCGCCCGGACGATAGGCCAGAAGATTTTCTCCTCGCGTGCTGTAATCCACGAGGAGGAAGTCCAACAATCATGACCGCAAAGATGCCAAGCCCCGCCAGAGCCAACCCGCAGCGCCGCCTGTCGCGCGACGAGCGCCAACGCCAGTTGCTGGACGTCGCCTGGAAGCTGATCAGCGACGAAGGCACGGACGCCCTGACCCTGGGACGGCTGGCCACGGAAGCCGGCATCACCAAGCCCGTGGCCTATGACCACTTCGGCACGCGCAACGGACTGCTGGTGGCGCTGTACCAGGACTTCGACGTCCGCCAGACCGCGCTCATCGACGCCGCGATCGCCGCCAGCAAGCCGGCCTTGAAGGAAAAGGCCCGGGTCATCGCAGCGGGCTACATCGAATGCGTCATGACGCAGGGCCGCGAGATTCCCGGCGTGCTGGCCGCGCTGGGCGGCTCCCCGGAACTGACTGCAGTAAAGCACCAATACCAGCAGGCCTTCATCAAGAAATGCCAATCCATACTTGCGCCTTACGCCGGACCCACGGGAATATCGCCGGCCAGCATGTGGGCGATGCTGGGCGCGGCTGACGGCCTGGCGCACGCGGCCGTGGCTCAGGACATCAGCGTGGATCAGGCGCGCGACGAGTTGATGGATACCATCATGGCGATGGTCAAACGCAGCAAGTGAATCAGCGCAGCGGCATCGCCACCGGACGCAGCGGCGCCGCATCGCCGCCGCGGATCTTCAGCGGCCCGCCGATGAAGGCGAATTCATAGACCTGGTCGCGCGACAGCTCGTCCAGCGCCGCCAGCTCGATGATGGGCACGCCCTTCTGCGCCAGCAGATAGGTATGCAACGGCACATAGTCGTCGGACACCTCTGAAGGGAAGGTCTCGAAACTGAGGTTGTCCGCCCCCAGAATCATGGCGCCGCCCTCCTCGACCAGATAACGCGCCGCGTCCAGGCCCATGCCCGGCGGCTTGGCCATGTAGGCCGCCGGATCGTTGTACAGCTTCATGCGGCCAGTGCGGATCAGGACGATGTCGCCTTCGCGCAGCTCGGTCTTCTGGCGCGCTAGCGCGGCTTTCAGATCCTGCCGGGTAATGCGGTACTGATCGGGAAGCATCTCCACGCCCTTGAGCGCGGCCACGTCGATCAGCACGCCACGCGCCACCAGCGGCGGGAATTTCTCGATGCCCGTGCGCTTCCAGCCGCGGTCGCCCAGATGCTCGTCGGCCCGGAAGCCGTTCCAGATCTTGCCATGGATGCCGAAGTGGTTGAGCGCATCGATATGCGTGCCGGTGTGGCTGTACATCGAGAACGCCGTGCCGGTATAGCTGCGCATGGCGTTCATGTCGCGGCCCACGCCCATGGGATCGTCGACTTCGGTGCCGCGCGGCGTGTGCGTCATCCAGAACTGGTAGTGCGGATCGCCCGCGTCCTGCCAACTGGGCATGCCCACGTAGTATTCCGTGGCCAGGTCATAGACCTTGCCGCCAGCCACGCGCGACATTACCGCGGCGCGCGATTCGGGCGTGATCAGGTTGAGGCGGCCGATCTCATCGTCCGGTCCCCAGGGGCTGATTCCCACCTCCTGTCCGGAGGCCGGCGCCCGGGCGGGCGCGCCGTGCGCGAGCACGTTGAAGCTGAGGGCGGCGCCCAGCGCCAGGCCGAGCAATTTTTGGGTGTAACGGGTAGTCATGATGCACCTTGTGCGTTTGGCTTCCGTCCCGCGGACGGAAAAATGGAAAGAAGGAAGACGTGGGCGACGCGCCGATACCCGGCGATCAGGCCTCGACCGCGGCGGGCATCAGCGCCCGCAGCCTGTCCCGCAGATCGGCCGTGGACATGGTGTGCAGACGGGCCCGGTGCGGCCCCGCTATCAACGTGGGTATGGAGTCGATGGCCAGCCGCGCGGCGGCGGCGCGATCGGCCTGCACGCGTAGCAGGGCTTCGTCGCCCTGCATGAGGGCGGCGAATTCGGCCCGGTCATGGCCCAGCCCTGCTGCGATGTCCAACAGCACGGCGTGATCGCCGACATTACGATGCTCGCTCAGGTGGGCATGCTGAATCGCGTCGAACATGTCCCAATGGCCCGCGTCGCCGGCCAGCAGATGCGCGGCCTGGCAAGCCAGCGCGCCGGCCATCCCGCTGGGGTAATCGAATGATTCGGCGCGCATGCCCTCGACGTCGATGCGGGGCAGGTCTTCATGGCGGGCGCAGGCTTCCCAATGGCCCAGGATCACCTGCTTGGCGCGCGGCATCGAGCCGAACACCTGGCACATCTGTTCAGGCGATTCCTGCAGCACGAAGCTGCGCTGGCGCACGGCAATGCCCAGTTCGGCCGCGACCTGGCGCAGGCGGGGAGACATGACATAGCACCAGCCGCAAACCACGTCATGGAAGAAGTCCACGGTCAGCGGCGCGGCGGGTGCGTAATTGGAGGTCGAAGTCATGATGGCGTCCATCTCGTTTCAATGGACGCCAGCTTAAGGACGGGCCGGCGCGAGAATAAGGGGTCCGCCGGCAGGACTTTATTCGCTGCGCGTCAACAATCGCCGCGCATGGCCGCCGGCAGATGGTCCGCCATGAAATCCACAAAGGCCTTGACCTTGGGCTGCAAGTGGCGGCTGGTCGGATAGACCGCATAGACATGGCGAGGCGCGGCGGGCTGTTGGGGTAAAACGCGCACCAGCCTGCCGCAGGCGATGGCGGGCGCGGCCAGGAACGACGGCAAGGCGCCTATGCCCAGCCCCTCTTCCAGCAGGTCCCGCAGCATCAGGCTGTTGTTGACCTGCACCAGCGCGGGTCCGGCCAACGGATCCGCCTGCTGGCCTGCATCCTCGTCCGCAACCGCGCCAGGGCTTTCGGCCAAGGTATAGCTGAGGATGTCATGCCCGCGCAGCGCGTCCACGCTTTCCGGAGTGCCGCGGCTGTCGAGGTAGGACGGCGCCGCGCACAGCACCTGCGTCAGCGACGCCAGCCGGCGCGCAATCAGCGAAGAATCGTCCAGTTGCGCGCGCAGCCGTATGGACACGTCAAAGCCCTGTCCCACCGCATCGACCAGCCGGTCTTCCATCGCCAGGTCCAGGCGCAGTTCCGGATATTGGCGCAGAAAGCGCGCCAGCAGCGGCGTCAGCACGCTCAAGGCAAACGAGACCGGCGCGTTCACGCGCAGCCGCCCCGACACCAGGCGGGACTCGCGCCTGACGGATTTTTCCAGGGCGTCCAGTTCGTCCAGCAGCCGGCAGCATTCGGCGTAATAGGCCGCGCCCGTGTCGGTCAGGCTCATCTTGCGGGTGGTCCGCTGGATAAGCACGGCCCCCAGGTGGGCTTCCAGCGCCCGCAACTGCTTGCTGAGCCCGGCGGACGACATATCCAGCGCCTCGGCCGCCTTGGCCAGGCTGCCCAGTTCGACGATGCGCCGGAAGGCGCGCATGTAGTTGAAGGTGTCCACCTGCGTTCAACCGCCGTCCGGCCGCGCCGCCTCGACCAGGTTGTCGCGCAGCGCGACAACCTGCTCCCTCAACGCCGCGAACTGATCGCCCGTGAGACCGCAAGCATCGCTCAGGTTGATGCTTGCGGTCTTCTCGCGCAAGCGCCGCCCTTCGTCGGTCACGCGCACCCGGACCAGCCGCTCGTCCACCGAGTCGCGCACGCGTTCCAGATAGCCCATGCCTTCGAGCTTCTTGAGTATCGGCGTGAGGGTGTTGGATTCAAGAAAGAGCTTTTCGCCCAGGCTGCCGACCGTCTGATCGTCCTCTTCGAAAAGGGCAATCATCGTCACGTACTGCGTGTAGGTGAGCCCGAGCGCGTCGAGGATGGGGCGGTACACGCGGCCGAATGCCAGGTTGGTCGAATAAACCGCGAAACAGAGGAATTCCGCCAGCTTTCTCTGGGATGGATCGTTTGGGGTCTTGGGCTTCATGTGCACCTCGGTATCTGGTCTGCCTGATGGCGCCACTTTACATCGCATGCGATGCAGTCGTAAACGATTTGATACGAATTTCCTCGCTTCAGCCTCTTGACGCCGGGACTCGCGCTTCTTACCATGCGCTTCAATCGCATTCGATTTAATCGAATCCGATTTAAATTCCAACTGACAAGGAAGTTCCCCATGCCCGCCCGTATCCAGAAAGTCCTTTTGACCGGCAAGACCCATACGACCCTCTCTCGCAACTATGTCTCGCAGGGCGGCGAGGAACGGCTCGATATCCGTCTTTCGACTCCCAACAACCCGGGCCTGGTCCAGGCTTTCGAAGACATCCAGCCGCATCCGACCGCCGAGCAGCTTTTCGCGGGCGCCTGGTCCGCCTGCTACACCAGTGCGCTGGACGTCATTGCCAAACAGATGAAGGTGCAACTGCCGAACGATCGCGCGGTGGACGTGGAAGTGGATCTGGGCATGGCGGGCAGCGCCTACCTGCTCCAAGCCCGCTTCAACGTGTTCCTGCCCGGACTGGACCAGGCGCTGGCCGAGCAGATTGCCCACGCGGCCGATGAAATCTGCCCGTACTCGAAAGCCACGCGGGGCAACATCGATGTGACCCTCAACGTCCATGCGGCCTGAAGGGGAACCGACATGCGCAAGCTCCTGCTCGTACTCATCCTGTTTGCCGGCGGGCTGGCGCATGAGCTGCGCAACCCGCTGAGCTGCCAGACCATCACGGCGCGCAACGACAGCGGCGCGCGCCGGCAAAAGCGCGAGTCCTGACTCTCGCGCCCCTCTCTCCTTGCGTCGCGGTGCCTACCCATGCTGATCATTCTTGTAGCTTTTCTTGGCGGCGTTTTCACCATCGTGAGCCCCTGCATCCTGCCCATCCTGCCCTTCGTGTTCGCACGCGGATCAGGTTCATTCCGGACCCATGCCTTGCCGCTGCTCGCGAGCATGGCGGTCGCGTTCGCGGCGGTCGCCAGCCTGGCGGCGTTCGGCGGCGCCTGGGTCGTGACGCTCAATGAGGGCGCGCGCTACACCGCGATGGCACTGTTGGCGCTCTTCGGACTTGCGTTGCTGCTGCCCGCCGTGGGCGACTGGATGAGCCGGCCGCTGGTTGCGCTGGGCAATCGCCTGGCAGGAGCGCCTCCCGGCTCGCCGCGCGCGGCCGGGCTGCTTTCCATCGGGCTGGGCCTGGGCACCGGCCTGCTATGGGCGCC
Source organism: Achromobacter sp. K91 (assembly GCF_003576205.1). Taxonomy (NCBI): domain Bacteria; kingdom Pseudomonadati; phylum Pseudomonadota; class Betaproteobacteria; order Burkholderiales; family Alcaligenaceae; genus Achromobacter; species Achromobacter sp. K91. The sequence continues at coordinate 45,437 of NZ_QWFB01000062.1, read as the reverse complement.
GTGCGCCGGCCCCATCCTGGGACTGCTGCTTACCAGCGCGGCGCTCAACGGCGCGAACATCCAGACTTCCTTGCTGCTGCTGTCATTCGCCTGCGGCACGGCGGTGGCGCTGGCCGCGGCGCTCTGGCTCGGACGCGGCATGGCCGCGACGTTGCACCGCTTCCTGCCTGCGGCCCAAGGCCTGCGCAGGGTGGCCGGCGCCGCCGTCATGGCCGCGGTTGCCGTGTCCGCGCTCGGATGGAACCCGGCGCTTCTCTCCAGCGCCTCTGCCTCGGGCGCAGCGCGGCTGGAGCAGCAATTGGTCGAACAGCTACGCCCGAATAATCCGGCCAAGACGTTCGCAGCCGCGAACGGTCCGCTGGCATCCCTGCAGGATGCCAACGGCTGGCTGAATTCGGGACCGTTGGGCGCCGCCGATCTCGATGGCAAGATCGTGCTGGTCGACTTCTGGACCTATTCCTGCATCAACTGCCTGCGCACGCTCCCCTATCTGAAGGCCTGGCACGACAAGTACAAGGATGCCGGGTTGGAAGTGATAGGCGTGCACTCGCCCGAATTCGCTTTCGAGAAGAGCGCCTCCAATGTGCGCCGGGCGGTCGCGGACCTGGGCATTCAGTACCCCGTCGCCCTGGACAACGGGTTCCGGATTTGGCGAGCGTTCCGCAATCAGTCCTGGCCCGCCTTCTATCTGCTCGATGGCCAGGGCCGCGTGCGGTACACGGTCGCGGGCGAGCACGATTACCAGCAGACGGAACGCGTGATCCAGCGCCTGCTTGCGGAAGCGGGCCGGACGCTGCCCGACGCCGATGCCGCCCGGCCCGCGGCGCGCGGCGTGGAAGCGCCGCCGCAGTGGTCGACGCTGCGTTCGGGCGAAAGCTACCTGGGCTATGGCAAGGCCGCGAGCTACGCGCCGGGCGGCACGCCGATCAGGCAGCATAAGGACGCGGTCTACCAGCCCGCGGGCGAACTGGGCGCCAACCAATGGACGCTGGCCGGATCATGGCGGCTGGAGCCGGAACTTGCGGTGGCCACAGGCGCCAACGGCCGCGTCATCCAGCGCTTTCATGCGCGCGACCTGCACATGGTGCTGGGCCCTGCGGCGGACGGCCGGCCGGTGCGATTCCGCGTCACGCTGGACGGCCGGCCGCCGCTGGCGGATCACGGGGCCGACATCAATGAGCAGGGAGAGGGCGTCATCGAGGGGCACAAGCTTTATCAGCTGGTGCGGCAACAGACGCCGGACCGCGACCGCGTCTTCCAGATCGAGTTCCTGGAGCCCGGCGTTGAAGCCTACGCCTTTACTTTCGGCTGATGGCGATCTGGGGTTGCTTCGGAACGCCCTGCAGCAACCCCTTGAATGTGTCCAGGAACGCCTGGGCGCGCGCGGAGACCACGCGCGTCTGAGAGAGCGCATACAGGGTCGTGGGAGGCAGTTCCCACTCCGGCAACACACGCTCCAGCGTGCGCCGCGTCCCCCTGTGGTCCAGCAGCAGATCACACGGCATCCATGCGATGCCCGCGCCTGCCATCGCCAGCTGCACATTGAGCAAGGCGCTCTCGGTCACCACCGTCGATGAAACCGGAATGCGGCAACTCTCGCCGTTTCGGCGCAGTTCCCAGTCCGTCTCGGTCGCGACCACAAGCAACTCATGGTTGTGCAAATCCGCCGGGTCCCTGGGGCGCCCCGCGGCGTTCAGGTAGGCGCGCGATGCGATCAGGACGCGCCTGAGCTCCAGCACCGGACGCTGGATAAGCAAAGAATCGCGCTGAGGACCGCCCCGGATCGACAATTCAAAAGGCATCGGATTGTGGCCCGTTTCCCCTCCCCCCACCACGATGTCGAGCCTGACCTTCGGATAATCCCGGCGCATCGCCGCGACCAGGATAGGCAGCAATGCAGTGAGACTGGAAGGAATCGAAACGCGCAGCGTTCCTTCGGGTCGGCCGACATACGATTGAATGACCTCGTGCGCATTGAGCGCGGCCTCGACGTGGCCGACGCATTCCTCGAAGTAGCGGACACCGGCCGTCGTGGTGGACACCTTGCGCGTCGTGCGTACCAATAGCTGAGCGCCCAGCTGGCTCTCCAGTATCGACAGCCGCCTGGACACCGTGGAAACAGGCATGTCCAGCATCGCAGCGGCGGATGTGAATCCGCCATGCTTGACCACTTCCACGAAGATGAGAATGTCCTGCAGGGATATTCCGCGATTTTCCATGAGCGTCCTCGGCGGCCCTTGATTCGAACAGCCCGACGCGCTTCCCCAGTTCGATCCCGCCTGCCTTGCGCCGCAGCTCTTTGCAGCTGCTGTCATGCTGCGGGGCGAGTGAGCCAATTCTGGAAGCGCGTCGGTCCGATGTGCGCATGCGCGCCCGCGACCAGCGAACGGTCGTCCAGCTCGCTGCCGTAGTAGCGCGCATGCACGTCGGCAACAACGGTGCGGGCATCGCCGCGCGCGGCCAGGAACTTGCGGCCCAGCTCGTCAAGTGGAAAGCGGTCCGGCCCTCCCACTTCGACCGTGCCATTGACCGGAGTCGCGACGGCCAGGTCGGCCAGCACCGCCGATACGTCGTCGGCCGCGATGGGCTGGATCAGGGCGGGAGACAGCCGGATCATGCCATTTTGCGCACCCGCGCTCACGATGCCCTCTACGAACTGGAAGAACTGGGTTGCGCGCAGGATGGTGTAGGGAATCTTCGATTCCCGGATCAGCTTTTCCTGGGCCACCTTGGCGCGCATGTAGCCGCTGTCCGGCAATCGCTCAGCGCCGACCACGGATAGCGCCAGGTAATGTTCCACGCCAGCCCGGGTTGCCGCCGCCAACAGATTGCGCCCAGCGGTTTCGAAGAACGCCATCACTGCCTGATCCTCGAACGACGGAGAATTGGACACGTCCAGCACTGCCTGCGCCCCGGCCAGGGCCTCGGCCAATCCCGCGCCGGTCAAGGTGTCCACGCCCGTCCTGGGCGATGCCGCAACGGTTTCATGACCGTTTGCGCGCAGCCGTTGCACCACATTCGACCCGATCAGGCCGGTACCGCCGATAACCACGATTTTCATGTTCCGCTCCTTGCTTGATTGCCGTCCCGTCGCACATCCCGACCGGGTGCTTGCAGTATGCTTAGCACCCGGGCGGAAGGCTTTGCGGCCGCCTTGTTTTTCCCTTGGATTTGGCTTGCGCATTCGTCCAGCCGACTGACCTGAAGCCAGGCGCACAAGAACGGCACAAGGAGTACGGAATGCAATTCTCTTTTGACAACTGCGTGCTGGACCTGGACCGGCGCGAGCTGCTGCGCGCGTCCAGCGCCGTTGCCACGGCGCCCAAGGTTTTCGACGTACTCGCGTACCTGATGGAGCACCGCGACCGCGTCGTCAGCCGCGACGACCTGGTCAACGCCGTGTGGCAAGGCCGGATCGTGTCGGAGTCGACCTTGGCCACCCACATCAACGCGGTGCGCAAGGCTGTGGGCGACGACGGGCAACAACAGCGCGTGATTCGGACCGTCGCCCGCAAGGGCTTTCGCTTCGTCGCGGCAGTGACAAGCGAACAAGCGCCGCAGGCCGCAAGCCTTCCGACGGCTTCCGCCTCCGCGAGCCAGCCGGTAATGCACGCCACGCCTGCTGAAGTTTCCGCTTCCGCGCCGGCGGTTCTCGCCAAGCCCTCCATCGCCGTGCTGCCGTTCGTCAATCTCAGCGGCGACCCGGAACAGGACTATCTGTCGGACGGCGTGATCGAGGACATCATCTCGGCCTTGTCCCAATACCGCTGGCTTTTCGTCGTCGCCAGGAACTCGAGCTTCGCGTACAAGGGGCACGGCGTGGACGCCAAACAGGTGGGCCGCGAACTGGGGGTGCGCTATGTGCTGGAAGGCAGCTGGCGCAAGTCGGCAAACCGCGTGCGCACCTCGGCGCAACTGATCGACGCGACCACGGGAATACTGCATTGGGCGGGCCGCTTCGAGGGCGTGCTGGGGGACATCTTCGAACTGCAGGACCAGATCACCGAAAGCGTGGTGGGCGCCATCGCGCCGCAGCTGGAGCGGGCCGAGATCGACCGCGCCCAGCGCAAGCCTACCGGCAACCTGGACGCCTACGACTACTATCTGCGCGGCATGACCAAACTGCACCAGGGCACCCGCGAATCCGTCGACCAGGCGCTGCAACTCTTCCATACCGCTATCGCGACCGATCCGGATTACGCGTCGGCGTATGCAATGGCGGCGTGGTGCCACTGCTGGCGCAGGGTCAACAACTGGATGACGGATGTCGGGAAGGAGACCGCGGAGGGTATACGCCTGGGTCGCAAGGCCGTCGACCTGGGGCCGGACGACGCGGTTGCGCTGACTCGGGGCGGCCACGCGCTGGGCCAGCTGGGCGGGGACACCTCGGGCGCCATCGCGCTGCTCGACAAGGCGCTCAGCCTCAATCCGAATCTGGCCGCGGCGTGGTTCCTGGGTGCGTTCCTCAGGCTTTGGCGGGGAGAAGTCGAGGACGCCGTGGAGTTCTTGAAGCATGCGATGCGGCTCAGTCCCCGTGACCCGGAGCTCTACCGCATGCAGGCAGGCATGGCCACCGCGCATCTCTTCCTGAAGGATTTTGACGCGGCGGCGTCATGGGCGGAGAAGGCCTACCAGAACCTGCCGAGCTTCCAGATGGCGGTCGCGATAGGCGCGGCCAGCCACGCGTTGGCCGGACGGACGACGGACGCGCAACGCGGGCTGCAGAACCTGCGGCAGCTCAATCCCAGCCTGCGTCTGTCCACGCTTGCGGAATGGGTGCCCATCTGCGCGCCGCAGCACCTCGCAACGTTGACGGAAGGCCTGCGCGCGGCGGGCCTGCCGCAATAGCGGCGGCCGTCCCCCTCGATTCCATCAGTCATCGACCAGGATTTCTGGCGTGACCGACATGCCCACCTTCAGATTGGCGGCTGCAGGCTGATCCGCATTGATGCGAATCCGCACCGGCAGCCGCTGGACGATCTTGGTGAAGTTGCCGGTGGCATTGTGCGGCGCGACTGCGGAATAGCTCACGCCGCTGGCGGGCCCCAGGCTTTCCACCGTTCCCGCCAGCACCTCGCCCGCCAGCGCATCGACCTCGATAGCCACCGCCTGGCCCGGCCGCACGCGCGCCAGCTGCGTTTCCCGGAAGTTTGCCGACACATAGACAGCGTCCAGCGGGACTATCGCGAGCAAAGGCTTGCCGACGGTGACGAAGGCGCCGACGCGCACCGATTTCTGCCCCACGGTGCCGTCCACGGGCGCGGTGATGCGGGTGTACGACAACTTGAGTTCCTCCGCGGCCTGCACCGCCTGCGCCTGGGCGAAGGCGGCGCGGGCCTTTTCCAGGTCCGCCTGCAGGACATCCACCTGCTGGCGGGCAGCCAGCAGGCTGGCCTGGGCCTTTTCCAGGCTGGCCTGTTGAACGCTGGCCTGCATTTCGGCCTGCTGGCGCGCCTGGACGGTTCCCGAGCCGTCCGTCGCCAGGTTCCGATAGCGCGTCTGGTTGGCACGGGCCAGCTTCAGCGCGGCCTCGTCCACCGCCACCGCCGCCTGCGCCTGGCGGATGGAGGACTCCTGCTGGACCAGCCGGGCTTGCAGGCCGGCGACGCTGGCCTGGGCGCTGGCCGCCTGGGCCCGGGCGGCATTGGCGGCGGCGACGAAATCACGGTCGTCCACGGTGGCGAGCAGTTGCCCCTGCCTGACGGGCTGGTTGTCCTCGACCAGCACCTTGTCGATCCGGCCCGCGACCTGCGGCGCCACCATCGTGAAATCCGCGTGCACGTAGGCGTCGTCGGTGGACTGGGTGGATGCCCGGGATTCGGAACGGTTGAGATACAGGCCGCCGCCGATCAGCAGCATGAGCAGCAGCGCCGTGGTCGTGATCTTTACTTTCTTCGGTAATGCCATGATGGACTATCCCTGAATGGAAGATGGAACTGTGGAAGGACGCGAGACCGGGCGCAGATCGGGAGGGGGGATGTAGTTCAGCCTCAACACGATGGGAATCAGCAGCAACGCCAGGACGCCCAATACGCGGTAGGCATCGGCGATCGACAGCACCAGCGACTGCTGGCTGACGATGCGCATGAGCTGCCCAGGCTCCAGGCTGTCCGGGACGTAGTTGCCGACCAGCGCCGCCTGGCCCAGCAGCATTTCCGCATGGAAGCGGCCGCGCACGGTCAACAGCTGCCCGACCACGGCGGCGCCCAGCACCGAGCCCAGCGCGCGCAGCGTATTGATTGCCCCCGAGACATAAGGCCCTTCGTGCGGTTGCACCACGCTGGTGATCAGGAACAGCATGGACACCACGGCCATGGGCTGCCCCACGGCTTGCAATGCCTGTGCCAGCACGAACTGCTCGCGGTTCCACGTGACCGTCAACTGCGCGCCTGCCAGGCAGGCGAGCGCGATCAGGACCAGCCCCGCCGAAAACACCATCCGCGCATCCACCCATTTCCGATACAGCAGCAACGCCACCGCAAAGCCCAGGACCAACTGCGGCAGCGCCACGATCAGCCCGATGGATGCCATTTGCGCGGGCCTGTAGTCCTGGATCGGCGCCAGATAGCCGGCCGGCAGCAATGAGCCGGACAACAGCACCACCAGCAGGAAAACGAACAGAGTGAAGCCCAACACCAGATTCCGGCGACCCAGAACCTGCAGCTTGATGAACGGCATGGGGTGATACCACTCCGTCAGCAGATAGACGACCAAAAGAATCACGCCCGCTGCCAGCGCAAAGGTGACCAGGGGCGAGTTGAACCAGTCCAGCCGGACGCCCTGGTCCAGCGCGACGGCGATCAATCCGAACGCCGGCACGCCGCAAGCCATGCCGAACCAATTGGCCTGACGAAAGCGCCCTGCGTCCACAGGCTCGCGGTGCAGCCCCCAGCCGACCAGCGCCGCGGCGATCACGGCCAGAGGGATGATCTGCCAATACACCCAACGCCAGTCGAAGAGCGCGTCGGTCCACAGGCCGGCCAGCCAGATGGAGAGATTGGGGGCAAAAGTGGCGGTCATCGCATACAACGCCAGGCCGTACAGCCTGATGGGCGGCGGCAGGAACTTCAGCGCCGCCATCATCAACAGGGGAATCGTGGTGCCGCTGGCGAGACCCTGCAGGAATCGCAGGGCCAGCAGCAGATGCAGGTCCTGGACAGCAGGCAGGACCAAGGCCAGCGTCGTGCACGTGCCCAGCATCCAGAGTTCGAAGCGGCGCACCGACAGCGTGATGGCGAACCACGCCGCGAACGGCATGGCAATCAGTTCTCCCGCACTGTATGCCGTCGTGAGCCAGGAACCCCCGTCAAAGCCGGCGCCCAGCGCGCCGCGCAAGTCCGCCAGCGCCAATACGCCGACACGGTTGTTCAAGCCAGCCATCATGGCCGCGAGAAAGATGCCCAGAAGTCCGGCCATGGCGCGCATCGAAGGCTTGGGCTGGCCGTGCGCCGCTTGAGCGGATGGCGTGGCGCTCATGGCGTGGCCTGCTCTTGCGAATTCCAGCCGCCGCCCAGCGACTTGTACAGATTGACCACCGTAAGCGTGCCGTCGGTGGCGCTGGCGTTCAGACGGGTCTGGCTGGCAAGCAGGTTGCGCTGCGCGGTGAGCACGGTGAGATAGTCGGACGCCCCCTGTTCATAGCCGCGCTCGGCGGCCCGCAGCGCCTGCTGGTTCTGCTCATACGACACCAGCAGTTCATCGTGTTCGCGTTGCTGCTCGGCCCAGGCATCCAGTGCATTGTCCACCTCATGCCAGGCCTGCAGGACCGTCTGCCTGTAGGCCAGCGCCGCCGCCTTCTGCCGCGCTTCGTTGAGCGCCAGGCGCTGCACCAGCCTGCCGCCCTGGAAAATGGGCAGGTAGACCGTCGGGCCGATCGAGAAAAAGCGGGAGTCCCAGCTGGCCAGGTCGCTGCCATCGAACGCTTCCACTCCAAGTTGGCCGACCAGGGCGATGCGCGGATAGAAGTCGGCCTTGGCCACTCCTATCGCCGCCGTGGCGGCATGGAGCCGGGCCTCGGCGCGCTGGATGTCGGGCCGCCTGTGCGCCAGCTGCGAAGACACGCCGACTGGCACGCTGGCGGGCAAGGAGGGCAGCGGCATCGTGCCGCGCAACGTTTCGTCCAATGCGCGCGGCCGCTCACCCAGTAGCAGCGCCAACGCATTCAGCAGCGCGTTGCGGCGCTTGTTCAGCTCAGGCAACAAGGCCCGCACCGTCGCCAGCTGCGCGCGGGCCGTGGCGGTCTCGAAACGGGTGGCCACGCCATTGCGTTCCCGGCTCTGCGTCAAGCCCAGAACCCGCTCGGCGACCGCCAGGTTCTGCCGGGCGATGTCGAGCTGGGCCTGGGTGCCGCGCAGCTGCAGGTATGCGCGGGCCACCTCGGCCGCCAACGCCACCTTTGCGGCCTCGCGGTCGTACACGGTGGCTTCCAGGGAAGCCTCGGCGCCTTCGCGCAGGCGCCGGGCGCGGCCCCACAGGTCTATCTCCCACCTGGCGTTGAACCCCAGCCGCCAGAAGTCGTCGGGGGTGCTGGACGCGCCCAACGCGACGAACTTGCCGTTTTCGCTGAGCGCTTCGCGCGCATAACTGGCGCCCGCGTCCAAGCTGGGCAAGAGTTCCGACGAGGCGATCCCCAACTGCGCCCGGCTTTGTTCGATGCGCGCGGCAGCCATCTGCAGATCGAGGTTGCCGGCGGCGGCCTGGGCCTGAAGCCGGGCAAGCACTGGATCTTCGAACAGCAGCCACCATTGCACCGGCACCTCGGCGTCGGACAGCCGCGCGTGGCCGGCAGGCTCCTGCCTCGGCGCGAGATCCACCTCGGCCAGTCCATCGGCCGGCCGGACGAAGTCGGGCCCAACCGCGCAGCCCGCCAGCATCGCGGCACACAACGCCGCGCTGGCGCAACGCCATAGCGGCGAACGGATCGGTGTCAACATCACGGCAGTTCCTTGTAGGTGAGCAACGCATTCGTCGGGACAAGCGACGAGGCCAGTATGCTCAGCCCCTTACGGGAACGCTTCGCGTACACCTTGGATTTCCATTGAGTTTGGCTTGGGGATTCGTCCAATCCGCCCGCAATCCTGCACAACCGCTGTCAGCCCGAAGTTGTGTCTTTTCATTTCGGTTTTGGCTAGAGAACGGAACAAAGATCCGCTATGTCTCAGCAACGGCCCAAACCGGCTTGAGCTGGCGCCGAAAATTCGCGCCTGGGACAGCAACCGAAGAAGTTAGAAATAATGCGAAATAAATTGCACTGCCCCCTCCGCTAAGGTCGAGCTAGCCATTGACTTGGAGGAGAGCGAGCATGAAGGCCATCGGTTCTGCTGCGATTCTGTCCGCGACTATCGGCTTATCCCTGCCCGCCGCGGCCCCCGCTCAGGTCTACCAGAACGGGACCGCGACGGCGACTTTCAATGTTTCCCTGACGGTGCAGGCAAACTGCACGATTGCGGCCGATCCGCTGGTCTTTCCCTCTACCGGCCTCTTGAGCGCCGCGGTGAATCAGGAAACTACAGTCAGGGTCACCTGCACCAACACCACGCCCTACAACGTAGGCCTGGACGCCGGCACGGCGGCGGGCTCGACGATCGCGAATCGCCTGCTCGTGGGCACCGCGCCAGGCAACACCACCACCAGCGTGGGTTATCAGCTCTACCAGAATGCAGGCCGCACGACGATCTGGGGCAACACGCAAGGCACGGACACGGTGGGCGGCACCGGCACGGGCGCGGCCCAGACGCTGACCGTCTACGGCAGGGTGCCGCCCCAGGCCGCCCCCAAGCCGGATACGTACCAGTCGACGGTCACGGCCACCGTCTACTTCTGACCGCGGATCGACATGACGACGCTTGGGATCGTACGCCAGGCGGCGGGGGCCTGTTTGTTCGGCATGGCGCTGCAAGCGCATGCCGCCAGCCTGCAGATCTCGCCGGTAATCCTGAACCTGGACGGCGCGGAACGCGCCGCCAGCATGACCTTGCGCAACGAAGGCGCCGAACCCATCTATGGCCAGGTCCGCGTGTACGCATGGAGCCAGACCACGACCGAAGACGTGCTGCAGGAGACCTCGGACCTGGTGGCCAGCCCCCCGATGATCCAGATCGCGCCGGGCGGCACGCAAGTCGTGCGCCTCTTGCAGCCCGAGGCCGCCAAGCGGCCCGGCGAAGCGTCGTACCGCCTGATCATCGACGAAATCGCGCCACCCGATCCTTTGCGCGCAACGGGCGTGCAAGTGCGGCTGCGCTATTCGGTGCCTGTGTTCGTGGGCGCGGCCCCGCAAACTCCCGCGCAGCGGCACCTGGCCTGGACCCTGGTGCGCAACGGTCCCGACTGGGCCCTGCGCGTCGACAACAGCGGCACGCACCGCGCGCAGCTCAGCGACGTGGCACTGGTATTCAACGGCCAGCGCCGCAGCCTGCGGGACGGCCTGCTCGGCTACGTCCTGGGCGGCAGCGCGCGCCAGTGGCCCCTGCCCTTCCAGCCCGCCGTGCACGGGGCGGTCACGGTCAACGCGCGGGTGAACAGCGTTCCCGTCCAGGCCGACGTGCAAGCCGATACAGGGAAGTGAAACATTGCACGCGCGCCATGCAGCTGACTCTGATGCTCGCCGCCGCAGCGGTCCATGGCGGTGCGCGCGCGCAATCCGCCCCTGAGACGGCCGTGGGACTGGCGGCCATCGACGTCTATCTGAACGTCAGCATCGGCGGCCAGCCCAGCCATCGGATCGCGCGATTCGAAGACGAGCATGGCCGCCTGTCGGCTCGCGGCGCGGACTTGCGCAGCCTGGGGATCGATACCCATGCCTTGGGAATAGCAGACGATGCACGGATTCCCCTGGAAGAGATCCCCGGCCTGAAGTACCGCTACGACGCGGCCGCGCAAGACGTCGATCTCGACCTGCCAGACCGGTACCGCATCGCGAACCGTATCGATGCGCGGGGCTTGAATCCCGTCGCAGCGGCCACGGCGGATCGCGGCCTGCTCATCAATTACGATCTTTATGCACGCACCGACCGCGACAATCCGCTGGCGATCTGGAGCGAACAACGCTATTTCGACCAATATGGGGTCTTCAGCAATACAGGCACGGCTTACCTGTATCGCGACCTGCGGCGCTATGTCCGCTTCGACTCCAGCTGGACCCACTCCGACCCCGCCACATTGACGGCCACCCAGGTGGGCGACACGATTTCCGGATCGCTGGCCTGGTCGCGCTCCATACGCATGGGCGGCCTGCAATGGCGGCGCAATTTCTCGTTGCGGCCCGACCTGGTCACGTTCCCCATGCCGGACTTCGCCGGCAGCGCCGTGGTGCCGTCCTCCGTCGATGTCTATATCAACAACATCCGCCGCTATTCGGGCGACGTCCCCAGCGGCCCCTTCGTGGTCGACAACGTCGCGGGCATCACGGGTTTCGGGCAGGCAAACGTCATCACGCGCGACGCCCTGGGCCGGCCCGTGTCGCAGTCGGTGCCCATCTACATCGATACGCGGCTGCTGGCGCAAGGCATGTCCAGCTATTCGGTCGAAGCGGGCTTTCTGCGCCGCGCGTATGGCTGGCGCTCGTTCGACTACAAGGACGATCCCGCCCTCAGCGGCACCTGGCAATACGGCGTCTCGAACGCACTGACCGTTGAAGCGCATGGCGAAGCCAGCGCCGGCCTGTACAACGCGGGGGCCGGCATGCTGGCCAAGCTGGGCATGGCGGGCGTCGTCAACGCGTCGCTGGCCGGCAGCCTGGGCAGGAACAGCGGCCTGCAGGTGGGCCTGGGCTATCAGTACGTGGACGAGCGCTACTCCATCGACATACAGAGCCTGCGCGCGATTTCCGACTACGCCGATCTGGCGGCCAACGACGGCATCCCCGTATCGCGCGCCAGCGACAGGGCGACGCTGGCCGTGCCCCTGGGCGGCGGGCAGACCGTATCGCTGAGCTATATCGGCCAACGCTATCCGGGCGTCGACGCCGCCCACATCGGTTCAGTGGCCTACACCACGCGGCTGGGCAACCGCGCCACGTTGAGCGTGAGCGCCTACCAGGACTTCAACGACAGCGACAGCCGCGGCGCGTTCCTCAGCCTGGGCATCACCCTGGGCGAAACCTCGTTCAATGCCATGGCCGGACGCCAGGACGGCGGCTCATACACCAACGCCAGCGCAATCCGCAGCCCCGATTACGGCGGCGGATTCGGCTGGGGCGTGCAGGCCGGCACCTACGAGGCGGGCCGCTACGAGCAAGGCTGGGGCCGCTACCTGGGACGCTACGGCGAGATCACGCTGGGCGCGCAGCGCTACGACGGACGCACCACGGGAGAGCTCGACGTGAATGGCGCCTTCGTGTTCATGGATGGCGCGGCGCAAGCGTCCCGGCGCATCGACGACGGCTTCGCGCTGGTCTCCACCGGCGAACCCGGCCTGCCCATCCTGCATCAGAACCGGGTCATCGGCCATACGGGCTCGAACGGCCGCCTGGTGGTGCCGGACCTGAACAGCTACCAGACCAACACGCTGGAACTCGACGGCATGGACCTGCCACCCAACGCGCAGGTGTCGGCCTATGCGCTCGACGTCGTGCCCCAGTCCCGATCCGGCGTGCTGGCGGAGTTCGGCATCACCCACGAGGCCGCGGCCACCGTCGATCTCGTGGACGGCAACGGCAAGCCGCTGCCGGTGGGCGCGCGGGTCGTGCACAGGGAGAGCGGGTCCGAGGGCGTGGTGGGCTACGGCAGCCAGACCTTCGTGCGCAACCTGGGCAAGCGCAATCATCTGGACGTCCAAGGTCCGGATCTTGCCTGCACGGCGCGGTTCGACTTCCAGGCCCCCGCCGACGGCAGCCTGCCGCGCCTGGGGCCGGTGGCATGCGTGGAGGCCCGGCCATGAAAACACTGATGGCCGCATTGCTGCTGGCGGCCCTGTGGCTGGGCGGGAACGGCGCGCATGCGCAAACTTGCACCGTGTCCATGACACCCATCACGTTTCCGAACTTCAATCCGGTGCTCGGCGCATCGGTAACGCAGACCGGCACGCTGACGGCGACCTGCACCTGGGGCCTGCTTACCCCGGGATATGCCCGCGTGTGCGTGAATCTGGGCATCGGCGGCGGATCGACCGTGCAAGACCCGCGGCAGATGGCCAATGGAGTCAATCGCCTGCAATACCGGCTATCGCCGAACTCCTCCATGAGCCCGCTGTGGGGCTCGGCCGCCAACGGATCCACGCCCGTCATCATCGACCTCACCCAGCCCCTGCTGGGCAGCCAGGCCACCGTCAACCAGCCCATTACCGGGCAGATCCTGTCAGGCCAATACACGGTACCCACAGCCAACAACGCCACGACCGCGTACTCGGAAACTTTCACCGGCGTGGCAACCTTCGACTACGGATTCTCCATCCTGGTCCGGCCCGCCTGCTCGTCGCTGACCACTCGCGGCAGCTATAACTTCACGGTACGCGCCAACGTGACCAACAACTGCACCATTTCCGCCTCCCCGTTGAATTTCGGGTCGATGGCTGACTTTCGCTCGGCGCGCCTGGCCAATACGACGCTGGCGGTGCGCTGCACGAACAACGACGCCTACCGAATACGCCTGAATGGCGGCCAGAACGGCACCGTAAGCCAGCGCTACCTGCGAGACGCCACCGGCACGCGGCTGGTAAGGTATGACCTGCACACGTCGGCGGACCGCACGATCCCCTGGGGCGACGGCACCGCGGGCACCGCCTTCGTCACCGGCACGGGAACCGGCAACATCCAGCAGGTGCAAGTCTATGGACGGGTGCCCGCGCAGACGGCGCCACCCCCCGGGCAATACAGCGACGTGGTGACCGCGACCATCGAATTCTGAGGGTCAGAACACCACTGTCCAGTATTGGTCGCCCCCCGCGCGCTGCGCATGCCAGGGCGTTCCCTGGGAACATCGCACCGCGGGACGAGCCGGTCCCTGGCTGACCGTGCAGAGGCTGGGAACCGTGAAGCGCACGAGCATCGGCGCAAGCGGCGCGGACTTTGCCTGCTGGGCCGCCAGCCCGATGCTCCCTGCAAGCAAGAGTCCCAACGCCGGGAAGACAAATTTGGAGGTCATGAAAAAGCTCCAGACCAGAGTTGAGCCATCTGCACTAACGGCGACGCGCCGGATTTCTTAAGCGCGGCACGACTTCGCCCCCAAATTTTTTGCCCAGATCGCACAGGAGATTCACTAGTGGTTAGATCCGCAACGACAGCATCGGTTCATTTCTCGCCTGCCGTCCTGGCAGCCCCATTGCGGCGGCGCCGACGGCCCAGGCCCTGGCTGGCGGCCCTGCTGCTGGCGACAATGCTGTGTTGCCTTGCCCTTTCCTGGCAAGCCCAGGCCGCGGGGCTGCTACAGCCGCAAGCCGCGGCGGCGTCTTCCTCGGCGCTGACTCCGGCGGCCCTGGCGGACTTGCTGGAGAATCCCGAAGCGCGCAAGGCGCTGGTGGATGAGTTGCGCGCGCAGGCCACCGGCGCAAAGCCTGCCGCTTCCCGTCCCGCAGGCGCGGCCCCTGCGTCCGCGCAGCCCGCCGAACCCGGGTTGCAGGAACGCATGGCCGACAACGTCCAGCGCTTCCTGACCGGCCTTGCGACCGACATGGGCCAGGGCGTGGAAGACATGCGCGCACTGGCCTCGGGCAGCAGCCTGCGCATGGACGGCGACGCCGCGGGCCATGCCCTGAAGCCTCTCGCCCTGGCCGCGGCCGCCACCATCCTCGCCTTCATCCTGCTACGGATGATCGCCATGTACGTCTACGGACGCATCGACCGCTGGGTCGCCGAACAGCGCCACACTCCCGAAGCGCCGCCCAAACGCGGCGCGCCTGCCTCCATGCGGGTGCTGTACCGGCGCGCCGGAGCCATCGTGGGCGCGCTGACCATCGATGCCGGCGTGGTGGTGCTTGCCGCCATGGCAGGCGGCGCCGCAGCCCTTTGGAGCACGCCTGGCCGCGGCACGCTGGACACGCTGGCCGCGGTATTCCTGCGCGCCTTCGTCTCGGTGGAAATCGTCAAGGTGCTGGTCCGCACGGTGTTCGCCGTCAAGCATCCGCACCTGCGCCTCTTGCCCATGACGGATGACAACGCCAGGTACTGGAATGCGTGGCTGCTGCGCATCGCCACCGCGGCCGGCTACGGCACGCTGCTGATCGATCCCGTGGTCTCGGCCTCGCTGTCGCCCGCGCTGGGGCGGCTGGCCAACCTGCTGATCATGCTGGCCGTGTACGTGTATGCGGTGCGCGTCATCTGGCGCAACCGCCAGACCGTGCGCGGGCACCTCGACCGGCGCGCCGCCAGCGCGACGACGTTCATGGGCTCGCGGCTGCACATTCTGGCGCGCGTGTGGCATGTGCTGGGCATAGGGTACTTCACCATCCTGCTGGTCGTCAGCCAGGTAGACCCGACCAACGCCCTGCCCTTCATGGCCCGCGCCACCGCGCAGACCCTGCTGGTCATCGGCGTGGGCAGCCTGCTGATCCTGCTGCTGAACACCGTGCTGGCCAAGCCCATCAGGCTGCCGGACGACCTGCGCAAGCGCCTGCCGCTGCTGGAGGCGCGCGTCAACGCCTATGTGCCCGCCACCTTGAAGCTGGTCGGCCTGATCATTCGCATCGTGCTGGTGCTGCTGGTCCTGGACGCGTGGCGCGCTTTCGACCTGTCCCGCTGGCTGGCCTCGGATGCCGGCGGCGCCGCCATCCGGATGACGGTGAACATCGTCATCGTGCTGCTGATCGCGGCGCTGGCCTGGACCGTGATCGCCAGCATCATCGAGCATCGCCTCAGCCAGAGCGAAGGTCGCGGCATGCCCAGCGCGCGCGAGCGCACCCTGCTGGCGCTGTTCCGCAACGCGGCGCTGATCGTCATCGTGACGATGACGTTGATGGTGCTGCTGTCGCAGATCGGCATCGACGTCGGACCGCTGATCGCCGGCGCCGGCGTGGTCGGCCTGGCCATCGGTTTCGGCGCGCAGAAGCTGGTCCAGGACATCATCACGGGCGTCTTCATCCAGCTTGAAAACGGCATGAACGAGAACGACGTGGTGCAGGTCGCGGGCGTATTCGGCACGGTGGAGAAGATGACGATACGCTCGGTGGGCATCCGCACGCTGGACGGGGGCTACCATCTGGTGCCGTTCTCGTCCGTGGACGTCGTCGCCAACCACATGCGGGACTTCTCGTACCACCTGGGCGAATACACCATCGCGCATCGCGAGAGCGTGGACGACGCCATCGTGCATCTGCGCGCGGCCTTCGCCGAGCTGATGACCGACACGGTGCTTGGGCCCGAGATCCTGGAAGACATCACGGTCGCCGGGGTCACCGCGGTCAACGAGAAGGGCGTGACCATCCGGATCCTGATCAAGACCACGCCGGGCATGCAGTGGGCCGTGCAGCGCGGCTACAACCGCCTGCTGAAGAAGCACTTCGACGCCGCCGGCATCGAACTGCCCTACCCGCACACCGTGGTGTACTTCGGCCAGGACAAGCGGGGCTATGCGCCGCCGGCGAATGTCTTCGTGCAAGCCGAGCGGCCCGACGAAGGCGAGGACGCCCGCGCCGCCGGCCACACCCGGCGCCCGCTGGAACCCGCGCCGCGTGGCGAGGACTCGGCCGAGGTGCTGGGCAACGAGCTGGAGGCGCGCGAGGAAGGCGAAGCGCCGCGCACGTAGCCATACGCCAAGAGCATCCATGGGCCCGGCCAGGCAAGGAGCGTCCGCCCCTTGTCGCGGGCGCGCTTACGCATTGACCGCGACGTCATATTTTGATAATTTCTTAACAAATTATGTCATCGCCGAATTGCCCTGCGCAGGGTGCTCCGCGGCGCTCCGGAGCCAGCACCGCCCCCGCCGGCAGCTGGCCACCCTACCCGGAGATTCCCATGACGGCTGTGCTGATGGTCGACGACCACGCAATGTTTCGCGAGGGTCTGCAACTGACCATTGCACGGCTGGCGCCCTCCCTTGAAATCTGCCTGGCATCGAACGGCAACGAGGCCATCTCGATGCTTGCAGCCCGTGCGGATATCAGTTGCGTGATCATGGATTACTACCTGCCGGACATCGGCGGCAGCGCGCTGCTCAAGCGCCTGCGCCAATTGCGCCCCGGCATACGCATCCTGGTGATGTCCGCCTCCGAAGACCAGAACGACCGCGACCGCGCGCTGATGGCAGGCGCGCGCGGCTTCCTGCACAAGTCCGCAAGCAGCCAGATGCTGCTCGCAGCGCTGGAGGAAATGCAATCGCCGCAAGGAACAGGCGCGCAGCCGCCCACCGCCGCGGCCATACCGTGCGCGGCCATGACCGATGAAATTGCCTTGCTCAGCGAATTGACTCCCAGGCAAAGCGACGTGCTGCGCCTGATATGCGCCGGCATAGGCAACCGCGAGATTGCGCTGCAACTGGACGTGGCCGAGAAAACGGTCAAAACTCACATCACCGCCATCCTGTCTGCGCTCGGCGTGCAAAACCGCACGCAGGCCACACTATTGGCGCGCCGGGGCGGCTTGCTGGGCAAACCCAAGTAACCGTTCCGCTATTCGTTCAACAGCGACAGGTACCGCGCCATTCCCCCCTCTTCCTGCGCGACTTCCTGCATCAGGTCCGCCAATGACATGCCGCCCCAGGCCACTGCCTTTCGCAACAGGTAGGGCGTGGGGCTGTGCGGTTCGATCGCCGCCAGGTAATCGGCGATGCGCGATAGCTGGCGGTAGGCTTGCGCGCGATTGGTCAGCGGACCCAACGACGCCACGACACCGGCGTCCACAGGATCATGAATGGCCGCGGCCTCCTGATCCGCATGCGCCCGGCCGGGCATTGTCAGCGCCGGCGCTTTCCTGGCATCGCCGGCGATGGTTTCGCCCTTTCCCCCTGACCGGATGCTGTGTTCGGCCAGCAGGCCGCCGGCCACGCGCGCCAGCCGGGCCAATACATCGGGAGTACGGCGCAGCCCCGGCGCGTCGCGCCCCAGCCGTTCGTCCAATCTGCGTTCCAGCCCTTCCCATGCGGCTGCGGCCGCGTCGACGAACCTCACCATGGACTGAAGTCCCGCACGGTTGGCCGGTAGCGCCGCATACGGCATCAAGGCATCCCGGCTGAGCGCAGGCTCGGCAGATTCAGATTCAAATTCAGATTCCGCATCCGTTTCGATGCCGGAAATCGCACGGGACGTATTGCAGGCGCGCTCCCAATCGTAGAGATTGATCTCGGGCGGCTCCCTGTCTTCGGCGCGCAGCAACGGCAGATGCAGCGTGCAGGCCAGCGACAGGGTGGTGTCCAGCCAGATGAACGGCGCACAACGCGCGTCGGCCGCGTCTTCGTCTTCCATCCGCGGCCAGGCGGTTTCCCAATAACGCTGCAGCAGGCCGTCCAGCACACGGATCCCCGCCGCCAGGCCTTCCAGGCCATGCAAGCGCGTCCAG
Source organism: Achromobacter sp. K91 (assembly GCF_003576205.1). Taxonomy (NCBI): domain Bacteria; kingdom Pseudomonadati; phylum Pseudomonadota; class Betaproteobacteria; order Burkholderiales; family Alcaligenaceae; genus Achromobacter; species Achromobacter sp. K91. Next base: position 27,016 of record NZ_QWFB01000062.1, on the reverse strand, counting down.
GCTTCGCATAACCATGCCGCCACCTGCAGGTCCTTGCCCTGCGTTGCCAGAGCCTCCTGGCACAACGCGGCAACCAGCGGCCAATCCGCTTTTTGCAACGGACGGTCCCAGTCGCCCATCGGCAGACTGGCGTCGTCATGCCGGCGCGCATCCTGGATCTGCTGGTACACGGGTACATAGCGCAGCGCGGCACCCGCGCCGCCTTCCAGCGGCAACGGCGCCAGCAGGGCTTCCAGTACCGCCCCCTCCAGCGGCATTGCTTCGTGCTTGCTCATTGCGCGCTCCATTCCGGCGCGCGCGCCGGAAAACTGTTCGGCCATTGCAGCGGTGTCTTCCTGCCTGCCGGCATCAGGGCGATGCGCAGGAACACCCGCCCCTCTTCCAGGTCCGGCACCCGCGCCATTCCAGCCGCGTTGGCCATTCCCAATGGAAAATCGAAGCGCAGCAGCGGGCCTGCTCCGCGTGGCCCGGCGTCGGCGGCCTGGTGGCGCTGCATCATGGAGATCAAGGCCCAAGGATCGCTGAATTGCCACGTCAGGATTCGCCCGTCGGTCGTCAGGGCGGGCTGCCGCGGGTCCGCCATCGCGATCAGCGGCGAATCCTTGGCGAACCGCAGCGTCAGCGTGACCGGCGTGCCGTAATTCCAGTGCAGGGTCCTGGACGCGTCGCCCAGAGCCAGGCTCTGCCCCCCTATGTTCAGCGTCCAGTCGATCAATTGGTTGGCGGCCAATTCATCGCTGCGGTTGGCCCGGAACTCCACATTCAGGTCATAGCCGGCCACCCCGGCATCCTCGGACGGGTACAAGGGCGCGAACAGGGCGCGGACCTGCGCGAAATTGTCGATGAACCTCATGACCGATCCGGATGGAGTCGCGCCCCTGGCTTCGCCGTCCGCATCCCGGTATGTTCCGGCCACTCCGTCATAACGCTTCAAGGTCTGGCCAAGTTGCCCGTAATCCGCCGACGCCAGCCCCGCGGAGCCTTGTGCGGCAATGGCTCCCACGCTGGCATACCGCGCAACCGCACCCACCGCGCCCGGATTGAACGGCGCGCGGCCCGCCACCAGCACGTTGAAGGTCGCGGAGAAATCCTCCCACTGCTGGCGCAGGTCGGACACATACCGTTGATTGCAACGTCCCTGCAGCGCGCTGTACAGACGTGCATACACGGCGCCGAAGTAATCGTCGCCGCCGGCCGGCGGCGGACCCGCGGGGCGCGCCCTGCAGCCGCCCGAAGCCGGGTCCGCCACTGCCTGCACGAACTGTTCCAGGCGCAGCAAGCTGCTGTTTGGATTGCGCAACCGATACCGCTCCAGATCCTGATTGATGGCGCGCCACCGTTGAGCCAGCGGCGAGGCCGCGCTGATGGGATCCAGCGCCGCCAGGTACACCCCGGCCTCGGCGCCCAAGGTCAGGGCGCGCGCCGACTGATGGTCCAGATAGGGTCCGAGGCCGGCGGCGTCAGCGACGCCGAACATCGCCAGCACGGAAGTGCGCACGGCCGGCGCGGCGGCTTCCGCATCGAACCGGGTCGCGTACAGCTCCGAACGCTGCAGGCGCCGATCCACCTGGCGCAAATGCTCCATCGCGTCGCGGGACACCAGGGCATCCAGCGTGTCCGACTGCCGCGTCGCGCCCAACTCGGCCAACAAGGCGCGGATCCGCAGCAAGCGATTGCGCGCCGCCGTGAAAGCAGCGCTGTCTTCTCCCGCATCGGCCTGCGCCGGCGTGGCCGCTGCCATGGTCTGGTCGAACACCAGCCTGCCGAACTGCACGTCCAGCGTCCGTTCCACCACCGGTGACAAGGTGGGCGGCACGCTCTTCATCCCGTCCGCGAGAAAGCGCTTGCGCACCTCGCCCAACGCCAGGGCCTGATCCAGCTGCACGCGGTTCCAGACGATGACCGCGCCGCCGTCCAGAACGGGCGGCTGCAGGTCGCGTGGCGGGGCCATGAAAGGCTGCGCCAGCAGGCCCGCGAACGCGTCGCGCAACGCCAACCGGGAAGGAGACAACACATAGCGCGCCTCCTTGTCCTGCCACAGCAGGCCGCTGTCCGGCCCGTCCAGACGCAGTGCTCTTTCGCTCTTGAATCCCTCGAAGTCCGCGCGGTCGCGCTCGCGCGCCGCGGCTGCGGCCTCCGGCCCCAGCAGACGGTTCTGGGCAGCGCGAGCCATCGCGCGGTCATAGGCGGCGCCTGGCGTGAACGCGGCCTGACGCATCCATCCTCCCTTGCCGGCCGCCAGCAGATCCTGTTGAGCGGTGATCGCGGTAACCAGCCTGCGATAGCTGCCGCTCACCTGCGCCGCGTCTTCCGCGTTCATGGCGGCGTCCGTGATCTGGCGCGTGGACTGCGCCACGGCGCGCTCCGTGAGCAGCAGCGGATTATTCGCAAACAGGCGCCGGTTCAGCTGCGCCGACGCCTTCTCGAACGCGCAGCCGAATGCCTGCTGCAAGCTGGCCAAGCCCTGCTCTGCCGTCGGCGTCATGCCGTAGAGCACGTTTCGATCGTGGCCGCGGCTGAAGTACGGAAGCACGTTACCCAGATCGCCTTGCAGATCGGCGCCTAGCGCGTAGCGGACCACCTGCCGCAGCGCGTCGGCGTTGCCGCCGCCCGGCTGGCGCAGATGCTGAAAAGCCCGCAGCGCCGCATCGAACTGGTCGGCGCCCGCCACGTACCGTTGCAATGCTCGCAGTTCGGGCTGTTCATCGATGCTCAGACTGCCGGCGCTGCTTTCATCGCCCTCCAGACTGGCGGACGGAGCGCATATGCCGTCCGACGCCAGCAAGCCGCTCACCGGGTCCAGTCCTACCCCCGTCAGCTGCGACGCGCGCGCGGCCAGCTCACGCTGGATAGCCGTCACGGCAATTTCGCCGAACTCTCGGGCAAAGCGTGCACGCACGCGGGGAGTCAGATCGTCGATGCGCGACCAGGATCCCGGCATGAAGACGGTCCACCCGGAATCCACCTGCAGCCCCTGATCCAGCGTCAGCAAGGCCAGGGCGCGCCGCCGGTACCATTCCGCCGGCAGCTCCTGGCCCTGTTGCAACGCCACGGCGCGCTCGCGCGCATCGCGCCGGGTATCTTCCAGCGCTGCGACCAGAGGCGCGTTGTGCCGTCCCAGTTCTACCGTGGCGATGATCAATCCCCCGCCCCACACCCCGAGCAAGGCGATGCCGCCCCAACGTACCGCCCGGTGCAGCACGGGCCGGGTCAGATGTTGCGAGCGCGAAGGCCGGGTCAGTCCGTACTCCTGGAAGATCTTGCGTTCGAAAAGGTCCCGCAGGAAGGCCGGTTGGCGCAACAGGTCCGCCAGCGCCGGATTCGCGGCCTCACGGCCGTCGCCCAGGTACGGTTCGGCGTCACCGGCATCCACTCGCGGCCCCGACTCGGCTTGCCGCCCGATCGTGCGCGCCGCCAGCTCTCCGCTGTCTCCGGTCAGATAAATGCCGCGAAAGAAAAAAGGCTCGTGATAAGCGCTGGGCCGCAACAGCTCGTCCACGTATAGCTGCAGCTGCGCCTGCATAGCCTGGATGCGCGCCGGCAGCAGCAGGAAGCCGCGCGCGTCCGCGACGCCCGCGTCGACCGCGAACAGTTCCGCGCTGGCGTCCGACACGGCGCCAGTGATGGAGCGCATCGCCGTCTCCACCCAATCCGATTGATATGTGGTGGACAGGTCGTAGGGGGAAGACCAGCCCAGCATGCTGGCCCGCAGCGGTTCCGGCAAAGCTCCCGCGAACTCGCTGAAGCCCTCCAGGGCTTCGCAGTCCGTCACCACCACATAAACGGCAAACCGCATGGCGAACCGGTTCTGCGCCAACCACAGCCGCCGATGCGCCAGCTTGGCCCGCCGGGCAAGTTCCAGCTGGGAGTCCGTGTCGGCGGTCAGCAGCATGCCAGCAGGCACCGTGATCACCACCGAATCAAAGGGCCGCTGCGGACGATAATTCCGGCACAAACCCAGGAATTCGTCCCAGGGCTTTTCGTTGCTGTCCTGCCCCGGCGCGTCCAGATAGGCCGCCTTGATATCGATGACAATGCCGCGGTCGAAGAAATTCCACGAAATCCCCTGCGTCGACGTCGGCCCCGCGGCTTCCGAGCCCAGCACGCTGGGTACGCCCGCCTGGGCTATCGGCAGTCCGCCGCTGCCGTCGCCCTCGTTGAGCACCATGATCCACGGTATGCGGTAGCGTTCACCGCGCGCGGCGATGTTGGCCTCGATCAGCTCGACCGCCTGGCGGAAGGCATTGCGCAAGGAATCGGAGCGCAGCCGCACGACCTTGCGGTCCTGCTCGGGTTTCTTATGGGCGCCATGCCTGGCGAAGTACAGGACTATGCCCAGCACGGCAAACACAACCAGGGTCAGCACGACGACCGACAACAGGAACAGATTGCTCGTCAGCATGGCAAGGCTCCCTGGATCACGTCACGGATGATCTGCATGGCGTCAGTCCCGGGCAACATCGGCGTGCAGCGCCTGACGCACCGGCCATGACTGCCAAAGCCAGGCGATCTCCGACACGGCCAGCAGCGACGCCATGCCCAGCAGAAAGATGAAGGTCCATCGGCTGACCGTCGGCAGCTTGCGCGGCGCGACGTGCGACAGGATGTTGGAGTACGCCGCCGGCGCCAGGACCCGGTCCCGGCCTCCCAGGTCCGCCCGCCGCTGATAGACGAATTCGTACAATTCCTCGCGATAGCCGCGCAGCCGTTGCGCCGCATCCGCACCGCGATAGCGGCCCTGAAACCCCACCGCCAGCGCAAACAGGTACAGGCGGGCGATGCTGCGGCGCGATGGCTCGCGCCCCGACAACAATTGTTCGATGCGCTGGAAAACCAGATCGCCCGCCACGTTGGTGCGGAACAAGTTGGATTCGAGCAGATAGGCGGTCCAGCGGTCACGCCCCGCCCACTCGGCATTCAACAGGATCTCATCGGCCAGGACCGCCTTCAGGTAGCGCGCGTCGGCCAGGTTCTCGGCGTCGAACCGGGTGCTGTCACGGCGTGCCTGCAATGTCTGGATCTCAAGCAGGCTCAGCATGTGCCGGCTGAGCTCCTGCGCCGCAGCCTCGGCCGATGGCGCCTCGCCTGCCGACACCCGCATCCGCACTCTCTCCAGTTCGTCCAGAAACCCGCGGAACTGGCTGGTCACCAGGTCGTCTTCGTCCCCATCGGGCCGATTGCGTGTCAGATTCGCCATGATCTCCCTTCCCTCAGCCCTTCACGAACAACAGCATTTCCTGGGGCCGCTGCGCACTTTCGCCCTCGTTGGAATTGGCGATCAGCAATGGCTCATCGCCCTGCACCAGGCCCGAGGCGGCCTGGATCTCGAACAACAGGTATCCCGAGCCCGAACGCAGGCCCAGTTCTTCGGCGTACTCGACATTGCGCCGTACAGCCCCCAGCACGCGACGGCTGCGCAACGATGGATAGACAGGCTGGGACCCGATGACCGCCCCTGCCATCCAAGCCAGCAGGTCGCGGTCCGATTGGCCCCGCACGCCGATCACGAGCCGCTCCCCTATCCATTCCGGGCGCAGCTTCAGCGCGAAGGCGCCGTGGTCGAAGTCGAACTTGTACTGGCGGAAATCCTCGTTGATCTCGGAGCTTGCTTCCCGCAGAAAGCGCAGCATGGGCGTAAAGACGGAAAGCGGATCCGCATGGTCGTAGTCGGGTGGCGGCGGCGATATCGCGCCAGGCTTGAGCAGGCATAGCGATCCCGCCAGGGACGCCAGCGCCAGATACAAGGTCCAGGGGTGCAGATGCGGCGTGCGCAGGACGGCCTCGGCCATGGGCAAGCCTGCGAGCAGGCTGCGCAACCTGTCCCTGAGCTCCAATTGGGTCAGCCGGTCATCCACCCGGGACGATGGATTGGCCGTCTGCCGGGCGATGAAGGCAGCCTTGCCGCGCAACTGGCCCAGCAACGCCGAGGCCGCGACCCAGAGCGGGTTGTCGTGTTGCACTTCCAGCAGCGGCGGCAGGCGTTCGCCAACCCTGACGACCTCATTGTCCTTGTAGAGCGATCCCAGGCGCAGCGCCACGAACTGCGCGGCAGGCACGTCCCCGGCGGACAACGCCAGGTTGGGCAGCAGGCGCGAGATATCCGCCGCAGGGGCGTCGGACACCTGGTCCTCTACCGGCGCCCCGGCCACGGAACGGAATCGGCGGACTTGCCCTTCGCGTCGGGCCAGGGTCGCGACGGGCAAGGTCACGTAAAAGTCGATCGGACCGTCGGCCAATTGCGCCGCATGGGAATCCAGCGCCAGTTCCAGTCTTTCCGCCGTGTCCGTTCGCGCGGCATAGGCAATGGCAGTGCCGTCCGGCATGATCGCTTCCAGCTCCAGAACCCGCACGATGCCGGCGGGCAACAGTCCGCTGTCCAGCACCAGCCGGCGCACGCCCCAGCTGAAGGGCGCCGCCGCCAGCGTCTGCCACGCCACCAGCGTGTCGACGCGCGAGGCCAGCAACTGGAAGTGCTGGGGCGCCAGCAGCATGCCTTCATGCCATTCCACGGCATCCGTCACCACAGTTTGAAGGCGGGTCATGCGGCGGCCCTCCTGGCATGCGCACCGGGCGCGCCGGGCAAGAATCGAAACCTATTCATCATTGGCCCGCCGTCACGGTAAATCCCTTGTTCTCCAGGCGGATCAGCAGCCGGCCGCTGAACGCGTCCACCCGCGCCCGATGAGCGCCCGGCGCCGCATAGCGCGCAAACACGAATGCCCCCGCCACGCGCGGGCCTTCGAGTTTGTCTCCGGGTACGCTCAGATGCTGGCCCGGAACCACCTCCCAACCTTCATATCGCAATCCCTGCGGATAGGTGTTGAGCAGGTCGTCCTTCCCGGCGAACCACTTGGCTGCCGTCAGTTCGGCAAAGCGCGCCAAGAGGGTTTCGTCCCTGATCAGCACCAGATCGACCGCCACCGGACTATCGCCATTCGCGTCCGTGGCCGCGGATACCACCACCTGCTTCCACGCCGGCTTTTCGCCCTTGAAATAGTCCAACCCCAACGCGGAACATCCCGTCAGGGCCGCCATCAGCATCAATACCCCGCCTCGCGCAGCGCGCCATGCCCACCCCGTCGCTCTCATCACCTGGCTCCCAACCCGATACCCAACAATACGATCAGCAATCCCGCCAGCACCATGCAACTTCCCATCAGCATCAGCTGCATGCCGGAAAAGGCCAGTTGCAAAGGAGCGCGCCCCGCCGTCCCGTCGCGCCCGGCCGCCCGCTCGGACGAAAGGCCGTCCGACACCCAGGCCACGACCACGCACACGCATAGCAGGCTGAGCACCGTCCGCAATCCGTCGCACAACAGGTCAATGGCCACGAACAACACGCCTGCGGCTTCCACCGGCAGCTCGAGCAGCCCCAGCGTCAAGCCCGCGAACGCCACGTTCGCCGCTCCGCCATGTCCTGCCGACACGAAGGCCGCCGCCATCGAACCCGCCGCGACCAGCACGAGTTCCGCGCCGCCCAAAGGCCTGCCGTAAAGATTCGCGACGAATAGCGTCACCAGCGCGAAATACAGCGCCGCCCCGCCCCTCAGGAATACCGCACCGAAGGGCAAGGCAAGCTCAGCCACGCCGCGGCTGAATCCCAGGCGCGCGCTCATGACTTCGATGGCGTGCGGAACTGGCGCTGTCGCGCTGCCGGAGGCCAGCCCGACCAGCAGCGGTCCTTTCATCTCCGCCAACACGGACAGGAACGGCAGGCCTGCGCGGGCCGATATGACGGCCATCGCCGCGATCGACAGCACGATCGCCGACAACATGAAGCACAACAGGAAGCCGCCCATGGCGCCCAGCGTGGCCGCCTGCGCGCTCGACGTCAGATACGCGCTGGCGCCAAACGCCAGGACCGGAATCAGCAGATTTGCCCGGTCGATGATGATCCCCAACGCCCGGTACGAGCTTTCAAAGATTCCATCGAGCAACGCGGTACGCTCGCGCGACAACGAAGCGAAGGCCAACCCGAACAACAGCGTCGCCACCAGAATTCCCAGCGTGTTCCCCTGCGCCAGCACGCGAAAGAAGTTGTCGGGCAGCAGCCCACGCATCACGCTCTCCCGCCGCGATGCGCCATCGCCCATTGCCGCGCCGGCATCCGGCGATTCCATCAGGCTGACGCTGTTCTCGGACAGCGCATTGCCCTCGCTCCAGACCAGCTCGCCCAACTGGGCATGTTCCTGCGGGCTCAGGTGCTTGCCCGGCATGACGGCCGCGCCCAGCAGGGTGCCGCTCACGGCGCACGCGCCCACCAGCGCCACCGCCAGGGCCGCGGTCAGCGCAATCCGCCTGCCCGGGCGCGGCATATCCAGCACCTGGCGCAAACCGAAGAAGATCGCCACCACCAGCAAGGGCATGGCGGCCATGTTCACCACCACCAGATAAAGCTTGCCGACCAGGTAGGCGGCGTGCCCCAACGGCTGCGCCATGACGCCCGCCAACGCCCCGGTCGCCATGCAGAAGGCCAGCAATACGGTGCTGCCGGAGAGGCGGTTCAAGGCACTCATGCGGACACGTTCCAACCGCGCGTCAACGCATAGCGGACGGTTGCCGCCGCCAGCTCCTGCGTGCTGTCGATCAGCGGCATGGGCGCGTGCGCGATCGCCCCCGCAGCCAAGGGAATCTCGGTGCACCCCATCACGGCCGCCGTCGCCCCGCCGGCTTCGAGCTGCCGCAACGCCAGTTCCAGCAGGCTTGCAGCCGCCGCCAGGTCTCCCGCCTTGACCTGCGCGATGCAGGCGGTGATCCGCGCCTGCTCCACGGCGCCCGGCACCAGGAAATCGATACCTCGTTCGCGCAGGCTCGCCTGGTAGAAGCCCGACACCAGCGTGCCGCGCGTGGCCAGCACCGCGACCTTGCCGCCTTGCGGCACGGCGTCGGCGCAAACCTCGCCGATATGCAACATGGGCGCCGCGCTGCGCCGCTGCATTTGCTGGTACCAGTGGTGTGCCGAGTTGCACGGCACCACCAGCAATCCGACGCCGCTGCGATTGAGCAGGTCCACGCCCGCGTACAACGCCGGCAACGGATCCAGGCCATCCCCCAGGATCGCGGAAGAACGGTCTGGCGTATGCGGCAGGTTCGCCACCACCATGGGCAGATGATCCTGGTCGCGCGCGCCCTGTGTCAGGCGAACAATGCGTCCCATGAAGTCCACCGTCGCCAATGGCCCCATGCCCCCAAGCACTCCGATCATCGTCATCGCGGCCTCCTATACCCGCAGAGGCCGCGGGCAAATAACCGACACCGCCGCCGAGTTGCCGATCACCAGGATCAGGGTGCGCAACATGTCGCATAGCGGATCGATGGCCAGGAAGAGAATGAAGGCGGCCTCGAACGGCAACCCCAGATAGGCGCAGGTGATCCCGATGAGCGACACGGTCACCAAGCCCGTCATGCCGGCCGACGCAAAGCCGGCCAGCACCGACACCAGCAACACCGTGGCCACCTCGCCCACGCCCAGCGGGCGTCCATACAGCTGCGCAATGAACAGCGTGGCGCATACGTAATAGACCATCGGCCCGACCCGCAGCAACGACACGGCCAGAGGCACAAGCAGTTCCACCCGCGCCCGGGCGAATCCGAGCTTGTCGGCCAGGCTTTCGATCATGCTCGGCATGCAGGCCGCGCTGTTGCGCGTCGCCAGCGCCAGCGCGAACGGCGCGCGCAGGGCTTCCAGCGTCACGGACAGCGGCTGGTTCGAACGCTTCCAGATGACTACCACCGCCAGCGACAACAGCAGCACGGCCACCGCAAAAAAGGCCAGAACGAACTGTGTCATCGCCTGCAGCGGCTCGATGCCAGACTTGGCCATCTGCGAGGCGCTCATGCAGAACAGGATCAGAGGCAGGGGCAGGCTGAGCCAGTGCATCAGCTTCTGGCAAGCGCAATACACGGTCTCGAGCACCTGGCTCAAGCCTACCGAAATGCGCTCAGGCACATAGCCCACCGCGATCCCGAACAGCAACGCGAACACCAGCGACTTCAAGGCGTCGCCGCTGGCCAGCGCGGCGAAGATATTGGTCGGCACCAGGCTGCCGAGCAGGTCGGCCAGGGTCAGGGTCTTGGCGGGCACATCGGCGCCGTACAGATTCATCACAGTGACGCTGGAGGCGGAATCGCTGCCGACGATGAGGCCGAATGCCTGCAATGTCGCGCTGGACAGGTCGGCGCCGGGGTTCAGGATGAGCAGCACGGCCGCCCCGACCAAGGCCACCAGCGCGGCGGTGCCGGCGAAGACCGCCAGCACGCGCAGAAAAAGACGCGATGCGCCGCCGTCGCGAAACAGGCGCTGCAGGCTGAATATCACCGCCGAGATCATGAACGGCAAGGTCGTCATCTTCAGGAAATCGACGTACACCTCGCCGATCAGCGACAGGCTGCGGGAAAATGCCGGCAGGTAAAGCCCGGCAAGGCCGCCCAGCACCAGGCTGCCCAGCACCAGCCAGGGATTGAGGACGATCGCGTAGAGTCGTTTCAGAGTCATGATGGTCCAGCTTGCGCCTGCCTCAGTGATTGGTGGCCTGCAAGACCACGTTGACGTCGAACCGCTCGCTGCGGTCCGCCAGGTACAGGTTGATAAAGCCCAGCAGCGCCTGGTCCGATGCATTGACGGCCATGCCGAGCGTGTCCTCCAGATCCTGCAGCGTCACGACCCGCAACCGCAGCGAAGCCGTGGGATCGATCTTCAGCACGCGCTTGACCTCGAATTCGTCACGATAGGCGGCGGTGACCTCTCCGCTGTCCAGCGCGGCCAGCACGGCCTGCCAGGTGGGGTATTGCCGCACATCGGCCTGCGGAAAGTTGGCCGTCACGTAATCGGCATAAGAGGATTTGGCCACCACGCCGATCGTGCCGGTATAGGCGCGTATCACCTCCGGCACCGAGCGGCCCCGCGCCAGTTGCGCGAACTTGACGCGATTGAGCAGCAGGGCGCGCTTGAGCGACAGGTATGGCGCGCTGAAGCTGACGACCCGCGCCCGCGATAGCGTGCGCGACAGCTTGCTGATGGCAAGGTCCGCCTGGCCTTCGGCCAGCAGGGTCACCACGCCGTCGAAGGTCTGGGCCTGGCGGTTGAAGCGCACCCGCACTCCCAGCTTCTGCGCGATCTCCCGCGCGAAATCCACGTCAAAGCCACTCAGCTTTCCATTCCGTTCTTCGAAGAACGGCGGCTGGTCCACGCCCAGCAATGCGACCACCAGTTCCCCCCGGTTGATGATCCGGGCAAACTCAGGCGCCAGCAGGGCGCCGTTGTCCATCCGCACCACGCCGGTCTGCGCCTGAGCGGCCGCGCCCCAGGACATGGCCGATGCCGCGCAGAAGAACGTCGCCAGCACGGCGAGACGAACGGACCGGAACAGGGTTTTCAATAGGTGCAACATGCAAGGCTCCGGCCTGTCAGTAGCCAAAAGGAAGAAGCGGGGAACTCAGTCATGGCGGTCCGCCTTGGGCGCCGCGGCCTCTACGGTGGCGGGCGCGGCGGCGGCGATACCCGGCGGCGCGGCTGGCGGTTCCGACAGGCGGGCTCCGATCTGGAAGCCCAGCAGGAACAGCAGCACGCAGAGCAGGACGGCGCAGGCCAGCGTGACGGTCAACATGCGGGGAGTCAGGGAGAATACGTAAGACATGCGTTCACATCCTCAGGGAACCAAAGTCGTGACCTGCGCGGGCGCCGTGATCCGGATCAGTCCGCCCCAGGTGCAGAGCAGCATCGACGCGTCCTGCAAGGCGGGCTTGCCGCCGATCAGCACGGTGGGTGAACCGGGCAGCCAGGGGCCGGGCGTAGCGGGCATGCAGGGCATGGGCGTCAAGGCGCCCAAGGCCGCGGCGGTGGCCGCGGCAACCGCCGGATTGCCCAGGCAACTGCACATGCCGAAAGGCGCCACATTGGCGACTGGCGCATGGTCCATGATCGTGGCAGCGGGCAACGCCCCCGCCAGCACGCCCGCAGGCATTACATTCAGCACGGACGGCGCCGCGCCAAAGCTGCACATCAGGGCCGAACCCGCGGTCACTTGCAGGGCCATGGCTATCCTCTGATCCACTTTTCCAGGCGCGCGCCGAAAGTGGGAGATGACGGTTCGGAGTCTGCCGGCTCCAAGCGGCGCCAAGGCTGCTCCGGCGCACCATTCACGTAACGGCGCTCGGCCAGCGCAGCGCCATCAGGCGCGTAACGGCGGGCGATGCCGTGCAATACCCCCGCGCGGTACGGAGACGCTGCCAACAGCGTGCCGTCCGCAGCGTAGTCACGCGTTTCGCCATCCAGGAGGCCCAGGCGATAGCTTTCGCGGCGGACCACGACACCATCTTGCAGGTATTCGGCCATGCCATCGAGCCTGCCCATCAGGTAGGTCTGCCGCAACGTCTCCAGGCCCGACTGCGCATATGCCACGCAGGGCCCGTGCAATAGCCCGAGCTCATACTGCTGGCGCGACGCCAGCTTGCCATCGCGATAGGACAGCGCTTCGCCATGCAACCTGCCCTCGGCGTAAGACGCTACACGCAGCAACGCGCCAAATTCGTCGTGTATCCGCAGCGAGCCGGACAGGCGGCCCTGCCGGAACTCCGCCTGCAGCAACACTTCTCCGTCAGCGCCATATCGCGTCATCGGGCCTTGCGCCACGCCGGCCTGCCAGGAACTGCGCGCCGAGAGGCGGCCGGCCTCGTCCAGCTCTTCCATGATCTGGATCTCGGGCAAGGAGGTATCGGAGCTATGCATGGCGCGCCTCAGTTGATCTTGACCAGGCCGCCCTTGAGCGCCAGCAGGCCGCCGCCATCGACGGTCTGCGTCGCCGTCGCCTTGTGTTCGATCGTCAGCGCCTTGTTGCTCAGCGTGGTTGCGGCTTGCGCGGTCAGCGTCGACGCGCTTTTGATGCTGATGGAGCCTGTGACGTCGATGACAAGATTGCCGCTGACTTTCAGCGTGTAATTGCCGGCCACGTCCTGAGTAAATGCCGCCCGGTTGGCGTGCGTTTCCTCGCCATGGACCTCGACGCTGCGCACACCCTGCACCACATGCGATTCCTTACCCTTCTGTACCTCGATGCGGCGGTCTCCCCGCTTGACGATGCGGCTTTCATTACCGCCAACCTCCGTCTCAAGCGCGTCCTCGATGACGACCCGCATGTCCTTCTGCGCATGCAAGTACAGTTCTTCCGCATCGAGTTTGTCCTCCATGCGGATCTCATTGCCCGCCACGCCCCGCTTGGACGAGCGCGACCGCATGACGCTCTGCGTTTGCTCCGCCGGCAGCTGCACGGGCAAGGTCTGCTGCTTGTTGTAGACCGTACCCGTCACCAGCGGCCGGTCGGGGTCGCCGTCGACGTAACTCACCACCACCTCCTGGCCGACTCGGGGCAGGAACCAATGCCCCCACCCCTGCCCCGCCACACTCTGCGATACCCGTACCCAGCAGGAGCTGTCCTGGTCGCGCGCGGGGCCGTCATCCCAATGGAACTTCAGCTTCACCCGCCCATGCGCGTCGGTCCATATCTCTTCACCCGCCAGCCCTACCACCTGGGCGGTATGCGTCCCGGTGACCATGGGCCGGGGCGTCACAGGCCTGGGACGGAACGGCACGGCCTCCGGCAGCACGTCAAAGCGGTTCCGGTATCCCTCCTGGGTCGCGTCGTGCGTGACGGCCCGCAGAACGTAGGACACATTCAGAGCGCTGTCCGGGTGACCGGCCAGTTCAAAGCGGGAACCGGCCGACAGGCCATGGCATCCGCTGACGCCGCTGCCCACCTGCCCGTCGGCCTGTTGCGCGGCCAGCCTGATGGCGGCCTTGCGGTCGCCGTCCGCGGCGTCGGCGTACTTGCCGGGATAGACATAGTGCCGGGCGTCGGGCAACAGCGCCGGCTTGCGCGATGCGGCAAGGGAAGTGCTCGCCGTGAGATAGTCATAGTCCGCCAGCACATGCCCCGGCGCCACGATGCCGTGCGCCATCTCGAACGCATGCACGCGGTCCGGGTCCGCCCCATCGTCCTTGTCCAGCGCGCACTGCAGGCGGGCGGCATGCGCATTCACGGAATGCGCGGCGGGGCTGTCGGCCAGCACCAGCGTATGCCTGCCATCGGCGCCGTCGAAGAAATAGAAGATTCCCTCTTCTTCCATCAGGCGGGAAATAAAGTCGAATGGGCTTTCGTCGTACTGCACGCAATAGGGACGCCGCGGATAGGCGCCCGCTCCCAGCCGGGTCTCGAATGCCACCTCGTAGCGTCCCAGCGTTTCCTTGACGATGTCCAACGCGGTCTTGTTCTGGTGTATGGCACGGTCCCGCCCCAGCGTCAGCAGCCACAGGCGCGGCTGCAGTTCTGCCAGGTAGTAGGCATGCCCGCGGTCCGCGCCCAGGTGCACGAAGCGCGTGACGATTCCGTTGAAGTGCCGAGGCCGCTGACGCGGGCGCTGCAATGTCACCGTGACGGCCTTGCCGACGATCGCTCTCGCATCCAGCGCCTTGTTGGCCGACCTCATTCTGAGATCGAACCGGAACAGCTCCGACATCGCCTCGCGCCCGCTGAAGGATTCCAGCAACAGGACGTCCTTGCCGAACGGCGTGGATACCGAGGCAAACCAGTGGGCTTGGGTCTGATCGGCGGCCATGGGCTTATCCGGTCTCCGCGTCGCGGAATCGGAAATCGATCGCACCCGCGGGCGTCAGGCCCAGATGGACGCCGCCGAACGGCGCGGCCACGGAAATGCGTTCCAGCACCTGGCGCGCCAGCTCCGGCAACACCGCCTGCGTCAGGATATGGTCCACATTGCGCGCCCCGCTGTCCACTTCCTTGCAACGCGCCGCGATCGACTGCGCCACGGCGTCGTCCCAGCTCAGGTTCGCGTGGTGGTTGCGCGCGAAACGCCGGGCCAGGCGTTCCAGCTTCAGATTGACAATGGCATTGATCTGGCTATCCCCCAACGGGTAGTAGGGAACCATCACCAGGCGGCCCAGGAACGCCGGGCTGAACTGCCGCAACAACGGGGCGCGCAAACGCTCGGTCAGGGCCTCTGGGGAGGGCCGCGCCCCGTCCCGGCAGGCATCGGTGATGACGTCCTGCGACGCATTCGACGTCAACAGGATCAGGGTGTTCTTGAAGTCGATGGAAACGCCCTCGCCGTCCTCCATGGTCCCTTTGTCGAACACCTGGAAAAAGAGCTCGAGCACGTCGGGATGCGCCTTCTCCATTTCGTCCAACAGCACGACGCTGTAGGGACGGCGCCGCACCGCTTCGGTCAGCACGCCCCCGCGGCCGTATCCCACATATCCTGGCGGCGCGCCTTTCAGGCCGGAAACGCTATGCGCTTCCTGGAACTCCGACATATTGATGGTGATCATGTTGCGCTCGCCGCCGTACAAGGTATCGGCCAGCGCGCACGCGGTCTCGGTCTTGCCGACGCCGCTGGGACCCAGCAGCAGGAACACGCCCACCGGTTTGCCAGGATCGTCCAGGTCCGCGCGGAAAGTACGGATGCGCCGGGCGATGGCGTCCAGGGCTTCGTCCTGTCCCACGATGCGTCCGGACAGTTTCTCCTGCAGATACAGCACGGTGTGCAGCTCATCGGCCAGCATCCGGCCCACCGGAATGCCGGTCCAGCCGGAAATCACTTTCGCCACGACCGAAGAGTCCACGCACACCGGCACGATGGGCTCGTCGTTCTGCACTGCCTCAAGGCCTTTTTCCAGGCGGGTCAGATTGGCGGTCAACGCGTCCAGGTCCTCTTCGTCCGCCGCCTTGTCGCTGCCGGCCACGACGCGGTCGGCGATACGGCGGCGCCAAGTCAGGATTTCAGCCACCGCGCTGCGTTCGGCTGCCAACTTCTCTCCCAGTCGGCGGTGCTGTTCGCGTTGATCCTCTATCTGACGCTGCGTCGCCGCGATCGCGTCATGACGGTCCGTGCCCGTGGCGGCCTCGTGGCGCAGTATGCGCAGCTGGTTCTCGGCCGCCTCTATAGCGCGCCCAAGGGCCTCGATTTCTTCCGGCTCCGCGCTCTGGCCGATCGCCACCCTGGCGCAAGCCGTATCCAGCACGCTGATCGCCTTGTCCGGCAACTGCCGGCCGGAGATATAGCGGTGCGACAGCTTCACGGCGTCCCTGACCGCAGCATCCAGGATCTCGACGCCATGATGGGCCTCCAGCCGTTGCACCATGCCGCGCAGCATTTCGACGGCCGCCGCCTCGGTGGGTTCTTCCACCTTGACGACCTGAAAGCGCCTTGCCAACGCCGGATCCCGCTCGACGTAACGCTTGTATTCGGCCCAGGTCGTGGCGGCGATGGTGCGCAATTCGCCGCGCGCCAAGGCCGGCTTGAGCAGATTGGCGGCGTCGCCCTGCCCTTCGCTGCCGCCCGCGCCTATCAACTGGTGGGCCTCGTCGATGAACAGGATGACCGGCGTCGCCGACGCCTTCACTTCACTGATCACCGATTTCAGCCGGTTCTCGAATTCGCCGCGCACGCCCGCCCCGGCCTGCAGCAGCGCCAGGTCCAGGGAGCGGACCGATACATTGCACAAGGCCGGAGGCACGTCGCCTTGCACGATGCGCTGCGCAAAGCCCTCAACCACGGCGGTCTTGCCCACGCCGGCCTCGCCTGTAAGAATGGGATTGTTCTGCCGGCGGCGCAGCAGCACGTCGACCAACTGCCGGATTTCCGCATCCCTGCCACGCACCGGGTCGATCGCCCCTTCGCGCGCCAGGGCCGTCAGGTCGATCGTATACAGCTCCAGCGCCGATTGGCGCGTCCCGCCCTCGCCCGGCGTCGGCATGACAGGCGCGCCGCCGGCGGGCAAGCCCGCGGCTCCCGGCCCGGACGTCGGAGACGAGGTTCCCGCGTCTTCCGCGCTGCCCGCCAGGATGGACGGCAATGCCGCTCGCAAGTCGGCCCGGGAGATGTTCAGCAATCCCGGCGCCGACTCCAGCAGCAATCCGCGCAGGCTGTCGACCTCCAGCAACGCCAGCAGCAGGGTGCCGGACCGGATCTGCTGCTGCCCCAGCAGCATCGAGCTGAGCAGCCATGCCTCCTGGAACATGGGAGGGAAATTCGGCGACAAGGACGGAGTGCGGCCGTTGCCCCGCTTGAATTGCTCCTGCGCGCGCTGCAATTGCGCCGACACGTCTTCCGCCCGGATCTGGTAATGATCCAGCACCGCTTTCAGATCGGGAGCGGCGGTTTCCAGCAGCGTCAGCAGCAGGGGCTCGACATCCACGTTGTAATGGGTCTGGCGCACGCACTGCTGCGCCGCCAGTTCCATCGCGTGCTTGCAGACCGGGTTGAGCCGGGCCAGCAGCGTGCGGATGTCGATATCCATGCCGGATTTGCCTTATGTACGGTTGGCCAATGGGGAAGCGGACGCCATGCGCGCCGTCAGGCGCACCGGCGCCGGAGCGAGGGTCTGCCGCTTAGCGGTGGCCCAGCTGGTCCACCCCAGCCGGGCTGCTGCCGCGCCGCCCAGCACGCACGCACCGGCGCGCGGCTGCGCGTGCAGCACGAAATCCACATTCAGGTCTCTCCGGAGGTGACTGCGGATCAGCCACAGCGCCAGTTCGTGGTCCGCGCCCCCGGGTAACAGGCGCTCGAACCGGGCGGGACTCAGGTCCAGGAATTCAATACGGATCCCGGCCCCCTGGTCCCATACCCGGCGGCCCAGCGCCCGCGACGCATTCAACGCCAACCCCTTTCCGCCCAGGCGCGAATGATCCTTCGCGTCCAGCGTCCGCCATTGCCCGATGAATTGCCGGCCCAGCACCTTCAAGCCCAGACGGTCCGCCAGCAACGCCAGCAGCCCGGTCATCGATCGCGTCGCCACGCCCAGCAGACCGGCGTGCCTGACCCACAGGCGCTGGCCTTGCGGACCGGCCTCGTCGCGGGCATAGCCCAGGTCGCTCAGCGCATCCAGGCAGCCCACCAGCGCCGACGCATGCGGCGCGGACGCGTTAAGGCCCAGCGCGTGCTTCTTGCGGCTTCGGTAGAAGAAGGACAGGAAGCGGTGGTTGAAGATATCCAGGAAATCTGCGGTGGCGTGATCCCGCGACGCCCGGCGCTGCAGCACCAGTTCGGTGTACGCCAAGGGCAGCGGACTGCTGGCGCCGGCAAGTGTCATCACCGGCGTAGTCAAGGCGTAGCGTGTCTGCATGGCCTCGCCCCAACGCCCCGCATCCTGCTTCCGGGCGATGGCACGCACGTCGCTGGCCTCGAACGCGACCGACACATGCCCGTGCAGGCGCACAGCCTCGCCGTCGCCATTTCCGCGGCCCAGCGGCGCGGCCGCTGGCGTCGCGCGCTCCAGCAGGGCGATCGCCTGGAACAGGTTGTAGCGTTGCGGGCGGGAGAGCAGCCGGGCGATCATAGCGATTGCTGGTAGCCCGTCATGGGCTGCCACTGCTTCCATATTTCGTCGCCCCGGCGCACCGCCAGCCGCACGAACGAATTGACCGATGTATACATCGCAAAGAACCGCGCCAGCACTGCGCCCAGCAGCAGCGGCGATCCTCCCACGAACGCATCGGCGTCGAACTCCACCGTGACTTCCATGCCGTGGCAGAAGCCGCGCCAGGCCTCCTTGCCCACATGCGCCGTGACTGGGCGCGCACTGACGCCCTTGAGGCCGCGGATCAGATCCTGCTCACGCGTGCTGCCGGACGCGAACAACTGCAGGATCTGCTGCAGGCGTTTGTGTCCGGTCGATGACTCCACCAGCGACTGCTGATTCAACGTCAGCAGCGACACCAGGCGCCACAGCGCGTCGCCGCCCAAGGGCGGGTTGCGCTGCGCGGTGGGCTCGTACAGGCATTGCACCGATACGTTCTGCGCCACACGTTCGAACACCATGCGGGCGCCCACTGGCACCTGCTCGGCAAGGCGCCGGTTGGTGCAAAGCAGATTGGCGTAGACCACGGGTTCAACGGGCCGGCGAATCTCGTTGCGGGCATCCACGAAGCTCAGGAACATGTCGGTGCCGCTTACGCGGTCACGCAGACTGTGTTCCCTTCGGGCAGACCAGAACAACGTACCGCGAGCGGCGTCCGCGTGCTCGACCTCCGCATAGCTGGGCACGGGAATCGAGCGCTCGGCCGCCGGATCAGACAGGATCACGGACAGCACCGAATGCACTTCCGTCGTCTCGTCACGGCGCTTGTCGGCCACCAGGCGATATTCGTAATGGCTATCGTCGATCGTGACCGGTTCGCTGGTCTGCGCGTACAGGTTGATCACCGGCGTGCAACCCAGGCGGAAATGCTGGGCGCCTATCGCGCCCAGGCCGCGAGCCTGCCTGTCCAGGTGCAGCGCGATCTGGCAACGGCGCCCCTTGAACGGCAGCCCCCGCGGCAAATCCAGGTCAAAGAAATGGAACTTGCGCGGAAATGCGAAGTACTCCTGCATCAGGCCGTGCGCCGGCAATCCATTCGGCGGCTGCGGCAATACGCTCTCTTCCGGCGCATATCCCACTTCCCGCCAGGCCGTCAACGGCAGCGGCACAACGCCGCCCCCTTCGGCATAGAGCGATATGCCGGCCACGCCCGCCGCCAGCAACTCGTACAGCGGCATCGTCACCATCCAGTCGCCCTGCAGGTGGATGCGCAGTGTGCGGATTTCCAGCTCCGACAGTTCCACGCCGGAATCGCTTTCCAGCTCCAGGCGCAAAGCCTGGTCTTCAGAGAAGCCGGCGCTTCCTATCCTCAAGGGCCACAGCGTGGCATCCCAGGCGGTGCGGAACCGGCAAAGTTCGCCGGCCTCGGTCCGCGCCGCCAGGCCGCTATGCCGCGGCACGGGCAGTCCGGCCGTCACTTTTCCCTGGCTGCCGTCCAGAGCCAGCTGCACCACGGTCATCGACGGGATGGGCTGCACCAGCGTCGGACAGACGTTGTCCAGCATCGCGGCGGCGATCTGGGGAAACTCCTGATCCAGGTCGCGGTGCACCCGGGCCGCCAGGAACGCAGTGGCTTCTATCAGGCGTTCGGTATGCGGATCTGGCGATTCCGTGCCGTGCAGCGCCAGCCGGGATGCCACCTTGGGATAGCGCAGCGCGAAGTCCGCCCCCTGATTGCGCAGATAGGACAGCTCGCGCTTGTAGTACTGCAGGATGCCATCGGACGCCAGATCGGTCATGACCCGCCCCCCGTCCCGCTCTGCGCGCCTGCCAGCAGTTCGAATGCCACGTGGTTCACCGCGCCGCCGATCCGCATGTCGGCCCGGATCTCCAGCCGGCATGGGCCTATCCCGTTCGCGGCGGGCGCCATGTCCACCGACACATTGGACAGGCGGGGTTCATAAAGGGCGATGGCCTGCTTGACTACAGCAGCGACGGCCTCGCGATCCGACGCCGACACCGGCGACCGCGCCGAGTAGTCGGGCACGCCGTAGTCGACCACCGTTGCCGCCGAGCGTGAAAAGGCCTCGAAATCCAGGCGCGAACGCGTGTTCAGCAGGCGCTCCAGGTCCCTGGCCACCGCCAGTCTCTGCGCGTCGGCCCCCGCCAGTTGCGACTCCGCATCAGCCGCCAGGCGGTCAAACAAGGGCACGGGCGAATAAAGGGTATCGGTCGGCATGTTGCGGGCGTTCCTGTACGTGCACCGGCGCCGCTCCCGCCCATGCGGGAGCGGCGTCCGGCATTACTTCTTGGGCGCGGCGGTGGACTTGTTCGTCGCCAGGTCCCAGCCGAACGATGCCGTGCCAGCCTTGTTGCCGGCGGTGGCCTGCTGGGTGTATTCGATGGAGAGCTTGCTGAAGCACAACGTGAAGCTGTCGCTGCCGCCGCCCTCGCCCAGCGCGGAGTTGATGGACGAGACCATCGCATTGCCCAGTACGTACTTCACGTGCAACAGGAACGACCCGCTCTCGTTGCGGCCGATGAGTATGGTCGCGTCGTTCAGCTTGGCGCCGGACGCGCACGCGTTGTATAGCGCGGGCGTGGACTGGTCCATTACCTTGGTAAACGCCATTTCCGAGAAGCTGGGCCGGCCCAGGGCGCGCTCGGTGTTGGCCATGTCCATCGACATCGGCAACATCACGCCATGCGAGGCGCCCAAGAGGATGATCGCGTCGGCATGGCCGTCCAGAGTGGAGTTGCCTTTGATGTTGTTGATCTTGAGCAGGATGGTATCCATGGAATTCCGTGTTCGAAGAGGATTCGGTTGGCGTGCGCCGCCGGCTGGCGGCGCGCGGTTCGAAAGTTCAGGCAGCCGCGGCCGGCAGGTCTGCCACCAGGCGGATGGACGCGGTCAGCTCTTCCATCTGGAAATGAGGCTTGATGAAGCAGGTGGCGCGGTACGCGCCGGGCTTTCCGGGCACCTCCGTGACGTCGACGCGCGCCTCGCCCAGCGGATAGCTGGCCTTCTGTTCCTGCGAGGCCGAGGGGTTGATCAGCACGTAGTCCGCAATCCAGTTGTTCAGATAGTTCTCGACGTCCGTACGCGACTGGAAGCTGCCCACCTTGTCGCGCATCATCACCTTGATGTAATGCGCAAACCGCGACGCGGCAAGCACGAACGGCAGGCGTGATGACAGCTGCGCATTGGCATTGGCGGCATCCTTGTTGTAGACCTTGGGCTTGTTTGCCGTCTGGCTGCCGAAGAACGTGGCCTGGTTCGAGCCCTTGGCGTTCACGAACGCAATGAACCCCAGGTCGCTGAGTTCCTTTTCGCGGCGGTCCGTGATCGTCACTTCCGTCGGGCACTTGAGCGCGATGTCGCCTTCATCGGTCTTGTAGGCATGCGCGGCGATGCTCTCCACCTTGCCGCCGCCTTCCACCCCGCGGATCGCGGTCGACCAGCTGTACTTGGCGAACGCGTCGGTGATGCGCAGACCCAGCTGGTAGGCGGAATTCGCCCACAGATACTTGCTGTGATCCGAGCCGTCGACGTCCTCTTCGAAGTTGAACGTATCGACCGGCTTGGTCTTGGCGCCGTAGGGCAGGCGCGCCGCATAGGACGGCAGCACCAGCGCCACGTAGCGGGAATCCTCCGACTCGCGGAAGCTGCGCCACATGGCGAGCTCGGCGCTTTCGAAGACCTTGGAGAGATCGCGCGTGACGCCGAGGTCCGTGTACGATTTCAGGTCGAAAAGGCTGGGCGCGGCAGAGGCGATGAACGGCGCGTGCGCGGCGGCCGCGACCTTGGAGATGCGTTCCAGTAGCGCCAGATCCTGCGGATGCCGGCCAAATGCGTAATCGCCTATCAGCACGGAATACGGACTGCCGCCGAACGTGCCGTACTCGTCTTCATAGACCTTTTTGAAGAGCAGGCTCATGTCGTGATCGACGGCCGACTCCAGGTCTTTCAGCAATTCCTTCTTCTTGACGTTCAACAGCCGCAGCTTCAGCCGCGAGCTCGTCTCGGTGCCATGGACCATATCGTGCAAGCCGGTCCACGATGCTTCGAGCGCCTGGAAGTCCGGCGCATGCATGATGGCGTTCAGCTGATCCGTCAGCAGACGGTCGATTTCCGCCACGCGCTCATTGATCATCGCCACCACCGACTTGTCCGGGCTGGTGCGCATGCCTTCGTCCAGGATCTGGGACGCCAGCTGCCCGAGCAGTTTCTTCGCGTAGGAATTCTGCGACGGCTCCACCGCCATATTGCCTTCCTGCACGATGCGGTCCAGCAGGCTGAGTTTGCCCGCCTGCGCCGCTTCCTGCGTTGCGTTGCCTCCAACCGCCGCCGTATCGGCCGTCTGTTTGCTTGCCATGTTCGTCACCCTGAGAATTGAAATTGCCCGCGCGCGGCTTCGGCGCAAGGCCTGCCCTGCGCGCGCTGACGTTGCTGTCCGCGTTAGGCCGACGGCGCCGTTGCGGCCGGTTCGGCCACATCGCCGGCCGTCCCGCCAGCCTGCGCTTCGCTCTTGACGGCCTTGAGCTCCTCGGTGCTGCGCACGATGCGCTCAAGGATGGAGTCCAGCTCGTCATTGCCATCCAGCTTGGCCAGCAGGTCGCGCAGTTGATGCCGCGCCTCCAGCAGCTTGGACAACCGCGGCACCTGCTCGACCAGGGATTCGGGATGGAAGTCGGCGAACTTCTCGAAGTTCAGCTCAATGCGCAGATTGCCTTCGCCCTTGGCGGTGTCGGGCACGGACAGGTCCAGGCGCGGGCGGATCTTGCCCAGGATTTCGTCGAAATTGTCGCGGTCGATCTCGACGAAGCGGCGCTCTTTCAGCTTGGGCAGCGGCGTGGCCGGCTGACCCGAAAGATCCGCCAGCACGCCCACCACCATCGGCAATTCACGCTTCTCGATCGCGTCGCCGGTTTCAACGTCATACGTGATCTGAACCCGCGGCGGGCGGTTGCGGCCCACCCATTTCTGCAAGCTATTGGACATGACCCTCTCCGAAGAAACCACTCGTACCGCACAGCGAGCGCTGCGCTTTGCTGGTGCGAACAATAGCGCCGGCCTTCGGGGGCTACATCGGACTTTAGTCGTAGTATTTTGAAATTATCAGAAATTTCCATCCTGCTTTTGGATGAGAAATGGCTTAGGCGCAACCTTGAAACTGCGGGCCCGACCCGCGTCAGCCCGGCTTCGCGGGGGAGCGTGTTCTTGCCAGAAAATTTCCCGAGGGCTGTGCTGACATCCACTGGATTTTCTCGACAATTTCCTTCGGGTTGCCCGTGGTGGAAACGAATTCATTGGCCTCTGGAGTGGCGGCTGCGGCATTGGCAACAGGTTCCCGCTTCGTCACGAGCAGGCAGGAGCGCGCCATGCCCATGTCCCTCGCAGGTCGTGCCTCGCGCAGAGCTCTCAAGTGGCTGGCCGGCAGAAACTCCCCACGGTGCACCAACTGGCGGCATTCGGCCACAAGCAGCCCGACGCTGGCGGCATAGCAGACTTTCGCCACGTTCTTCGCGCCATGCAGGGTCGCGTTCTCGGGCGCGCGCCGGTACTCGAAAAAGGTCGAAACGTAACGCTCTGTGCCCGGAACGGACCCCAGACTGCCGGGACCGGCACTATCCATCCAGACCATCAAGCCCTGGAGGTTGTACGACCAGAGCAAGAGAGACTGGCCTGGCCTCAGCTTGCCTATGCGCCAACCTACCGGCGGGGCGGGTTTGGAAAAGAACTGCCCCAGCGTCTCCGGCTTGCTCCGCACCCGATTTGTCTCCACCTTGTCCAGTATTGTCCTACCCAGAATCAGACTCATGAGCCACCCCTTCCTGTGCTCTGCCCTTGGCAGCAAGCCCGCAGGATAGCTACCGTCCGCGGGCCGCGCATGGGACTTTGGTCTTACTGGGGCAAAGACCCGAGGACGGCGCACGGACAGCGGCGGGGCATTGCCGCCCGTGCGCCGGATGCGGCCGGCCGTCTACTTTCCATACGTCGCGATCAGCGTTTCCAGCGGCACATGGCCCTGGCACAGTCCCGGATAACCGGGGCTTGCTCCCTCTTCCAACGAGATCGCATATTTGACCGCCGGGTCGCTTTCCAGCCGCTGCCGCAGCGCCGCCAGCCTGGGCCAGCGGGACTGGGCAGCGACCTCATGGAAATCCAGCCAGCGCGCAACGCCCACCAGCACGGCGTCCGCCAGAGTCGGACGATCGCCCATCAGGAACGGAGTCTCGCCCAGCATCGCTTCGAGCTTGTCATGGCGTTCTATGACGCGTTGCGCCCCCCACTCCCGCAGCGTTTTCTGCAAGGCCGGATCAGGCGGATCCATTTCCAGGGCGACCCAATGCGGGGTGAAGGCGGCGGTGAAACCAGTGTTCAGAAAAGCCATGAACTGGTGCATGCGGTCGGATTCCGGCGACAGCGGGTCAAAGCTGATCCTGCGCTCGTCATCACGGTTTTCGATCCAGCGCGCAATCGCCATGGTTTCCGTGAAAACCGCGCCCTGTTCGCTGACGAATGCAGGCGTCTCGTGGCGCGCGTTGATCCGCGCATAGGAGGGCAGACGCATTTCGCTCAGCATGTCCACGCGGCACAGGCGATAGGGTTTGCCCAGCCACTCCAGCGCAGCGACGAGCCCCATGGAACTTCCCAGCGGAAAGCCATAAACAAGAATGGGTTCCAAGATTTCTTTCTCCGTAGATGAGGGTCACGCTGCGCAGCGGATTGAATTCTACGGATCTGCTAGGCTAAGTAAATTACGCACATTTTTGTCACCATGACCCGCCCATGAAAGACCTGGTTTCGCGTTGCCCCATCGAGGAAGTCATGCAGATACTGAGCGGCAGATGGCCGACGCTGCTGGTCTATTACCTCAAGGAAGGCACCAAGCGTTTCAGCGATCTGCGCCGCGACAATCCGACCATCTCGCATCGGATGCTGACGCTGGAGCTGCGCAAGCTGGAGTTGGCCGGGATCGTCCAGCGCACTGATTTCGATGGCTATCCGCGGCGCGTGGAGTACGCGCTCACGCCATCGGGAAAGACGCTGGTGCCGCTGCTGGATGCGCTGGGCGACTGGTGGGATGAGCACGGCGAGGCGTCCGAAGACGCCTCCTGAGCAGGCCTGCCAGCTTTCAAGCCGGGCTTATCCGCCCCCCTGCCTGCCAGTGCCGATCAGATCCAGCAGGCCATCCGACAAGGTCCCGCGCCAGACCAGGTAATCATGTCCGCCCGCCACCTCGCGGTGCGTAACCAGATAGCCCTTGGCACGCAGCACATCCCGCAGATGCCGGTTGGTCTCCAGGATGCCCGGCTGGCCGCCGCGTCCGGACTCGAACAGGCCGGCGCCAAGGAAGAAGCGCACCGGCAGCTTGCGCACCGCGACGAATTGCCGCGTCAGCCACTGGTCCTCCTCGCCCGCCGGCGACCACCAATAGGAACCTGATTGGCTGAGCACGTTGCCGAACACTTCGGGGTGGCGCAACGCCGCATAGGCCGATGCCAATCCGCCGTAGCTGGAACCGCCGATGACCGTGCGCGCGGCAGGCGCGCTGATGCCTTGCTTGCGCGCCCACGGCATCAGCTCTTTCGCCAGGAAGTCCGCAAAGTCCGGGTTGGGCGGCAACTCCTGGCTGCGGGATTCCGCCGTAGGGTTGTCGATGAGCAGCGCCGCCGTCGGAGGAATGACGCCTGCGGCGATCATGTTGTCCAGAATGGTGGGCGTGGGCACGCGGCCCAGATAGGCGCCGGCGTCGAACAGCACCAGCACGTGATTGTCCGCTGCGCCAGACTGCCAGCCAGCAGGACGGTACAGGTGGATCTTGCGCGTGTTGCGCATGAGATCGCTGCGCAGCTCCATGGTCTCCACCGTTCCCTGCCGCACACCCGCGCGGGGTTCGACCCAGGGCTGCTGCGGCGCTTCCGCCAGTTCCAGCATGGAATAGGTCTGGTACGCGTCGACGCCGCGCGCCGGGTATGCCTTGGGATTGTGCGGATCGGCCTGCGCCGTGGCCAGGATCGCGCGGCGCCGCGCCATGCCGGAGCCTGGAAGCTCGGGCACATCGGGCGCCAGGCGATATGACAGGCGCGTGGACCTGGGGACGACGAAGCTGGCATGCCAGACATCGGAGTTGCCCAGCCGCGCCAACTGAGCATGGTCCGACGACGGCCCGCCGAACAGGCGCACATTGCGTTCGGCGCCGCGCCACAGGAATGTGACGCGGTCATGCCCGGCGTCCACGGCCTCGACCAGCGGCGTGCCTTGCTGCGCCACCTCATCCCAAAAGGCATCCGTCGTGCCGCCCGCGGCCAGCGTCGCCGCCAGCGCGGTCAGGCGCGGGCTGTCGAGCGCCGCCGCGGGCGCACGTTGTTCCGCAAGGGGCAGGCGTTCCGTCACGGCCCAGCGGAACAGGCCCTGGCCCTGCGCGCGAACGGTGTAGAGGCCATCTTCCGGCGCCACCAGCATCAGGGCTCCGGCCGGCTTTTCGCCGTCGCTCAGCCGGCGTACGTGCTGCCCGGCGCTGTCCAGAAGATCCAGGGTCACGCCGGATTCGGCGGCCCAGGTGCCCGCGAGGAACTCTCCCTTCTGTAGCGAAATTCGTTCGTCCACATGGGCCTCGGGTGTGACGGCGCCCTGCCTGGACTGCGCCGCGGCCATGCCCGGCGCCACGCCTATCATCGACCTGTCTCTTATACACATCT
>NZ_QWFB01000060.1:0-107667 GCF_003576205.1 Achromobacter sp. K91 | reverse complement strand
AGATGTGTATAAGAGACAGGCTGCGGGGGGACGGGGGCTTATTATTGAGCCAGGGTCAAGTTTGAGGCAAGACGTTACATCGCTGGCGCCGGGCGCCGGCGCGTTCGACAACAACATCAGAGACAAACCATGCTGTCCAGAGCCGATTCCTACGCGCAGCTCGCGTCCCAATTCCAATGGCAGGTGCCTGCGGCCTACAACATCGGCGTCGATGCCTGCGACAAATGGGCCGATGGCAGCGGCCGGCTGGCGCTGATCTACGAGCAGAGCGACGGCGCGCAATCGCGCTACACCTTTGATCAGATCAAGACGCTGTCCAACCGCCTGGCGCACAGCCTGGAGCGCCACGGCGTCAAGCGCGGCGACCGCGTTGCCGTCTACCTGCCGCAGGCGCCCGAAACGGCGGTAACCCATATCGCGGTCTACAAGATGGGCGCGGTGGCTGTGCCCTTGTTCACGCTGTTCGGCGTGGACGCGATCCAGTACCGCCTGGCCAACAGCGGCGCGGCCGCGCTGGTGACCGACGCCGAAGGCTGCCGCAAGCTGCGCGAGATTCGCGCCGGCCTGCCCGACCTGAAGGTGGTCTATTGCATCGACCAGGACTGCCCGGACGACGCCGTGCCTTTTCACGCTGCGCTGGCCGCGGAATCCGAGGATTACACGCCGGTGGCGACGGCGGCCGACGACCCGGCCGTCATCATCTATACGTCGGGCACCACCGGCAAGCCCAAGGGCGCGCTGCACGCGCACCGGGTGCTGCTGGGCCATCTGCCGGGCGTGGAGATGTCGCACGAATTCTTCCCGGAGAATGCCGCGCTGATGTGGACGCCGGCCGACTGGGCCTGGATCGGCGGCCTGCTGGACGTGCTGCTGCCGTCCTGGCACCACGGCGTGCCGGTGCTGGCGCGCCGCTTCGAGAAGTTCGACGGCGCCAGCGCCTTCGAGCTGATGGCGCGCCATGGCGTGACCCACACCTTCCTGCCACCCACCGCGCTGAAGATGATGCGCGGCGCCGAGCTGCCGGCCGGCGCCGGCGCGCTGGCGCTGCGCTCGGTCGCCAGCGGCGGCGAGTCGCTGGGGGCGGAACTCATAGACTGGGGCCGGCGCGTGCTGGGCGTGACCATCAACGAGTTCTACGGCCAGACCGAATGCAACATGCTGGTGTCGTCCTGCTCGTCCCTGTTCGACCCCTGCATCGGCGCCATCGGCCGCGCTGCGCCGGGCCACCGCGTCGCTATTGTGGATGAGCGGGGCGTCGAAGTGGCCGATGGACAGGAGGGCAACATCGGCGTATTGCGCCCGGATCCCGTCATGTTCCTGGGCTACTGGAACAACCCCGAGGCCACCGCCGAAAAGTTCGCGGGCGACTACCTTCTGACCGGCGACCAGGGCGTGCGCGACGCGCAGGGCTTCATCCGCTTCGTCGGCCGTAACGACGACGTCATCACCAGCGCCGGCTACCGCATCGGCCCCGGCCCCATCGAGGACTGCCTGATCGGCCACCCCGCCGTGCGCATGGCCGCGGTGGTGGGCGTGCCGGACGCCCAGCGCACCGAGATCGTGATGGCCTATGTGGTGCTGAACGAAGGTTATGCAGGGGATGACGCGTTGGTGAAGGAACTGCAGGCCCACGTGCGCAAGCGCCTGGCGGCCCACGAGTATCCGCGCGCGATCCGTTTTGTAACCAGTTTGCCGACCACCGCCACCGGCAAGATCATCCGCCGCGAGCTGCGCGACGGCAGCTACGCCTGACCGGTCTCAACCGGTGACAATGTCGTCCAAGAGGATGGGTTGACGGGCAGCCAGCCGCTGCAAGTATGATGGCGCAAATTGATACGGCCCCATGCCAATTGGGGCCGTATCACCATTAGCCTTACTAGTATGGAGATAAACCCCGATGAATAAGCCTTTGGATGGGGGATTGGCAGCCTTGAACGTGCCTGCCTATGTGAAGCACCGCGGCCTGATCGACTGGGTCGCCAGCTTTGTGGCGCTGGCCAAGCCGGACCAGGTCGTGTGGTGCGACGGTTCCCAGGAAGAATATGACCGGCTGTGCGAACAGATGGTCCAGGCGGGCACCATGCGCAGGCTGAACCCCGCCAAGCGGCCTAATTCCTTCCTGGCGTGCTCGGATCCTTCCGACGTCGCCCGCGTGGAGGACCGCACCTTCATTTGCTCCGATCGCGCCGAGGATGCCGGCCCGACCAACAACTGGGCCGAACCCGCCGCCATGCGCGAGACGCTCAACGGCCTGTTCGACGGCGCCATGCGCGGCCGCACGCTGTATGTCGTGCCGTTCTCGATGGGCCCGCTGGGTTCGGACATCGCGCACATGGGCGTGGAACTGTCCGACAGCCCCTACGTAGCCGTGAACATGCGCATCATGACGCGCATGGGAAAGCAGGTCTATGACGTGCTGGGCGCCGACGGCGACTTCGTGCCCTGTGTGCATTCGGTGGGCAAGCCGCTGGCCGCAGGCGAGGCCGACGTGGCCTGGCCGTGCAACCCGACCAAGTACATCGTCCACTTCCCCAAGACCCGCGAAATCTGGAGCTTCGGCTCGGGCTACGGCGGCAACGCGCTGCTGGGCAAGAAGTGCTTCGCGCTGCGCATCGCGTCCACCATGGGCCGCGACCAGGGCTGGCTGGCCGAACACATGCTGATCCTTGGCGTGACCTCGCCCAAGGGCCGCAAGTACCACGTGGCGGCCGCCTTCCCGTCGGCCTGCGGCAAGACCAACTTCGCCATGCTGATCCCGCCCCAGGGCATGGACGGCTGGAAGGTCACCACCATCGGCGACGACATCGCCTGGATCAAACCCGGCAAGGACGGTCGCCTGCACGCCATCAACCCGGAAGCCGGCTACTTCGGCGTGGCCCCGGGCACCAGCGAGCAGACCAACTTCAACGCCATGGCCACGCTCAAGGCCAACGTCATCTTCACCAACGTGGCGCTCACCGATGACGGCGACGTCTGGTGGGAAGGCATGACGGACGAGCCGCCGGCGCACCTGATCGACTGGCAGGGCCAGGACTGGACGCCCGCCATTGCGCGCGAAACCGGCCGCAAGGCGGCGCACCCGAACGCGCGCTTCACCGCGCCGGCTGCGCAATGCCCGTCCATCGACCCCGAATGGGAGAACCCCGAAGGCGTGGTCATCGACGCCTTCATCTTCGGTGGCCGCCGCTCCACCACCGTGCCGCTGGTCACCGAAGCCCGCAACTGGGTCGAAGGCGTCTACATGGCCGCCACCATGGGCTCGGAAACCACCGCCGCCGCTGCCGGCCAGCAGGGCGTGGTGCGCCGCGATCCCTTCGCCATGCTGCCGTTCTGCGGCTACAACATGAGCGACTACTTCAGCCACTGGCTGAAGCTGGGCAAACAGCTGGAAGCCGCCGGCGCCACCTTGCCGCGCATCTACTGCGTCAACTGGTTCCGCAAGGGTCCGGACGGCAAGTTCGTCTGGCCGGGGTTCGGCGACAACATGCGCGTGCTGCGCTGGATGCTGGGCCGCATCGACGGCCAGTCCAAGGGCGTGGACCAGGTGTTCGGCATTTCGCCGAGCTACCAGGACATCGACTGGACGGGCCTGGAGTTCAGCCCGGACAAGTTCGAGCAGGTCATGTCGGTGGACGCCGCCGCCTGGCGCGACGAACTGGCATTGCACCAGGAGCTCTTCGCCCAGCTCAAGCAGGGCCTGCCCGAAGACCTGCCGGCCACCAAGGCCAGCATCGAAGGCCGCCTGGCGGCCTGAGGCAGGGCGTCGTGAGGGTGTCTGGCGCTGGCGCTCGTCAGGCGTCTGACACCCCATGGGAAGCTTGCGCAGGTTGAGACGGATCCGCCCGGTTGCCAGACGGCCGGACGGAGCCGGCTTCCGGCACGGCCGCGTGCTGTTTTTTGCGGCACAATCACCCCATGAAACTCGACGCTGAAGACCTCGCCAAGATCAGTTCGCTGACCGTCGCGCACTACCAAGAGAACGCGGACTCGTTCGAGGCCGGCACGCGCGACCACGACGTCAGCCAGAACATCGCGGCGCTCCTGCGTCACATCGAAGGCGAACCTCCTTACGACATCCTGGATTTCGGCTGCGGGCCGGGCCGCGACCTGAAAACGTTCGCGGCCCTGGGCCATCGCGCGGTCGGCCTGGACGGCACGCCGCGCTTCGTCGAGATGGTGCGGCAGGCTACTGGCTGCGAGGTCTGGCAGCAGGACTTTCTGCGTCTTGCCCTGCCGCCGGCGCGCTTCGACGGCATCTTTGCCAACGCCGCCTTGTTCCACGTGCCTGGCCAGGAGCTGCCGCAAGTGCTGCGCGCCTTGCATGGCGCGCTCAAGCCGCGCGGCGTGCTGTTCAGCTCCAACCCGCGCGGCGGCAACCAGGAAGGCTGGAACCGCGGGCGCTATGGCGCCTACCATGACCTGGAAGGCTGGAGCGCGCTGCTGACGGCGGCCGGCTTCGAGGAACTTGAACACTACTACCGGCCGCAGGGGCTGCCGCGCGAGCAGCAGCTCTGGCTGGCCAGCGTCTGGCGGCGCACGGCGTAGTTCAGGCGGCCTGGATGGTCCAGGGCGCGTCCGGCAGATCGATCACTTCGCAATCCACCGTGGGGCCCGCGCGTTCCAGCACGGCGAATTCGCCGTCCGCCAGCGCCATCAAGGGGTGATGCCAGACATCCCGACGCAGCGTGATGCCCACGCCCGCGCCCGCCATGAAGGCGCGCAGCGTGGCCAGGTCCGGCGCCTCTGCGCCCAGCGCAACCAACACCACATAAGGCGTGCCCGCCAGCGGCAGGAAGGTCTGGCTGCCCAGCCTGTGGCGTTCCAGCATGCGGGCGGCAAAGGGCAGGGCGATCGCCTGCGCGCGGAATACCGACAGCGATGGCCGGCCGCCCGCGTCCAGCAGATCGGGCTCGCCCATTTCCACGCGCAGCGAGGTGCCCGCATTGATCGAGCGGCCGGCGCGGCCGGCGCTGCTGACGACCTCGCCATAGGGTGCGAACGCCGCAGCGGCCAGAGGCTGCGCTATCAGGGTGTGGGCGGCCATCAGAAATTGATCCCCAGCCATTCGCGCACCTGTTCATGCAGGTCGCCGGCAAAATCCTCGGGCGATCCGGAGGCGGTGATTTCGCCCAGGCTCAGCACGTAGATGTGGTTGGACATGGCCACCACGCGCCGCACGTTGTGGTCCACCAGCAGGATGCCCATGCCGGCGTCGGCGAAGGCGCGGATCCATTGGAAGACTTCGGCCGCCACGCGCGGCGCCAGCCCGATGCTGGGTTCGTCGATCAGGCAGACCTGCGGCTGCACCATATAGGCCTTGGCGAATTCCAGCGACTTCTGCTGGCCGCCGGACAGGTTGCCGGCCTGGTCCTTGAGCTTTTCCTTCAGCACCGGAAAGCGCTCCAGCGTTTCAGTAAAGCGCGGTTCCAGCACGTCGCCGTAGCGCTTGCGCCGGCCCTCCAGCGGCAGGCGCAGGTTCTCCTCCACCGTCAGGTAGGGGAACAGGCTGGATTCCTGCGGGATGTACCAGAGGCCGTCGTCGATCATGCGGTGCGGCGGCTGGCCCGAGATATCGCGTCCGGCGCGCGTGACGCGGCCGGACTTGGGTCGCAGGAAGCCGCAGATGGCTTTCATCAGCGTGGACTTGCCCGCGCCGTTCAGGCCGATCAGGCCGCTGATGCGGCCGGCCTGTACCGTGAGCGAGACGTTGCGCAGCACGTCGATGTCGCCCATGTAGCCCGCGGTCACGCCTTCCATGGCGAGCAGCGTGTCAGGCATGGTCCTGCTCCTCTTGTCCCGGTTCGCCCAGATAGGCTTCGATCACCGCGGGTTCGCGCAGCACCTGCTGCGTGGGGCCGTCGGCCAGCACGCGGCCGGCGTTCATGCACACCGAGCGCGCACACAGGTCCACCACCACCGGCATGTCGTGGCTGACCAGGATGAAGGTCTGGCCGCTCTGGTTGCGGCGGCGGATGAATTCCGACATGGTTTCCTTCATGACCGGGTGCACCGCGGCGAAGGGTTCGTCCAGCAGCGCGATGCGCGGCGGCGCCATGAAGCAGGCGCCGAACTCCAGCAGCTTTTTTTGCCCGCCCGACAACTGCCCCGCGTCCAGGTGCATGACGTGGGTCAGCTTGAGCTCGTCCAGCAGTTCCAGCGCGCGGCGGCTGGCGGCCGCCTCGTCCAGGCCCATGGCCAGCCCGCATACGATCAGGTTGTCGTAGGCGCTTACCCGGTTGAAGACGCGGGTCATCTGGAACATGCGCAGCACGCCCAGCCGCGTCAGTCGCGTGGGGTTCAGCCCCATCACGCTGCGGCCGTCCAGCAGCACCTGGCCCGCGTCCGCCGCCAGGTGGCCGGACAGCACGTTGAGCAGGGTGGTCTTGCCGGAGCCGTTGGGGCCGATCAGCCCCAGCAGTTCGCCGTCGGCGACGTCCATGCCCGCGCCGTTCACGGCCAGCAGGCCGCCGAAACGCTTTTGTATTCCGGATATCTGCAGCAGTGGCATCAGGCCCCCCTGGCGCTGGCGCGGGCGTCGCCGGAGCGGCGCAGGATAGCGCGGCGCGCCAGGCCCCACAGCCCTTCACGGAAGAAGCGCGCGAAAATGATGACCAGCAGCGCGAACACGATCATCTGGATGTTGCCCGCGTCGCGCAGCAATTCCGACGCGACGTAGACCAGCACCGCGCCCAGGAGCGGCCCGACCAGCGTGCCCATTCCGCCGATCACCACCATGGCGATCACCATGCCGGTCTGCGTCACGATGCCGAGTTCCGGGCTGACCAGCTGCGCGAAGGTGCCGTACAGGCCGCCGGCAAAGCCGCAGATGGCGCAGCTGACCAGAAAGGCCAGCGTCTTGTAGCGCACCACGTCGATGCCGCGGCTGGCCGCGCCGATCTCGTCGTCGCGGATGGCCTGCAGGAAACGTCCCGGGCGCGCCCGCAGCAGCAGGAAGATCAGCAGCGTCACCGCCGCCAGCGCGGCCAGGAACAGGTAATAGTTGCCCACGCGGCTTTCCAGCAGCGCTGGCACGTGCAGCCCCTGGTCGCCCCGCGTGAAGTCAATGGAGTTGTAGATCACCAGGCGTACGATCTCGGCGAAGGACAGCGTAGTCAGCGCCAGGTAGGGGCCCGACAGCCGCAGCACGATGCGGCCCAGCACCAGGCCGATCAGCCCCGGCACCACCGCGGACAGCGGCAGGCCCAGCCACAGCGGCACCTTCCAGTGATAGGCCAGGAGACCGGTGGTGTAGCCGCCCAGCATGGCGAAGGCGGCCGGCGCCAGCGAGAACTGGCCGGCGTAGCCCGCCAGCAGGTTCCAGCCGCAAGCCAGCATGGCGAAGTACATGCTGACGATCAGCACGCCCAGCCAGTACGGCGAGGACACGCCCAGCGGCAGCAGCGCCAGCACGGCCAGGAACGCCAGCGACAGCCGCATTTCCTGGGTCAGCTTGTTGCGCAGCAGATTGGGATGGGCCAGCGGATCCATGTTCAGACCTCCCGCGCGCGTTCGCCGAACAGGCCCTTGGGCCGGAACAGCAGGATCAGGATCAGCAAGGCCAGGCCGAAGGTGTCGCGGTAGTCATAGGACAGGTAGACCGCGCCGAAGCTCTCCAGCACGCCCAGCGCCAGCGCCGCGACGATACTTCCGGGAATCGAGCCCATGCCGCCTATCACCACGATCACATAGGACTTGATGGCCGGAAACGCGCCCACGTCCGGCGCCGGATTGATGACCGGCGCCAGCAGCGCCCCGGCCAGCGCCGCCAGCACGCCGGAGGCCATGAAGATGATGCTGCTGGCGCGCGCGGTGTCGATGCCGGCAATAGAGGCGCCCAGCCGGTTCTGCGCTACCGCCTGCACCTGCCGGCCCCACAGCGAACGCTTGATGAAGAGCGCCAGCCCGATCAGCAGCACGATGGACAGGCCGGCAGTGATCAGCTTCTGCCCGCTCATCATGAAAGGACCGACCGCCATGCGCGTCACGTCCGACAGCGCCGGGCCGCGCATGGGGTAGGGGCCCACGACCTTGTCCACCAGGTTGATCAGCAGCAGCGACAGCCCGAAGGTGACCACCACCGCGTACTCGTCCTTCATCAGCCCCCAGGAGCCGTAGCCCGCGTACAGCGGACGCATCAGCCAGCGTTCCGTGGCCCAGCCCAGCAGCGCGCCGGCGGCGGCGGCCACGGGTAGCGCCAGCCACGGCGGCACGCCCAGGGCCAGCGAGACCAGGGTGTAGGTGTAGGCGCCTATCATGTAGAACTCGCCATGGGCGAAGTTCACGACCTTCAGGATGCCGAAGATCATGGTCAGGCCGACCGCCATCAGCGCGTAGTACAGGCCGATGATCAGGCCGTTGACGAACAGGTCCAATGCCAGCACTCGATTCTCCCTGGCGCCGGGGCGGGGCCCGGCGTGTTGCAGTCATGCTGTGGAGGCGATCCGGTACTTTTGCCGAGGGCGGCGCCCCCGCTTTGGGCGCGCATTCTCTTTATTTGGCCGGTTTGACCAGCTTTTCGACCTGCAGCGGCTGGCCCGTGGCCTGGATCAGCGTGGTCTTGCTCAGCGGCTGGTCGACTTCGGTCAACTGGTAGGTGACGTAGGGGATGTCGACCCACTGCTGGTAGGTGTAGCCCGGCTGCTGCGAGAAGCTGAACTTGCCGCGCACGCCTTCGAACTGCATGCCCTGCAGCGCCTTGATGATGGCGGCGCTGTCGGTGGACTTGGCCTCTTCGATCGCGCGGGCGATCAGGAGCACCGAGTCCGCGGCCTGGAAGATGAGGCGGTTGGGTTCGGTCTTGGCCTGCTTCTGGTAGGTGGCGGCCACGTCCATGCCTATCTGCGGCATGGGCATCTGCGGGTGGTACAGGCCGAAGGCCAGCATGTACTTGCCGGCTTCCTTTACGTTCTTCCAGAAGTCCGGATAGTCGGCGATGCCGGCGCCGTCGTAGAACCAGGTCTTGGCGCTGGGCGCCACGCCTTGTTCGTACAACTGGTTCATCAGGATGTAGGCGGCCGGCGGCAGCATGATGTTGACCACCAAGTCCGGCGGGCTTGCGCGCAACGGCAGCACGGCCGGCGTGAAGTCCTTGCCGGCGCGGTCCAGCGCCACGTACTTGTACTGGGTCTGCGGCGCGGCCTTCTTGAGGAATTCGCCCAGCAGCTTGGCCTGGCCGATGCCGTAGTCGGTGTTCTCGGCGAAGGCGACCACGCTTTTGACCTTCAGCGCCGCGATGGTGTCGGCCATGGCGCTTGAGACGCGGGTGTTGTAGTTGGCCGGATTGAAGACTTCCGGATAGCCCTTGGCGCGCACGTCGTCGGACCAGCAGTTGGTGTTGACGTAGGGCACCTTGTAGCGGTGCGCGACCTCGATTTCGGCCAGGCAGACCGAGCTCTGGTGACCGCCAGTGACGGCTACCACCTTGTCGCGCGAGATCAGTTTCTCGGCCGCCGCGCGGCCCTTTTCCGGAATGCCCTGGTTGTCTTCGTAGATGATCTTCAGCGGCCGGCCCAGCACGCCGCCCTTGTCGTTGATCATCTTGGCGATGATTTCCACGCCGTCCTTCACCTGGGTGCCTTGCACCACCGACCCGGGCGGGGACTGCGCGATGCTCACGCCGATGACGACGGGATCGGCGCCATGGGCGGCGGAGGCGAGTACGACCGCGGATACGGCTGCGGCTAAGCGGAGCAGTTTCATCGTGGTTTCCTTCTGGAAAGGAGGTGCGGCGATGCCGCCGCTCGCGCAGGCGAGGCGTCGGCGGGCGGGAACTCTGCTCGTTTGTAATCCTGTAGTACCGGTCTGACCAGTTAGGGCTTACCAGCATCGGGCCGGCCTTGGCGCCGGCCCGGCAGGGGGGCGTCAGGCCGCCAGCAGGTTTTCGATGCGGGCGGCGGTGTTCAGCACGCGCCAGTCGGCGCCGCGCGCGCCCGCGATCTGCAGCCCCAGCGGCAGGCCGTTGCGGCCGCTGCCGCAGGGCAGCGTCAGCGCCGGCATGCCGGTCAGGTTGAAGGGCATGGTGAGGCCGGTGACGGCCGTGTGCAGCGGCACTTCGCGGCCTGCGATGTTGACCGCGCCCGCACCGGAGCGCGGCGGCTCGATGCGCAGCGTGGGGGTGACCAGCACGTCCACCGACTGCATCGCCTGGTCGAACATATGCGCCAGCGCGGCGCGGCCGCGCTGCGCCCGCGTGTACCAGGTGGCGGGGAAGAACTGGCCGATCTCCAGGCGCACGCGCACGTCGTCGCCCAGCGTCTCGGGCTGGTCGATCAGCCGGCGCCAGTGGATGTCGGTGGCTTCGCTGCACAGGGTGGCGAATTGCAGCGCCGCGCTGTGCTCGACGCCCGGCAGGTCCAGCGGCACCAGCGTGGCGCCGTCGGCCTGCATCCGCGCCAGCGCATGGTTGACCGCCTGCGCCACGTCCTCGGCCAGCGGGTCGTAGAAGTAATTGCGCGGCACGCCCACGCGCAGGCCGGTCAGCGCGCCGGCGCTGACGGTGCGTTCGGCCTGGCCCGACATGATGGAATAGGCCAGGGCGGCGTCGGCCACGCTGGCGGCGATGGGCCCAAGGTGGTCCAGGCTTGCGCCCAGCGCCTGCGCACCGTCGCGCGAGATGGCGTCGAAGGTGGGCTTGAAGCCGACCACGCCGCAGCAGGCGGCGGGGATGCGGATGGAGCCCGCGGTGTCGGTGCCGACGGCCAGGCGGACGATGCCGGCGGCCACCGCCGCGGCCGATCCGCCGCTGGAGCCGCCCGCGGTGTAGCCCGCCCCGCGGGGATTGCCGACCCAGCCGTAATGGGGATTTTCGCTGGTGATGCCGTAGGCCAGTTCGTGCAGGTTGGTCGTGCCCACCACCAGCGCGCCGGCTTCGCGCAGCCGCGCCACGGCCAGCGCATCGTGCAGCGCGGGCGGCGGTTTCAGGCCGCCGCTGCCGTTGGTCTGGGGAAAGCCCGCGACCTGCATCAAGTCCTTGACGGCGATCGGCACGCCCATCAGCGGCATGGCCGCGCCTTCACGCAGCCGGCGCGCGGCGGCGGCCGCAGCGCCGTCCAGCGCCGGGGTGTCGGACAGACTGATGAAGGCATTCAGGCCGGCCTGCTGCCGGGCCGCGGCCAGCGCGGCGCGGGCGGCGTCGGCGGCGCGCGCCGGGTCCTCGCGGCATTCACGGGCAATGGCGGCGATGCCGCGCGCATGGCGCGACACCGCGACGCCGCGGCCTGCCTGCGCGGCGGGCAGCCGTTCGGCGGGCGCAGCGGGCGGCGGCGCCAGGTAGCCCAGCTCGGCTTCCGGCGCCAGCGAGTCCAGCACGGTGAGTTCGGGCAGGTTGACGCGCAGCCGGTCCAGCCAGGCCTGGCGGCGTTCGGCATAGGGGTAGTCAGCCAGTCGGGCCATGGCGTCGACGGCGCGGGCGAATCGATCGTAGAGGTCGGTCATGAGCGGCGCTATGTACGAGAAAGTGCGTGGGGCCCGCGGCCATGCCGGGGCGCATTGCAGTACGGCTTTATCCTAACCGGTCAGACCAGTTGAATGTCATAATGCCCAGGCAGTATATGGCTGTCAACGCCAAACCGGGGGCGGCCGCGCACCCCTGCCTTGAGAATTCCGCGATGAACACCGTCGAACACATAGCCCAGCAGTTGCAGGCCCGCATCCGCCAGCGCGATTGGGCCGAGGCCGGCAAGCTGCCGGGGCAGCGCCAGCTGGCCGAGGAACTGGGCGTAAGCCGCGCCTCGCTGCGCGAGGCCATCACCATGCTGGAAGGGCTGGGACTGCTGCGCAGCGAAGCCGGCCGCGGCGTGTTCATCGCCCGGCCCGGCGAAAAAGGCCTGGGCAGCGCCTACGGCCGCTGGCGTTTCCAGGGCCGCTATGCCTTGCGTGATGTCTATCTGGTGCGCAACCAGCTGGAGGAGCTGGCAGCCGGCCTGGCCGCGGGCGTCGTCACCCAGGCGGGGCTGGCCCGCCTGCGCGCCACCATCACGCACATGGAACAGGCCGCCGACGCCGGCGACCTGGTGGCCATGTCGGAAGGCGACCGCGCCTTCCACGCCTGCCTGTACGAGATCGCCGGCAGCCCGATGTTGCTGGACCTGGCCGAGAACATCGCGGAAGTGGTGGACGGCAGCCGGCAGGTCGCGTTCGCCGATCCGGCGCGCGTGCGCGAGCCCATCTACGAACACGCGGCCATCATCGACGCGCTGGCTACCGGTTCGGCCGACGCCGCGCGGCGCGCCATGCGCGCCCACATCTGCAACGTGGCCGACCGCGCGGGCCTGTCGCTGACGATCCCGGGCGCCTGAGTCTCCCTACCGCTGTCCGTCGTGCACGGACACGGCTTCCTTGGTCAGCCCGCCCAGCCGCGAATGCACCCGGCCGCCCGTGCCCATGACCAGGGCGAACAGGATCTCGTTGGCGCGCGGCGCATCCTGGATGCCGATCTCGATGCTGTTGAAGTGGCTGCGCACATACGAAGCGTGGATGTAGTGCACCGGCACCATCATGCGGTAGCCGGCCACGGCCACGGCCTTGACGGCGGGCACCATGGCGCGGGGTTCGCCCAGCACGCTGCGCATGGCCCAGCCGCCGGCCTCGTGCCAGACCGCGCCGTGCTCCATTTCACCGTCCAGGCCGACGATGGCGGCCTTGCTGTAGACCTCGATCTGCTCCTTGCCGCCCAGCGTCTCGACCAGCTCGGTCGCCAGCAGCGTGCCCAGGCTGCGCAGTTCGGCCATGAAGGGCATCAGATCCGGCTCGTAGCGGCCGGCGTAGGGATTGCGGATGACGGCGCAGGACGCCGCCAGCTTGAGTGGCCTCTCGGGCGCCGGGCCGTTCTCGTGGTAGGTGGTCTCGAGGATGAGGCAGCGTTTGCGGATATCGATCAGCGACATGCGGGGAATTCCTGGTAGCAGTTGAAAGAGGAGGTTCTATTGCGGCGGAATGCCGGTTTCCTTGACGATGGCCGCCCATTTGTCGATCTCGGCGCGTACGAAGCCGCCGAATTCGGCCGGGGTCTGCTGCTTGACGGTCAGGCCCTGGCGCTCATAGGTCTGCTTGAGTTCGCCGTTGGCCAGGGCCTTGCCCAGCGATTGCGACAGGCGTTCCACCACGGGCGCGGGCAGGCCGGCCGGACCCATCAAGCCGAACCACACGGTCAGATCGAAGCCGGCGGCGCCGGTTTCATTGAGCGTGGGGATGTCCGGCGCCAGCGGAAAGCGTTCGGGAGTGCTGACCCCGTAGGTCTTGACCTTGCCGGCGCGCGCCTGCTGTAGGCCATTGGCCAGATCGGTGAAGGTGAGGTCGACGGTGCCGCCGATGACGTCGGTGAGCGCCTGCGGACCGCCGCGGTAGGGCACCGGCGTAACGTTGATCTTGCCCATGGACGCCAGCTTGGCGCCGAACACCTGCGCGCTGCCCGAGCCGTAGGCATAGGTCAGCTTGCCGGGATGCTGCGCGCCATAGGCAAACAGATCGGATACCTTGCTGCCCGGCATGCGCGGCGAACCCACCAGCAGATAGGGCGTTTCGGCGACGGCGCCGATGGGCGCGAGGTCGGTGGCGGGGTTGTAGGGCAGGTCCTTGAACAGGCTCACGCCGCTGGCCGCCGTGGACACGCCCACCACCACCAGGGTGTAGCCGTCGGGCTTGGCGCGGGCCACGTCATGGGTGCCGATGATGCCGTTGGCGCCGGGCTTGTTTTCCACCACTACCGGCTGGCCAAGATCGTCGGCCATGGCTTTGCCCAGGCTGCGGGCCACCACGTCGGTGATGCTGCCTGGCGGGAAGGGTACGACCATGCGGATGGGATGGTCGGGGTAGCCCGCGGCGCCGGCGGGCGCGAGCGGCGCGCCCAGCACCAGCGCCAGCGCAGTCGCGGCGGCGGATCGTTTCATGCTTGTCTCCTGTGGATCTCGTTATCGTTGGCGTCCGGCGCTTCACGCGGGAGCCGGGGTTTCCAGGCGCTGCAGATAGCGGTGGATCTCGGTGTTGTCCACGCCGGCCGGCATGTCTGCAAGCGCGCGCTGCCATAGCGCCGTGCACAGCGACAGCTGCGAGGCCGGAACGCCGGCCAGGGCCTGCAGCGCATCGGCGGTGCGCAGGTCCTTGGCCATCAGCGCCAGGGCAAAGCCACCGTTGTAGGTGCCGGGCACGATGAACTGGCGCAGCTTGGTTTCGGTGGCGACGTTGCGGCCGCTGGAGGCGTTGAGCACATCGGTGAACACTTCCAGGTCCAGGTCCATGCGCTGCGCGATCAAGAGCGCTTCGCTGGCCGCCAGCAGGCCGGCCGCGTAGACGTAGTTGTTCAGCGCCTTCATCGCATGGGCGGAGCCCACGGCGCCGGTGTGGATGAGGGACGCGCCCATGCGCGAGAGCAGGGGACGCACCCGCGCCAGGCCGTCGGCATCGGCGCCCACCATGATGGCCAGCGTGCCAGCGGCCGCCTTGGCCACCGCGCCCGACACCGGCGCGTCGATGAGCGTCACGCCCGCCGCGCGCAATAGCGGCGCCAGCCGCAGCGTTTCGGCCGGGTTGGACGAACCCATGTCCAGCAGCACGGAGCCTGGGCGCATCACGCTTGCCAGTCCATGCTCGCCTTCGATCACCGCGTTGGTGATGGCGCTGTCGGGCAGCATGGTGATGACCACGTCGCAGGCGGCCAGCGCCGATAGGCCGGCGGCCGGCCTGAGCGTCTGGTTCCAGGCGGGGTGCCCGGCCAGGCGCTCCAAGCGCGCGGGATCGCGGTCATACGCCAGGATGTTGTAGCGCTCCTCGCCGCGGGCGAGGTTTTCCAGCATGGGCAGACCCATCATGCCCAGGCCCACGAATCCTACTGTGAGAGTCATGCATTCCCTTTATCGAATCGTCCTGGAAAGCGCGCCAGGAGCCATCTGGGATGCTAATGAAAGCGCCATTTCAGCGCTTATGCTAAGTTGGCCAGGGGTTATAACAAACGATTATCGGGTCAGCCATGCGATTCAAACTCAGGCAGATGGAAGCGTTCCGGGCGGTGATGCTGACCGGTTCCATGAATGGCGCGGCCAAGCTGCTGTTCGTGTCGCAGCCCGCGGTCAGCCGTCTCATCGCCCATACCGAGCAAAGCCTGGGCCTGCAGCTGTTCGAGCGCGACAAGGGCAAGCTCACGCCCACCCCTGAAGCGCAGCGCCTGTTCCAGGAAGTGGGACCGCTGTTCGACGAGGCCCTGCGCATCGACGAACTGGCCCGCGACCTGGCCGAGCGGCCGGAGGGCGCGTTGACCCTGTGTTCCAGCCCCAGCCTGGCGCTGAACTTCGTGCCGCCGGTGATCGCGCAGTACATGGAGCTCTATCCCAACGTCAGGCTCAAGTTCCACACCACGCTGCTGTCCGACATGGCGCATGAGCTGTTGGGACGCAAGGCGGAACTGGCCGTGTCGGTGCTGCCGATAGACCATCCCAATCTGGTCGTGGAGCCGCTGGCCACGGGCGAGATGGTCTGCATCCTGCCGCAAGGCCATCCGCTGGCCGCAAGGCGGGCAGTCAGCCTGGCCGAGCTGGCCGGGTGCCGGCTGATCCTCTACAACCGCAACATCCCGTTCGGGCAGTTGGTGGCCGCGGCCTTCCAGCGCGCCGGCGTCAGCTGGAATCCGGCCGTGGAAATCGTGCGCGCCGAGCTGGCCTGCGCCCTGGTCCGGGTCGGCGCGGGCGTGGCCATCGTCGACGAGTTCTCGGTCGGGCAGCAGGGTTGGCCCGGCGTGGTGACGCGGCCGCTGCGCGAGTCCATCCCGCTGTCGCTGAGCCTGGTGCGTTCGCGCTTCGAGCGCCCCAGCCGCCAGGTGCAGCGCTTCGTGCGCCTGATCAAGGAGCACGCGCGGACCTCGCGCAAGACGGGCCGAGCCCGGCCAGCGGCGTAGCCGGCATCCGCAGGGAACGGACAGCCGGCGCATTTTCCGGACACGCCTGTTGGACCTGGCGCAAGCTTGCCTCGAATAAGCGCAGTTTGCGGATAGCGTCGGCCGGATCCGGCTAACGCGGGCCAGGCGCGCCACGCCAGTATTCGCCTCACTCAATCAGCCAACGGCGAGGTGATGCGATGAAGGGTCTGGACAATAAAGTGGCCATCGTGACCGGCGGCGCCACGCTGATCGGCGCGGGCGTGGTCGCCACGCTGCGCGCCTACGGCATGCGTGTGGCGCTGTTCGATATCGACGCGGCCGGCGGCGAACGCGTGGCCGCGGCCGATCCGGCCGGCACGCGCTTCTGGCCGGTGGACATTGCCGACGACGCGCAACTGGAGCGCGGCGTGGCCGACGCCGCGGCGCATTTTGGCCGCATCGATTTCCTGGTCAACCTGGCCGCGACCTATCTGGACGACGGCGCCGCATCGGGCCGCGCCGATTGGCTGCGCGCGCTCGACGTGAACGTGGTCAGCGCCGTGATGGCCGCGCGCGCGGTCCATCCCCATCTGCTGGCCGCTGGCGGCGGGGCCATCGTCAATTTCACCAGCATTTCGTCGCGCGTCGCGCAGACCGGGCGC
Source organism: Achromobacter sp. K91 (assembly GCF_003576205.1). Classification (NCBI taxonomy): domain Bacteria; kingdom Pseudomonadati; phylum Pseudomonadota; class Betaproteobacteria; order Burkholderiales; family Alcaligenaceae; genus Achromobacter; species Achromobacter sp. K91. Next base: position 91,161 of record NZ_QWFB01000060.1, on the reverse strand, counting down.
TGGCTCTATCCGGTGTCCAAGGCGGCGCTGCTGCAAGTCACCCGCAACATGGCGATGGACTATGCCGCCGACGGCATCCGCGTCAACTCCGTGTCGCCAGGCTGGACCTGGTCGCGCGTGATGGACGAGCTGACGCAGGGCGACCGCGCCAAGACCGACCGGGTGGCCGCGGACTACCACCTGCTGGGCCGCGCCGGCGATCCGGCCGAAGTGGCCGAGGTGGTCGCCTTCCTGCTTTCAGACTATGCCAGCTTCGTCACCGGCGCCGACTACGCGGTGGATGGCGGCTATTCCGCCATGGGTCCCGAACAGGCCAAGCCCGCGATTCCGCGCCTGGCCGCCTAGCCAAACAAAGGAGAAAAAACATGCGTCGAATCGCGATCGTGGGTGGAGGGCAGGCCGGCCTGCCCCTGGCGTTGGGACTGCTGGAAAAAGGTTATGAGGTGACCGTCGTCACCAACCGCGAACCGGACGACATCCGCCGCGGCAAAGTGATGTCCAGCCAGTGCATGTTCGATGCTTCGCTGCAGGTCGAGCGTGACCTGGGCCTGAATCAGTGGGAGGCGGAATGCCCGACCGTCGACGGCATCGGCCTGGCGATCCCGCATCCGGAGCGGCCCGGCCACAAGCTGATCGATTGGGTGGCGCGCCTGGACCGGCCCGCGCAGGCGGTGGACCAGCGCATCAAGATGCCGGCCTGGATGGAGCTGTTCGCGGCACGCGGCGGCCGGCTGCTGATCCAGGACGGCGGCGTGGCCGAACTTGAACTGCTGGCCGCCTCGCATGACCTGGTGCTGCTGGCCGCGGGCAAGGGCGAGGTGGTCAAGCTGTTCGAGCGCGATGCGCTGCGGTCGCGCTTCGACCGGCCGCAGCGCGCGCTGGCGCTGACCTATGTGCACGGCATGCGCCCGGCGCCGGATCATTCTCGCGTCGCCTTCAACCTGATTCCGGGCGTGGGCGAGTACTTCGTGTTCCCGGCGCTGACCATCAGCGGTCCCTGCGAGATCATGGTGTTCGAGGGCGTGCCTGGCGGGCCGATGGATTGCTGGCGCGACATCAAGTCGCCGCAGGAGCATCTGGCGCAAAGCCTGCATATCCTGCACAGCTATCTGCCCTGGGAGGCCGAGCGCTGCAGCGCGGTGGAGCTGACCGACGCCAACGGCATCCTGGCCGGCAGCTTCGCGCCCACGGTGCGCAAGCCGGTGCTGACCCTGCCGTCGGGCCGGCTGGTGTTCGGCCTGGGCGATGCGGTGGTGACCAACGACCCTATCACGGGGCAGGGCTCGAACAACGCCACCAAGGCCTGCGCCGTGTACCTGGACGCCATTCTGGCGCATGGCGACGCTACGTTCACGGCCGAATGGATGCAGCGCACCTTCGAACGCTTCTGGGACTACGCAGGCGCGGTGGTGGAATGGACCAACTCCATGCTGCTGCCGCCGGCGCCGCACCTGCTCAAATTGCTGCAGGCCGCGGACCACACGCCGGCGATCGCCAGCACCATCGCCAACGGCTTCAACCATCCGCCGTCGCTGTACCCCTGGTGGGGCGACGCCACGGCCTGCGAGGCTTTCATCGCGGCGCAGCCGGCGCGGGCGGCGGCATGAAGCCCGATTGCGCAGCGGGCCTGCCCCTGGACTGGGGCTGCACCGATCTGCATCCCAAGGTCCTGCGCGGCGTGCTCGGCAGCTATCCGACCGGTGTGGCCATCGTCGCCACGCGCTGTCCGGACGGCCGCCGGGTCGGGCTCACCATCAACTCCTTCGCTTCGCTGTCGCTGGACCCGCCGCTGGTGTTGTGGAGCCTGGTGAACCATTCGCCCAACCTGGCGGCGTTCCGCGATTGCAGCCACTTCACCATCAGCGTGCTGGCCTGCGGCCAGGAAGAGTTGGCGCTGCGTTTTGCCAGTTCTTCTGTTCCGGACAAGTTCGCGGGAGCGCCCGTGCACGACGTGCCGGAAGGCGTGCCCGCCATCGAAGGGGCGGTGGCCACCCTGGTCTGCGCCAACGACCAGCAAAGCCCCGCGGGCGATCACCTGCTGCTGTTCGGCCGGGTGCTGCGCGTGGCCAGCGTGACGGCCACGCCGTTGGTGTTCCATGCAGGGCGCTTCACTGCGTTGAGCGCCGCATAGGGCTCGCACGCGATTCCTTTCAATGTCCACGGGCCCGGGCGGCCTGTTTTCCCATCGGAGCGCATCATGCCCCTGGAGTCAGAGGCGCAGGTCATCATCGTCGGCAGCGGCATGAATTCGCTGGTCTGCGCGGCCTTGCTGGCGCAGCGCGGGAAGTCCGTGCTGGTGCTGGAACGCAACGACAGGCTGGGTGGCTGCATCCGCACCGAGGAGCTGTTTCCCGGCTACCGCCACGACGTGCTGTCCTGCTGGTATCCGCTGTTTGTCGGCAGTCCCGCCTATGCGGCGCTCAAACCCGCGTTGCAGGAAGCCGGACTGGAATTCATGCAGGGCGAATACGCCACCGGGCTGGTGCTGCCCGACGGCTCGGGCCTGGCCTTGAAGCAGGATGTGGCGGACAGCGCGCGGCGGCTGGATGCCTGGGCGCCCGGCGATGGCGCAGCCTTCGGCGCCATGGCGCAGCGCCTGTTCGGCGAGGACGCGGCGCTGACCTTCGGCCTGCTGGGCCAGAATCCCTACGGCGCGGGCATGCTCAAACTGCTATTCGGCGAATGGCGCAAGCGCGGCATGGACGGCCTGGCCGCCTTTGCCGCCGACTCGATGGAGAGCTTTCGCCGCTGGTCCGAACGCGCGTTGCAGTCTGATGCCGCGCGTGCACTGATCGCGCCCTGGGTACTGCACACCGGCCTGGGTCCGGACGACGCCTGTTCCGCGCTGATCGGCAAGCTGACCTTTGCCGCGGTCGTGGCCGGCGGCATGCCGGTGGTCAAGGGCGGCGGCAGCGGCGTGGTGGACGCGCTGGCCGCCGTCATCGAACGGCACGGCGGCCGCCTGCAGACCGGCGCCGAGGTCGAACGCATCATCACAAGCGGCCAGGGCAAGCGGCGCCGCGCGGTGGGCGTGCTGGCGGGCGGACGCGAATATCGCGCGACAGTAGCGGTGGTCTGCAATGTGACGCCCGGCCAGTTGTACGGCCAGTTGCTGCCCGACGCGCCGCCCGCCGTGCGCGAACGCGCCGCTGGCTATCGCTACGGCCGCGGCGGCATGCAGATCCATTTCGCGCTGAATGCGCCGCCGGTTTGGCTGACGCCGGAATTGCGCCACGTGCCGCTGGTGCATCTGACCGAGAGCATGGAACAGGTCTGCGCTTCGGTGACCGAGGCCAACAACGGCCTGCTGCCCGCGCGCCCCACGCTGGCCATCGGCCAGCCCGTCGCGGTCGACCCGACGCGTGCGCCGCCGGGCGGCTGGATCCTGTGGGTGCAGATGCAGGAACTGCCGGCGCGGATCAAGGGCGATGCCGCGGACGAGATCGCGGCGCCTGCCGACGGCCGCTGGAACGAGGCCGTGCGCGAGGCGATGGCCGACCGGGTGCAGGCGCGCATGGAACGGGTCATGCCGGGCCTGGCGCGGCGCATCGTCGGTCGGCGGGCCTACTCGCCGGCGGACCTGGAAGGCCTGAACTGCAACCTGGTGGGCGGCGATCCCTATTCGGGCGTGTGTTCGCCCGACCAGTTCTTCTGGCTGCGGCCCTTCGCCGGAAGCCAGGGTGCGCGCGGCCACCGCACGCCGCTGCGCAATCTCTTTCACATCGGCGCCGCCACCCACCCGGGCCCCGGCCTGGGGGGCGGTTCCGGCTATCTCGTCGCACAACAAATAGGCAGGAGGGGAACATGAACGGACACCTGAAAATCCGGCGGCTTGCTGGCGCCTTGGCATTGGCGCTGGCTGGCACGGGAGCCCAGGCCACGGAGGGCGGCGGCCTGGGTATCTATCCGGACGGACTGGAGAACTTCATGTCGGGCGCGCTGCCGCCGCCCGGCGTGCACATGCTGGTCTATGCCGGCGGGGCGCGCTACGACACGCTGCGCGGCAACGACGGCCAGCGCGTGCCGGTGCCCGGCTTCAAGGTGGACGTCAATGTGCTGGCGCCGCGCCTGATCTGGGTTACGCAGCAGCAGGTCATGGGCGGCCAGCTGGCCTTCCACGCCATCGCGCCGCTGCTGGACGTGACCGCCAAGGCTGCTGGGCAACGCAACCGCAGCACCGGCCTGGGCGACATGACGCTGGGCGTGGCGCTGGGCTATCACCCGTCCGAAAGCCTACACTACGTGGTGGGGTTGGACATGTACGCGCCCACCGGCGAATACGACCGCAAGGACCCGTCCAGCCTGGGCAAGAACTACTGGACCGCGCAGCCGGTGTTCGCCCTGAGCCGCATCAGCCCGGACGGCTTCAACGCCGACCTGAAAGTCATGTACGACTTCAACTTCACCAATTCCGCCACCGATACGCGTTCAGGCCAGGCCCTGCACGCCGACTACGCGCTGGGCTGGGGCGTGGGCAAGGGCTGGGTGCTGGGGGTGGGCGGCTACGCCTTCCAGCAAGTCACCGACGACAGCGGCCCGAACAGCGCCGCCGGCCGCGCCCGCGCTTTCGGCTTCGGCCCCTCGGTGCGCTACATGAATGAAAAGGGCTGGCTGTTTACGGCCAAATGGCAGCAGGACTTCAAGGTCAAGAACCGGCCCGAGGGCGCGCAGCTGTATGTGAAGCTGGGGATACCGTTTTAGAAGGAGACAACGTGTGCTAACCCGGGTTTTCCAGACGATTGGTTGAGGAACAGCAGTCTTGCCCGAAGTCTAGTGGGGCTTTCGCATTTGGGGAGGACCTGCTGTTGTTCGTGCTGCGGTTGCGATGGCCTTTCCGATGCGGAGGGCAGCGTTCGCTGCTTACGTGTGCACTCGGTGGCCATCGCAAGATTCAACGCTTACTGGGCCGATTCTCCCCGTGCACGATACAGAAGAGTGAGGCGCTCGGTCATTGCCTTTCTCAATTCGCTAGCCCGTGATCCATAGTGCACCTCTCGATGGTCATTGGCACAGAGTGCAATAACGTTTCGCTCATTGTCCTGGCCATCTTCGCTTAGAGGAATGACGTGGTGCGTTTCTAGAAAAAGAGCTCCAGAAGGGAGTAGGAAGCCTCGTTGCCCACAATACTCGCAAGCTCCGCTTGCGCGGCGCAACACGGAATCTCGTACAGGCCTGCTTCTTTCGTATTCGTTCCGAGTGACTTCGCGTCTGGTTGTTCCGCTTTCGGCGTGAACGGTGTATTGATCGACGTAACGCTCCGATTGCGGCAGCAGAGCATGATCTGCCTGTGCTTGGGCAGTTGTTCGCGGCGTCTCAGGTGCTGAGACCTCCGCCACACTCGTCTCCTGGACGATCATTGGCGTTTCGAAATCGCGTTTGGGTAGACGAAGGATCGTGGCCGTCCCAGTCTCATTATCGAATGTTCCAACACGCCAGCTATTGCTGTCCAAGGTTCGGAGCGCAACCGTAGACGATTGCTTTCCCAGCGACTCGGCAGGTCTTCTTAGGCCATCAACGACGATAACGCGGATAGGAAGCTGCTTTTCCCATGCCAGACGCAGCTTGGCGGCCAGATTTCGTGCGCGCTCGGCTTGACTTCGGGCGCGGAGCCTCGTTTCGGGCTCTTCTTCATCGTCCTCGGTTACCGCTTCCAGTTGCTCAGCAATGGAAAGACTGTTCTGCTCAATCGAGATTCCTTGCTCCCGGACGAACATGGACGAGTACCAAAGGCAAACGGCGATGGGTTCTTCATCACCGCCGAATGCCCAGTTGTAGCAGTACGCAGGATTGCTGCGGGGACGCACTGCGTGCGACCCATCTTTCTTGATGTGCCAAGGGGCGGTGCTGATACCTGCGCTGGCTACTAAGTCTATTACCGCCTTGCGCATAGAGGGCCTCAGAGCAGCTAGTTCGGCCCGCAGCGCATTAGATGGACGGCGGCTCTCGATATCTGCCAGTTCGTCGCTCGGCAAGAGGCCTTTGCGGAGCCGTGCGCACTGCTTCAAGAAGTCTTTAGTCTGACCGATGACAAGGCCGAAAATTGGCCAGTTACTACCGTGTTTGTGGACGTTGCAGGGTCGCGGGTACTTTTCTTTTTGCTTGTCCAACCAACCAACGACGTCGATCATGCTGTAGTGATCTGTTAAGCGGCCTTCGCAGACTGCGATCTCTATATCGTTGTCCTTTTCATTGTCCGACCAATAAATCGCCGCAATTTGCTCGCCGGAACGGACGATACGGAAGCCGTTCTTAATGTCATTTCTTACGGCTCCCCCAAATGCGTAAAGTGCATGTGTTTCCAAATCATCTTTAACGGAGTTACTGATTGGTCGCATAGTTTCCCAAAGTTCCTGTATTCCGTACCGCCGGTTCATCACTCCGTAGTGATGGCGGTTTCCCTGTTTTCCGACGCATTTGTACTGGTTTTTTCTTCAATGGTGAAACTGCAGATCTGGCTCGCCGCCGGCCGGCTCGGCCGTGCTGCGCGCCAAGCTGACCTCGCGCCTGAGTTCACAGGACGGCAGCGGGATGCGGCGGGAAAAGCCCAGGCAATGCGCAAGCGCGTCTTGGCCGAGCAGGCGCATGCGGGCAAGCTGATAGACGCCTCCGTGGCTTTTACGGGCAAGAATGCGAACCCCTGCGAGCTCGAGCGCTACTACGCGCGTCAATTCCTGACACAGCACAAGGACGGCGCCATGAAGGCCGCTCCCAGGATCAATCAAATCGCGCGGGAGGTCATGGCGCAGGACTCCTCTGCCAAGGCCAAGCCGGCTGCGCCAGCCCGACCCTGAAGCGCCGCCGCCTCACCCGCGTCGCCGCAAACTCTGGCTGGGACTCACGCCGTAGCGTTCCTTATATCCGGCGCTGAAGCGCCCCATGTGCGCGAAGCCCCAGCGCAGCGCCACCCCGGCGATGTTGCGGGTCTCGCCCGAGATCAGTTCCGCATGCGCGCGTTCCATGCGCAGGTCGCGCAGGTAATGCATGGGGCTCACGCCCAGGAATTCCTTGAACCCCGCGTACAGGCTGCGCACGCTGACGCCGGCGATGCGCGCCAGCTGCTCGGCCGTGACCGGTTCGTGCGCATGCGCCTGCAAATAGTCCTGCACGCTGCGCACGTGGCGCGGCAGCACCGCGCCACGCCGGCCGGGCAGGGCGCCGGTGTAGTTGTGGGGCTGGGCTGACAGCAAGGTGGCGGCGACCAGCTGTTCCATCTGATGCACGATGAGTTTGTGCTCGGCCAGGTTCGCGTGCTGGGTGGAGCAGTCCAGCAGATAGCTCATCAGGCAGCGCCAAGCTGGACATTCGCGCCAGCGGAACCCCAGCTGGAAGCGCAGCGGCCGATCCAACGCACAGCCCAGATGGCCCACCAGGGTGCGTTCCAGCAGCGAGCGGCCCACGCGCAGCATGAACTGGTCGTTGTCGTCGGCCCAGCGCATGGCCAGGTCGTCGTCCGGGCTGACGACCGACGCGACCTCGGGCGTCGAATCCACTTGCTGCGGGCCGCTGCTGATGCGGGCGCAGCCCGACAACGGCATCTGCACCAGGAAGAAGTCCTCGAGCGGACCGGGACGGATTTCGACGTTGGCACCATAGCGCAGGCGATTCAGAGAGACCTCGCCCAGCGGCTGGTGGTGCATGCGGGCGTCCAGGCGCTGCAGCGCGCCGACCACGCCCAGGTGGTGCGGACGCATCACGCGGCCGACCATGGAACGGGCTTCGTCCAGATCGCCGGAGGCGAACAATTGCTGCGCCGGCAGGCCCAGGACCGACTCGATCCGCGGCGCGGCCGGCGGCCAAGTCGTGCTGGTGGCGGACTGCATCGTGTCGAGCATGGGGAAACTCCACTGCCGGGGCCTTGAAGGCTTTGATAGTAAAGCTGCGCCGGACAGGGCGGACTGGTGGAAAACCCGTCCAGAGGAGGCCGGACCTATCCGATTTTGGCGTCGGCTATCCGACATGCGCAGAAAACCTCTTGCAAGCGTATATTGACAACCGGTTTCCAATATTGGAAACTGGTTGTCAATTTGGCAATGCACAGGAGGCCAGAAATGAATCCAACCAAGGAAGAACGGCTCACCGGGGTGATCCTGACCTTGTTCCAGTTGAACGGCGCGCTGCTTGACTGGGGCGATGCCTTCGTCGCGCCCGAGGCGCTGACGAGCGCCCGCTGGCAGATGCTGGGCGCCCTGGCGCTGGCAGGGCAGCCTTTGAGCGCGCCGCAGGTCGCCGCCGCGATGGGCGTGACACGCCAGGGCGCGCAGAAGCAGCTGAACCTGCTGTCCGAGGCGCAACTGGTGGAGGTCCGCCCCAATCCGCAGCACAAACGCTCGCCGCTGTACCAGCTGACCGATGGGGGGCGGCGCGTCTATGGCGCCATCGACGCGCGCTGGAAGGAGCGCGCGCGCCAACTGGCCGGCGGCTTCAGCGCCGCTGAACTGGAAACGGCGGGGAGGGTGCTGGCGGGCCTGCTGGCCGCGCACGTTCCCGCGCCACCGGAGCAAGATCATGAAACATAGAATCCATGCCGCTGCCGCCCTGTTGACGCTGCTGTTTCTGGCGGCGTTTTGGATCTCGACAGTGGCGTCCGAACTGTTCCTGGCCGCATCCGCGGTGGCCCAGGTCAAGCTTGCCATCTCTTATGCGCTGTTGGGTTTCGTGCCCGTCATGATGCTGACCGCCGCCAGCGGTTTCCTGATGGGCGGCAAGGGCAGGCATCCGCTGCTGTTGGCCAAGCGTAAACGCATGCCCTTCATCGCGGCCAATGGTTTGCTGATTCTGGTTCCCGCGGCGGTGTTCCTGGCGCTGCGCGCGCAGGCGGGCTTGCTGGACGGGGTGTTCTACGGGGTGCAGGTCTTGGAGCTGGCGGCAGGCGCGGCCAACCTGGCGCTGATCGGACTGAACATCCGCGACGGCCTCAGGCTGGGCCGCTTGCGGCGGGGCGCGCAAGAACAGGGCCGGTCCTAGCGTCCCGCCCCGCTGCGCGGGACGAGAGGCCAGCCGGCCCTGTTGCCTCAGTGCATCTTGCCGTAGCGTCCGGCGTTGAAGTCCTGGATCGCTTCGACGATTTCCGCCTGCGTGTTCATCACGAAGGGGCCGTAGCCGACCACCGGCTCGTCGATGGGCTCGCCGCTCAACACCAGGAACACCGCGTCGTTGTTGGCTTCGACGGTGATGTCCTCGCCCTCCAGGGAGAACAGCGCCAGCTGCGCATCACGCGCCACGGTTTCCCCGTTGACCAGCACCGTGCCGCGCAGCACCACCAGCATGCTGTTGCGGCCTTCGGCGACGGGGAAGGTCGCCGACTTGCCGGCGGCCAGCCTCACGTCCCACACGTCCATCGGCGTGAAGGTGCGCGCCGGTCCCGCGTGACCCGCGTAGTTGCCCGCGATCACGCGCAGCTTGCCCGCGCCGTCCGGCAGGTCCACCGTCGGGATGTCCGCGTCGAGGATGCCCTGGTAGCCGGCCGGCGCCATCTTGTCCTTGGCGGGCAGGTTGACCCAGAGCTGCACCATCTCCAGCTCGCCGCCCTTGCGGGTGAAGGCGTGGGAATGGAACTCTTCATGCAGGATGCCGGAGGCCGCCGTCATCCATTGCACGTCGCCGGGACCGATGACGCCGCCGTTGCCGGTGGAATCGCGGTGCTCGACTTCGCCGCTGTAGACGATGGTCACGGTTTCAAAGCCGCGGTGCGGATGCTGCCCGACGCCGCGCGGATGCTCGGCCGGCTCGAACTGCGCCGGTCCGGCGTAGTCCAGCAGCAGGAACGGGCTGGTGTTCTTGCCTTTGTCGTTGTAGGAGAACATGGAGCGCACCGGGAAGCCGTCGCCCACCCAGTGGGGACGGGGGCTGGCATGCAGTCCGAGGATCTTCTTCATGGTCGTATTTCCTGTTGCGCGGCCCCAGCGGGGCCGTCCGTCATGATTAATAAGATAAGGGCGCCACCTCTTCGGCGGTAGTCCCTGGCATTGATAAGCACTGTTCCATGGATCGGACAGTGGAGGCGGAACTCGCGGCTGGCGTATCCTTTGGGCATGGAAGACGGCATGCGCACGGCCCAGGCGGGCGGCAATAACGATCAGGTCCAGGGCTTCGCCCCGGTGGCGGGGGCTGGCGCGCGCGTGCTGGTGCTGGGTTCGATGCCCGGCGTGGCATCGCTCAGGCAGGGCCGTTATTACGCCCATCCGCGCAACGCCTTCTGGCCCATCGCGGCCAGCGTCTTCGGCTTCGATCCCGGCCTGGACTATGCACAGCGCCTGCTGGCCCTGCAGGCTGCCGGCATCGCCTTGTGGGACGTGCTGCAGGCCTGTGAACGTCCCGGCAGCCTGGACGCCGATATCCGTGGCGACACCCTGGTCGCCAATGACTTCGCCACCTTCCTTGAACGCCACCCTGGCATCGTCCGGGTCTGCTTCAACGGCGCCAAGGCCGCGGCGATGTACCGCCGCCACGTGCTGCCCGGACTGGCCGTCCCATTGGAATACATGGATTTGCCGTCGACCAGCCCGGCGCATGCGGCGGCCTCGTTCGAGCACAAGCTGGCCGCCTGGGGCCGGGCGCTCAAGGTCGAGGATTGACGGATTGGGTTGCGGACCGGCTCCGGGTTTACGCTTATCCGTCCCCGGTTTGATCCTTATCAAGTCCCTATATAACTCCAAGTGATAAGTTAATTCCCGTAACAGAATTAACGCTTGGAGAAGCACTATGAGTTCCCCCGCCAGCCCCCCGGAACCGCCACTCCCGGGTAAACGTGGCTTCCTGAAGGGCTTATTGGGGTTGGGGGCCGCGGCCACCGTTATTCCCATCCGCGCCGAGGCCACCGGCATCAACGGCCAGCCGCCGCGCCGTCCGGGCATGCCGGGCAAGCGCTACGGAATGGTGGTCGACATGCGCAAGTGCATCGGTTGCCAGTCCTGTACGGTCAGCTGCTCCATGGAGAACCTGCCTCCCATCGGGCAGTTCCGCACCACCGTCCTGCAATACGAAGTCCTGCCCGACGCCGGCGGCCCCGCCTCCATGGTGATGCTGCCGCGCCTCTGCAACCATTGCGACAACCCGCCTTGCGTGCCCGTCTGTCCGGTGCAGGCCACCTTCCAGCGTGAAGACGGCATCGTGCTGGTCGATAACGAGCGCTGCGTGGGCTGCGCCTATTGCGTGCAGGCCTGTCCCTACGACGCCCGCTTCATCAACCACGAAACGCAGACCGCCGACAAATGCACCTTCTGCGAGCACCGCCTGGAAGCGGGGCTGCTGCCGGCCTGCGTGGAAAGCTGCGTGGGCGGCGCGCGCGTCATCGGCGACATGAATGATCCCGACAGCGCCATTTCCAAGCTGCTGGTCGAGCACAAGCAGGACATCAAGGTGCTCAAGCCCGAAATGAAGACCGATCCCCACGTCTACTACATCGGCCTGCCCGATGCGTTCGTCCATCAGGTCGACGGCCAGGCCGGCGTGCGGCTGGCTGGCGGTCATTGAGCCATCGAAGGGGATGACCATGCAGATCTCTGAATTGTTGACCCCGGTCTACGACGCCGCCTGGCTGCCGTGGGCCGTGCAGTACTTCTTCCTCATCGGCATCAGCGCCACCACTGCGCTGACCGCCGCTTTCGCGGCCTTTGGCAGCGCGGGTTCGCCCGCCCGCCGGTTGCTGCCCGCGGCCGTGACGGTGCTGCTGGTCAGCGCCATCGCCGCACCCGTGTCGCTGTTGGCGGACCTGCACCAGCCGGGCCGCTTCTGGCACTTCTACGCGCATTTCACGCCCTGGTCCTGGATGTGGCTGGGCGCCTTGCTGCTGCCGGTGTTCGTGACCTTGGCGCTGCTGTTCTGCGCCGCCTGGTGGTGGGGCCGCATCGGCTGGGTGCGCGCGCTGGGCATGGCGCTGGCGGTGTCGGCGCTGTCGATCCTGGTCTATACCGGCGCCGAGGTCATGGTGCTGCGTTCGCGGCCGCTGTGGCACACGGTGTTCCTGCCGGTGAACTTTGCGCTGACCGCCTGGCTGGGCGCGCTGGGAGCCATGTTCCTGGTGGGCCGCTGGCTGCGGGGCGGCACGCAGGCCATGCCGGTGGAACTGTTGCGCAGCCTGAGCGTGACGGCGGTGGTGATGATGGCGCTGGGCGCCGGCGCCTGGGCGCTGCTGGGCCTCTTGGGCATGGACCCTTCGTTCGACGCCGCGCTGCGCCTGTTCGCCGAGTTCCCGATCTGGCGCGTCAGCCTGGCGGGCGCGGTGGCGACCGGCTTCTGCATGATCGCGCTGTTGCAGCGCCCGGCGCGCACGCTGGCCGCGCCGCTGCCTTCAGCGGCGCTGGCACTGACCATGTTGGCGGCTGCGTGGATCTTCCGCTGGGTGGTCTTCATGAGCGTGCAGGGCGTGCCGAAGTACGGCGCCGGCCTCTACCTGTACGACATGCCCTGGGGCAGCGATGGCTTGCTGGGCATGGTGGGCGTGCTGGGCCTGTGTGTGGCGCTGGTTGCCGCCGTGACCTACGCCCTGGAACTGTTCCCGGCGCGCACGCGCGGCGTGGCGGCCTGAGCGCCGTCGCCCGGGCCTGTGTGTGCGCAGGCCCTAGACGAAAGAACATGGAATGAAAGCAATGGACAAGCAACACGAAGACGACAAGCGCGGTGCCCCGCCGGACGAGGCCGCCAATCAGCCGCGCGACGAGGCGCGGCGCAAGCTGATGGTGCGCGGCGGCGTGGTCGCCGGCGGCATGGCGGCGTTCGCGGCGGGCTACGGCGAGACCGTGGTCCGGGCCGTGAAGGGCCTGGCGCAAGGCACGGCCGGCGTGCCCACGGCGCATGCCGTGCGCGGCAACTCGCTGACGCCGGAATTCCGCATCGATCCCTTGACCGGCGTGCTCAGCGCCCAGCCCGGCCAGACGGTCAGCCCCTCCAGCTGCCTGGGCTGCTGGACCCAGTGCGGCGTACGCCTGCGCGTGGACACGAAGGAAAACCGCATCCTGCGCGTGGCCGGCAACCCCTACCATCCGCTGGCCACGACCCGGCCGGCCGCGATGGAAGCGCCGGTGCGCGAGGTCTATGCGCAACTGGGCGGCGACAACGGCCTGGAAGGACGCGCCACGTCCTGCGCGCGCGGTTCGGCCATGCTGGAGCAGATGAACAGCCCGTTCCGCGTGCTGCAGCCGCTCAAGCGCGTGGGCAAGCGCGGCGAGGGCAAGTGGCAGACCATCTCGTTCGAACAGCTGGTTCAGGAAGTCTGCGAAGGCGGCGATCTGTTTGGCGAAGGCCAGGTGGACGGCCTGCGCGCCATCTTTGACCGCGAAACGCCGCTGGATCCGCAGAATCCCGAGTATGGCGCCAAGGTCAACCAGTTCCTGTTCACCGACGCGTCCAACGAAGGCCGTACGCCGCTGATCCAGCGCTTTGCCGGGCAATCGTTCGGCACGGTGAATTTCAGCAACCACGGTTCCTATTGCGGCCAGAGCTTCCGCGTGGGCGCGGGGGCGGCGCTGGGCGATCTGAAGGGCATGCCCCACGGCAAGCCGGATTGGGACAACGCGCGCTTCGGCCTGTTCATCGGCGCGGCGCCGGCGCAGGCCGGCAACCCGTTCCAGCGCCAGGCCCGCCAGTTGGCCGAGGCCCGCGTGCGGCCGGAAGAGACTGGCTTTACGTACGTGGTCGTGTCGCCGATGCTGCCTGCCTCGTCCAGCCTGTCGGCGGGATCGGGCAATGAATGGGTGCCGGTCAATCCGGCCGGCGACCTGGGTCTGGCCATGGGCCTGATCCGCTGGATCCTGGACAACGAACGTTACGATGCCCGCGCGCTGGCGCAGCCCGGCCCTGCGGCCATGAAGGCCGCGGGCGAGGCGGCCTGGACCAACGCCACCCATCTGGTGGTGGCGGAACCCGGCCATCCCCGCCTGGGCAGTTTCCTGCGCGGCGCCGACCTGGGCTGGCCGCGTCCGGCCGATGCCGGCGAGAAGTGGGAAGACGTGTACGTCGTGCGCCTGGAAGACGGCACGCTGGCGCCGCACACCGCGGCCGCGCCCGCCACGCTGTTCGTGGACGACGCGGTCGCCGCGCCCGGCATGGATGGCGCGCCAGAAGCGCTGCGCGTGCGCAGTTCGCTGTCGCTGCTGCGCGAGGAAGCGCGCCGCAAGACGCTGGACGAATACGCGGAACTGAGCGGCGTGCCGGCCGCCAAGATCGCGTCGCTGGCCGAGCGTTTCACCAGCTACGGCAAGCGCGCCGTGGCCGATGCGCACGGAGGCACCATGAGCGGCTCGGGCTTCTATACGGCCTATGCCATCGCCATGCTGAACACGCTGGTGGGCAACCTCAACGTGGAAGGCGGCCTGGTGCTGGACGCGGGTCCGTTCCCCCCCTATGGGCAGGGGCCGCGCTACAACATCGCGGGCTTTGCCAACCGCGCCACGCCCAAGGGCGTGGGCCTGTCGCGCAACCGCTTCCCGTACGAGAAGTCCAGCGAGTTCAAGCGCAAAAAGGCCGCCGGCCAATCGGCCTATCCGGCCGCGGCGCCCTGGTATCCGGCCACCGGCGGGCTCAGCTCGGAAATGCTGGCGTCCGCGCTGGCGGGCTATCCGTACCATGCCAAGGTCTGGTTCAACCACATGAGCAACCCGATCTACGGCATCGCCGGCCTGAAGAACGTCATCATCGACAAGATGAAGGATCCGCGCCTCTTGCCGCTGTCGGTATCGATCAACCCCTTCATCAACGAGACCAACGCGCTGGCCGACTACATCGTGCCGGATACGGTGACCTACGAAAGCTGGGGCGTCTCCGCGCCCTGGGCGGACGTGGTGGCCAAGGCGTCCACCGTGCGCTGGCCGGCCGTGCAGCCGCGCGTGGCGCGTACCGCCACGGATGAGCCGGTCTGCCTGGAAACCTTCCTGATCGCCTGCGCCAAGCGGCTGGGCATGCCGGGCTTCGGCGCGGGCGCCATCTCCGACAAGGACGGCGCCAAGTACGCGCTGGACACGCCGGAGGACTTCTTCCTGCGCGGCATCGCCAACATTGCCTTCGCGGCCGGCAAGCCCGTGCCCGAGGCCAGCGACGACGACATGGCGCTCACCGGCGTGGACCGCTATGGCGCACTATTGCAGCAGAAGCTCAAACCGGGCGAATGGCGTCAGGTAGCCATGGTGATGAGCCGTGGCGGGCGCTTCGACAAAGTGCAGGATGCCTGGGTGGAAGAGGGCGGAACGCGGCAGACGCGCATGGCCTATGCCAAGCCGCTGCAGGTCTGGAGCGAGGAACTGGCGGGCTTTCGCCATTCCATGACGGGCGAGCGCTACAGCGGCTGTCCGACCTGGTACCCGACGCGGCTGGCCGACGGCAGCGACATGCGCGCGCAATACACGCGGCAGGACTGGCCCTTCCTGCTCAGCTCGTTCAAGTCCAACCTGATGAGCTCCATGTCCATCGGCGTGAACCGGTTGCGCCAGGTGCATCCGCACAACCCGGTATCGATCAACCGGCAGGACGGCGAACGCCTGGGCATCCGTAACGGCGATGCGGTGCGCATCGTGACGCCGGGCGGCGCGGTGACCGGGCTGGCGCTGCTGCGCGACGGCATCCAGCCGGGCGCGGTGGGCATCGAGCACGGCTACGGCCACACTGAGTTGGGCGCCCGCGCGCACGTGGTGGATGGCAAGCCCATGGCGCACGATCCGGCGCTGGCCGAGGGCGTGAACCTGAACGACCTGGGATTCGGCGACGCCACGCGCGGCGAGCACGCCAACGTCTGGATCGATTGGGTGTCCGGCGCGGCGGTGCGCCAGGGGCTGCCGGCGCGGATCGAGCGGGTCTGAGGACGCAGGCGGCCGGTATCGTGCGCCTCAGGGCACGACGGTATCGGCCACCAGCGCCAGTCCATCCGCATGGATGCCGACGCCGGATAGCGCGCCGCCCAGGTCGCCCGGCCGCGCGGCGGCCGTGCCGGACCTGCTGACGCGGATCTCCACCCGCACCTTGCTGGCGCGCGACAAGGTCGCGTCCGGCGACATGGCGCTGCTGTCGTCCAGCACGAAATCCCGCGGCAGGTCCGAGACCTGCATGCGCAGGATTGCCAGCGGCATGCGCGACCCTTCCTCGGGACGCGCAAGGATGAACACGGTGTCGGAGGGCTGGACCCGCCCGCGCAGCGCGTCGGCGATGCTGGCGCGTCCGCTGATGCGGGCGGCGGTGGCGGAGGGCGCGGGCGCTGCGCCGGCGGACGCAGGAGCCGATGCCGAGACAGGGGCGGATCCGGGGGGCGAAGCCGCGGATGCCGCGGTCGATGCGCCGGCAGTTGTACTGGCAGGCGCGGCCGCCATGGCGCGCGCCTGCGCGATGTTGGACTGGATCTGCCGCGCGGCTTCCGAGTCCGGCGGCAACTGGGCCTGCAACCGTTCCCAATGCGCCAGCGCCTCGGCGGCGTCGCCGCGGCGCAACGCCATCATGCCGGCCAGGGCCAGGGCCTTGGGCTGGTCCGGTTGTGCGGCGAGGGCTTGCGCCACTGCCGCGATGGAGGCTTCGTCGGGGTTGCCCTGGTTGGCCGACAGCAGCGCGTCGGCCAGGTCGGCCAGTACCGCGGGCTGGCCCGGGACCAGGCGCAGCACCTGCTGGTAGGCCGCCACTGCATCGACATAGCGTCCCAGGGTTTCATACGAACGCGCCAGCATGTACCAGCCGTCGGCGTCATCGGGCGCAGTCCGCAGCCGCTGGGCCAGCGTATTGATGGCCAGCGTCATGTCGGTGCCGGTATCGGCCGCGTGGGGTTCGGCGGGCTGGCCCGCGCTGGCGCTGGCCGCCGCTCGCGGGTTGCCCAATTGGCCGTACAGCAGCACGGCCGCCACCGGGATCAGCACGGTCAGCAGGCAGGCGGCGGTGATGCCCGCGCGCTGCCCGGCCCAGGGCGCGCTGCGCCCGCGCCGCAAGTCCAGATCCTGCAGCAGGTCGCGCTGCAGCTCTTCTTCCGCACGCATGCCGGCGGCGGCAGTGAGGCTGCCGTTGTCCATGTCGCGGCGCAACTGCTCGCGCTGCGCCAGATAGAACGCGCGCACATTGGCCTCGGATTCGGGTTGCGCGGCGGGCGCGCGCCGCAGCAAGGGCGGGACCAGGCAGAGCAGGGTCGCCAGCAGCAGGAGCACCACGATGATCCAGAGTGTGGTCATGAGCCGGTATCCAGGAAGCGCGCCGCGCGCGCGCGTTCGTCGGCGGTCAGGGGGGCGCGCGCGCCGGCGCGGCGCTTCAAGGTGCGTACCAGCACCACGAAGCCCAGCGCCAGCAGGGCGAAGGGTCCCAGCCACAGCAGCCATGTGATGGGTTTGAAGGGCGGGTCGTAGCGCACGAAGTCGCCATAGCGGTCTTCGAAGAACTGCATGATCTGCGCGTCGCTGCGGCCATCCGCCAATTGATCGCGGATCAGCTTGCGCATGTCCTGGGCCAATGGCGCGTTCGACTCGGCCAGGGTCTGGTTCTGGCACACCAGGCAGCGCAGTCCATGGGCCAGCTTGTCGGCGCGTTGTTCCAGGACAGGCGGCAAGGGCTGCGCGGCGCCAGCGTGGACTTGCGCGCGCGCGGCGGCGGCCAAGGCCAGCGCCAGCAGCAGGGCGCGCAGGGCGGCCCGCAACAGGCTGCAAGACAGGGCAGCGGGCCGCTTCATCGCAGCGCCTCGATGGCGGGCTGGATGCGGTCGCGCCAGATCTCGGGAGTGATCAGGCCCAGCTGCTTGTAGCGGATGCGGCCGTCGCGGTCGATCACGAAGGTCTCGGGCACGCCGTACACGCCATATTCGATGCCGACGCGGCCGTCGATGTCGCTGGCGGATGCGATGTAGGGATTGCCGTTGCGCGCCAGCCAGGCTTCGGCTTCTTCCGGCTTGTCCTTGTAGTTCAAGCCGTACAGCGGAATGCCGTGGCGCCGGGCGGCTTCGCGCAGCACCGGCAGTTCGTCCTTGCATGGCCCGCACCAGGACGCCCACACATTCAGCAGCCAGACCTGGCCGCGCAGCGATTGCACCTCCAGCTTTTTGCCGGGATCCAGCAGCACGGGCAGGCCGATGGCGGGGGCGGGCTTGTCGATCATGGCCGAGGGAACCGCCCGCGGATCGCGCGACAGGCCCATCGCCAGGAACACGGCCATGGCCAGGAAGGCGGCCAGCGGCACCAGGTAACGCAGCATCAGGCTCCCTCCCGCGTGGGTCGCGCGGCGCCGGGCATGGCCGATTGCGGCACGCGCGCAGGTTCCTGGGCGCGGCGGTAGCGCTTGTCGCCGGCCGCCAGCAGACCACCCAGCGCCATCAGGATGCAGCCTGTCCAGATCCAGGTCATGAAGGGCTTGACCTGCAGGCGCACCGTCCAGGCCTCGTCGCCCACCGGTTCGCCCAGCGCCACGAACAGGTCGCGGGTGAAGCCGCTGTCGATGTCGGCCTGGCTCAGCGCCATGTCCTGCACCGTGTAGAGGCGCTTTTCCGGATACAGCGTCAGCACCGGCTTGCCGTCCCGGGTCACCGGGAATACGGCGCGCTGCGCGCTGTAGTTCGGCCCGGCAGCCGGGGCAATGCTGGCGAAGGTGAAGGCGTAGCCGCCCGCTTCCTGGGTGGCGCCGAGCTCCATCCGCAGCTCCTGCTTGACTTCATAGCCGTTGGCCAGGGTGACCCCGGCAATGAAGATGCCTACACCCGCGTGCGCCAGCAGCATGCCGTACCAGGAACGCGGCTGGCGGCCCAGCCGGCCCAGCCATTGGCCGTCGCCGTCCGTCAGCCGCTGCCAGGCGTGCGCCGCGGCGCTGGCGACCGACCAGGCGGCCAGCCACAGCCCCAGCATCACCATGGGCGACCCCAGCCGCGCCGGGCCCGGCATGGCCAGCGGCAGCAGCACCGCGGTCGCGACGCTGACTGCGAAGGCCACGCGCAGGCGGCGGCCCAGGTCGGGCAGCTCTGCCTGCTTCCAGCGCGCCACCGGACCGACGCCCATCAGGAAAATGGCCGGCGTCATCAGCGGCACGAACACGGCTTCGAAATAGGGCGGACCGATGGAGATCTTGCCCCACTCCAGCACGTCCAGCACGACCGGATATAGCGTGCCCAGCAGCACCGAGCCCGCCGCCACCGTCAGCACCACATTGTTGGACAGCAGCAGGGATTCGCGCGACAGCAGCGAGAATCCGCCGCCCAGGCCTACCGTGGGGGCGCGCCAGGCATACAGCGCTAGCGATCCACCCACGATCACCAGCATGAATCCCAGTATGTACAGGCCGCGTCCGGGATCCACGGCGAAGGCATGGACGGAGGTCAGCACGCCCGAGCGCACCAGGAACGTCCCCAGGATGCTGAGCGAAAACGTGCAGATCGCCAGCAGCACGGTCCAGCTGCGGAAAGCGCCGCGCCTTTCGGTCACGATGAGGGAATGGATCAGCGCGGTGCCCGCCAGCCAGGGCATGAAGGAGGCATTTTCCACGGGATCCCAGAACCACCATCCGCCCCAGCCCAACACGTAATAGGCCCAGGCGCTGCCCAGGAGTATGCCTATGGTCAGGAAGGTCCAGGCCGCCAGCGTCCAGGGGCGCACCCAGCGCGCCCACATGGCGTCCAGTTCGCCCGACAGCAGCGCCGCGATGGCGAAGGCGAAGGCCACGGAGAACCCGACGTAACCCATGTACAGCATGGGCGGATGCACGATCATTCCCGGATCCTGCAACAGCGGATTCAGGTCGCGCCCGGCCATGGCGGGCGGCATCAGGCGCTCGAAGGGGTTGGACAGGAACAGCAGGAACAGCAGAAAGCCCACGCTGATCCAGCCCATCACCGCCAGCACACGGCCGACGAAGGGCAGGGGCAGGCGGCGGCTGCACAGCGCCACGGCCAGGGTCCAGGCGGTCAGGAGGTACAGCCACAACAGCAGCGATCCTTCATGTCCGCCCCACACCGCCGCGAAGCGATAGGCGGCGGGCAGGTCCGCATGCGAATTCGCGGCCACGTACAGCACGGAAAAATCGTTGTCCACGAACGCCCAGGCCAGGCAGCCTATGGCCACGGTGGTCAGGCCGAACTGGCCGATGGCGGCGGGCCGCGCCACCCTCAGCCCCGCCTGCCAGCCGGTGGCTGCGCCCACCAGCGGCAGCACGCCTTGCGCCAGCGCCACCAGCAGCGCCAGGATCAGGCTGAACAGGCCGATCTCGGGAATCATTGCGCCTCCGCGCGCATGGCGTTGGGCCCGGCGCCCGCGCGCTTGAGCGCATCGGCGGCCTCGGGCGGCATGTAGTTCTCGTCGTGCTTGGCCAGCACCTCGGTGGCGCGGAACACGCCGTCCGGCCCCAGCTTGCCGGCCACCACCACGCCCTTACCCTCGCGGAACAGGTCGGGCAGCAGTCCCTGGTAGGTCACCGGCACGGTGTGCGCGGTGTCCGTCACCACGAAGCGCAGCGTCAGCCCGTCGGCCTCGCGGCGCAGCGACCCTTGCTCCACCAGGCCGCCGACGCGGAAGCTGCCGCTGGCGGGCGCTTCCTTGGCCACCACCTGCGTGGGGCTGAAGAAAAACACCAGGTTGGATTGCAGCGCATTGAGCACCAGCGCGGCGGCCGCGGCCAGAAGGCCCAGGCCGCCCAGGATGGCCAGCGCGCGGCGCTTGCGCGGGCTCATCGCGCCGTCCCGTCAGCGCGGGCGGTATTCTGCGCCGCGCGCCGGGCGCGGCTACGGCGCCATAACACCAACGCTTCCAGGCCGATCAGCGCCAGCGTCACGCCGTACGCGCCCAGCAGATAGGGGCTGTGGCCTTGCAGCGAGAACAGCGCTTGCCAGCTCATGCCGCCTCCCGCCGCGTCCGGTCCGCGCGGACCGCACCCGGCTCGCGCTCGGCAATGATGCCGCGCACGCGCGCCAGCGCGGCCGCTGCGCTATAGAGCCAGAACGCCGCCACCATCAGCAGCATCGCGGTCACCATGATATGGGCCATGCTGGGCGCGGTGGTGAGATTGATCGATGCGCCCTGATGCAGCGTGCTCCACCAGCGCACCGAAAAATAGATGATGGGCACGTTGATCACGCCCGCCAGCACCAGGATGGCGCCGCCGCGGTCGGCGCGCTGCGCGTCGTCGGCAGCGGCTGCCTGCAAGGCCATGAAACCCAGGTACAGGAACAGCAGTATCAGTTCGGAGGTGAGCCGCGCGTCCCATACCCACCAGGCGCCCCAGGTCGGCTTGCCCCACAGCGCGCCGGTCCACAGGGTCAGGAAGGTGAACAGCGCGCCGGTGGGAGCCAGCGCCCGCATCATCATGAACGACAGGCGGGTATTGAAGATCAGTCCCAGCGCGGCGTACAGCGCCATGACCAGATACAGGAACATCGACATCCAGGCCGCCCCGACATGGATGAAGAGGATGCGGTAGACCTCGCCCTGCTGGCTGTCGGTGGGGGCGACGGCCAGCCCCACATACAGGCCTGCGGCCGCGAACAGCGCGGCGCCCAGCGCCAGCCACGGAATCATGCGGCCGGCCAGCGGATAGAAGGCAGCGGGCGAGGCGTAGCGCAGCCAGCCCGCGCCGGCTGCCGCGGCGGGCGGATACGCATTCAGGGCAGGATGCTTGTGCATGGCGTCCTCAGTCCAGCGCCACGCGCAGCGCCGCCGAGGCGCTCCAGGGGCATAACAGGATGGCCAGGCACAGGCATGCGCCCAGCAATGACAATTGCGGTCCGGCGCCCATGCCGGCGTGCGAGGCCGACACCGCGCCAGCGCCGAAGATCAGCACCGGCACATACAGCGGCAGCACCAGCAGCGGCAGCAGGGCGCCGCCGCGCAGGCCCAGCGTCAGCGCCGCGCCCAGCCCGCCGACCAGCGCCAGCGTCGGCGTGCCCAGCAGCAGCGACAGGACCAGGATGCCGATGGCCTGCGGCGACAGGCCGAATTGCAGGGCCAGCACCGGGCTGGCCAGGATCAGGGGCAGGCAACTGCTGAACCAGTGCGCCGCCAGTTTGGCGCCCACCAGCAGCGGCAGCGGATGCGGCGACACCAGCAGCTGTTCCAGCGCGCCGTTGTCGTAGTCCTGGGCGAAAGGCCGGTTCAGCGTCAGCAGGATGCCGAGCAGGGCGCAGACCCACAGCACGCCCGGCCCGATGGCCAGCAGCAGCGCAGGGTCGGGACCGACCGCCAGGGGGAACAGCGTGCCGGCCACGATGAAAAACAGGGTGGCGCCCAGCGTGTCCGCGGGCCGTCTCCAGGCCAGGCGGATTTCACGCAATGCCAACTGCGACAGCGTAGCCAGCATCCGCGTAGTCATCCATGTCCAGGGTTTGAGTATGCGCGGCGGCGGTGCCAGGTTCGCGGTGCGAGGCGAGCACGGCGGCGCCGCCAGCCGCGAGGTGGGCTTCCAGCGCCAGGCGCAATTGCTCCAGGCTGGCAGTGTCCAGCCCGGCGTCGGGTTCATCCAGCAGCCACAGGGGCTTGGCGCCGAGCACGACCGCCGCCAGCGCCAGCCGCCGGCCCTGTCCCTGGGACAGGCGCAGGGCGGGCATGTCGGCGCAGGATTCCAGGCGCCATGCGCACAAGGTGTCCGATAAACGAGTTTCTGCCTGAGGCGTGCCGGCGACGTGCAGGGCGTAACGCAGGTTCTCGGCGGCGCTCAGTTCGCCGCACAGGCCGTTGCCATGCCCCAGGTAGGCCATGCAGGCACGGTAGCCGGCGGGGTCGTGGCGTGCGTCGCCGCCGCGCCACAGCACGCTGCCGGCCAGCGGCCGCAGCAAGCCCGCGAGCATGCGCAGAAGACTGGTCTTGCCGCTGCCGTTGGCGCCGCGCACATGCAGCAGTTGGCCGCCATGCAGCTCGAAATCCACGGGCGCGGAATAGCCGCGGCGGCTGGTCAGGCCGCGCGCGCAAAGCATGGGCGGCGGCGCATCAGCGGGCCGCATGCGCCACTTCCTTGCCCGGGCCCGTGGGCTCGGGCGCCATGGAGGTCGGGCCCGGTCCCATGTTCGGCAGTTTGTGGGCGATGCCCTTGTGGCAATCGATGCAGGTCTTGCTCTTGTCCGCCAGATAGGTGGAGTGCATGTTCTGCGCGCGCGGACTCTGGCGCGTGAAGTCCATGTACTCGTAATTGTGGCAGTTGCGGCATTCCAGCGAATCGTTGGCCTTGAAGCGCGCCCATTCGTGCTGGGCCAGCTCCAGGCGCTTCTCCACGAACTTTTCGCGCGTGTCGATGGTGCCGAAGATCTTGCCCCAGACTTCCTTGGACGCCTGCATCTTGCGCGCTATCTTGTCGGTCCAGTTGTGCGGCACGTGGCAGTCCGAGCACAGCGCGCGCACGCCGGAGCGGTTGGTGAAGTGGATGGTGCCTTTCAGCTCGGCGTACACGTTGTCGCGCATTTCGTGGCAGCCGGTGCAGAACTTCTCGGTGTTGGTGAGTTCCATGGCGGTGTTGAAGGCGCCCCAGAACAGGATGCCGCCGATGAAACCGCCGACCGTCAGGAAGCCCAGGCTGAAATGCACGCTGGGCCGTCGGATGATGTTCCAGTAGCGCTTGATGAGTCCGAGCATGGCTGCCTCCGGTCGCTTACTTCTTGGCGGGCGCCGGGGCGGACAGGCGCTTGAGGATCACATCGATGTCCTGATAAGTATTGGACACCAGAGGCTTGGCCTCGGTCTGCGGCACGTGGCACTGCACACAGAAGTAGCGGCGCGGCGAGACTTCCGCCAGCACGTTGCTGTCGCGGTCCATGTAGTGGGTCACGCTCAGGGGCGGGGCCTGGGTTTCCTCGGTGTTCACGCGGGCGTGACAGGCCAGGCAGCGATTGAAGTCCTTGTCGACCTGGTAGCCGTCGATCTTGTGCGGAATGGTGGGCGGCTGCATGGAATACGTGCGCATGCGGCGGATGTCCTTGTTTTCGACCGGACTGATGAGCGGCGGGTCGGTTTCCTGCGCGACCGGGGTGGGGCCGCGCATGGGGTCTTCGACCTCCAGCGGCGGCGCCGCCCAGGCGGCCGAACCAAGGATGACGCATGTCGCGAGAGTAAGGGCGCGTAGGTTCATGGCTGTCTCCGGTTCGCCTTTCAGACCTTGACGATCTTGACCGCGCACTTCTTGAAGTCGGTCTGGAACGAGATCGGATCGGTGGCGTCCAGCGTGACCTTGTTGATCAACTGGCCAGCGTCGAACCAGGGCACGAACACCAGGCCGCGCGGCGGCTTGTCGCGCCCGCGGGTTTCCAGGCGCGTGCGCATCTTGCCGCGCCGCGACACGACCTCCACCTCGACGCCGCGCCGCAGGCCCATTTCCTGGGCGTCATCGGGGTGCATGAAACAGACCGCGTTGGGGAAGGCCCGGTACAGTTCCGGCACCCGCCGCGTCATCGAGCCCGAATGCCAGTGTTCCAGGACGCGTCCGGTGGACAGCCAGAACGGGTATTCCTTGTCCGGCGATTCCGCGGGCGGTTCATAGGGCAGGGCGTAGATCACGGCGCGGCCGTCGGCATTGCCGTAGAACTCGAAACCGGCTCCTGGTTTGACGTAGGGGTCGCTGCCTTCGCGGTAGCGCCACAGCGTTTCCTTGCCCTTGACCACGGGCCAGCGCAGGCCGCGCACTTCATGGTAGGTATCGAACGGCGCCAGGTCGTGGCCATGGCCGCGGCCAAATTCGGCGTATTCCTCGAACAGCCCCTTTTGCGCATAGAAGCCGAAAGCCTCGGCTTCCTGGTTGGCGTAGTCCTTGTCGCGCTCGGTGTTGGGATAGCGGTTGACCTTGCCGTTGGCGAAAAGCACGTCGAACAGCGTCTTGCCGCGGTATTCGGGCTTCTTGGCCAGCAGATCCGCAGGCCAGACGTCCTCGACCTTGAAGCGCTTGGAAAACTCCATCAGTTGCCACAGGTCCGAGCGCGCCTCGCCCGGCGCGTTGACCAGCTGGTGCCAGAACTGGGTGCGGCGTTCCGCGTTGCCGTAGGCGCCTTCCTTTTCGACCCACATGGCGGCCGGCAGGATCAGGTCGGCCGAAATAGTGGTGACGGTGGGGTAGGCGTCCGACACCACGATGAAGTTGTCGGGGTTGCGGTAGCCGGGCAGGCCTTCATTCATCAGGTTGGCCGCGGCCTGCATGTTGTTGTTGACCATCACCCAATAGGCGTTGATCTTGCCGTCCTTGAGCATGCGGTTCTGCAGGACCGCATGCGCACCCACCTTGCTGGGGATCGTGCCGTCGGGCAGCTGCCAGATTTCCTCGGCGTGCGCGCGGTGCTTGGGATTGGTCACCACCAGGTCGGCCGGCAGGCGGTGCGAGAAGGTACCCACCTCGCGGGCGGTGCCACAGGCCGAGGGCTGGCCGGTCAACGAGAACGGGCTGTTGCCCGGCGTGGAGATCTTGCCGGTCAGCAGATGGATGTTGTAGACCATGTTATTGGCCCACACGCCGCGGGTGTGCTGGTTGAAACCCATGGTCCAGAAGGATGTGACGCGCACCTTCGGGTCGGCATAGAGTTCGGCCAGCTCTTCCAGCTGCTTCTTGGGCAGGCCGCTCAGCTTGGCGGTGTAGTCCAGGTCGTACTTGGCAACGAACTTGGCGAAATCGTCGAACGTGATGGGCTTGGAGCCGCCGGCGTCGCCCGCGTTCTTGGCGGCCTTCTGCAGCGGATGATCGGGCCGCAGGCCGTAGCCGATGTCGGCATTGCCTTCGCGGAAAGTCGTGTGCTTGTCCACGAAATCCCGGTTCACGCGCTTGGTCTGGATGATGTGGTTGGCGATGTAGTTCAGGATCGCCAGGTCCGTCTGCGGCGTGAAGGTCAGCGCGATGTCGGCCAGCTCGTAGGAACGGTGCTCGAAGGTGGACAGCACGACGACTTTGGTCTTGGGCGCGGACAGTCGGCGATCGGTCACGCGGGTCCACAGGATCGGGTGCATCTCCGCCATGTTGGAGCCCCACAGTACGAAAGCATCGGCGTTCTCGATGTCGTCGTAACAGCCCATGGGCTCGTCAGCGCCGAAGGTGCGCATGAAGCCCACCGCGGCCGAGGCCATGCAGTGGCGCGCGTTCGGGTCCAGGTTGTTGCTGCGAAAGCCCGCCTTCATCAGCTTGAGCGCGGCATACCCTTCCCAGACGGTCCATTGGCCCGAGCCGAACATGCCCACGGCCTCGGGACCCTTGTCCTTCAGTACGCGCTTGAACTGCTCGGCCATGACGTCGAAGGCCTGGTCCCAGGACACCGGGGCAAATTCACCGTCCTTGGCGTACTTGCCGTCCTTCATGCGCAAGAGCGGCGTGGTCAGCCGGTCGTTGCCGTACATGATCTTGGACAGGAAATAACCTTTGACGCAGTTCAGGCCCTTGTTCACCTCGGCGTTGAAATCGCCGTGCGTGGCCACGACCTGGTTGTCCTTCACGGCGACGTTCACGCCGCAGCCGGTCCCGCAGAACCTACAGGGCGCCTTGGACCATTTGAGCTTGGCGGCCTCGGATTCGGTGACGATGTTCTGCGTGTAGCCGACGATGGGTATGCCAGCCACAGTCGCGGCCGCGGCCGCGGCAGATTGCTTGATGAAGTCTCTACGAGCCATTGCCATCGTCAATCTCCTCGTTCATCGCGTCCAGCGAGTCGGCGTGCTGGTAGACCAGCGCCGAAGCCAGCACGCCATCCAGGCGCTGGATCTCTGAGATCCGGGCCATCATGTCGTCGGTGGAGGGGGCTTCCAGGGTGACCACCAGCTTTCCGGTGTCGGAAGCGCCATGGATTTCCGCTCCGGCAATTGCAAGAATCGCCTGGCGGACGTCGGGCAAGCGGCGCGGCGCGGCGTGCACCACCATGCTGGCGATGTGCAGCTCTGGCGGCGCCGCAGGCGGCGCGGAGTGGGGGAGCGCGGACATGGGAGGGGTTCCGTCGCGTCGCATCAGCTACCGGGAGGGCCGGCAATCAGCTGATAGAACCAGACGAGGAAACCGTAGCCTGCCACGATGATGACCGACAGGACGGGGGCCATGACGGCCGTCAGGAACAGGAAACTTCGCAGTTCCTGAGGCTTGGTGTAGCCATCGGACTCGTTTTGCACACAGCACCTCACTACGACAGTTGGGGCATTGCGTTTAACGTGCGGATACCGAAGCTTTTAGCAGATGGCTTTGAAGGGCGTCAATGTTGCACCACGGCGTAACAATGTGCTGGGACCGATGGGCGGTTCAAGCAGCTGGCGGGAGCAGCGCTGGAATGTCCCGCTTCAACAGGTCCAGGACCGCCCGCACGCGCTGCGGCATCGGACGCAGGGGCGGAATCAGCGCATTGAGCGGAAGCGGCGGAACGCGATAGCCGTCCAGCAGTTCGACGAGGCGTCCTTGCGCCAGTGCCTTGGCGCACGCGGGATGCTGCAGGATGCCGATGCCGCCGCCGCAGAGGATCAGATCGTACATGGGACGCCAGTGGCTGACCGTCATGGCGGTCCTGATGCGCGTCTGGACCACCGGCCCGTTTTCGCGCGAGAGCGGCACTTGGTCGTTCGCGAAAATGGCCTTCAAACGAATGAACGGATGGAAGGCCAAGTCCGCCGGCGTTTCTATGGGGCCGTGAGCCGCAAGGTAACAAGGCGCCGCGACCAGCTTGCGGGCCACCCAGCCAAGCGGGAAAGCTATATAGCCTCCGTTTTCATTGAGGCGGCCCAGCCGCAGCGAAATGTCGAGGCCCTCGGTGACCGGGTCGGCGATGGTGTCGTTCAGCATGAGATCCACGTGCAGATCGGGGTGTGCCGTGCGCACGTTCATCAGGGCCTTGGGAACCACGATCTCGCCCAGGCACTGCGGCGCGGCGAGTCTCAGGCTTCCTTGTATCTTGGCGTTACTTAACGATACGGAATTTATTGTCAATTCCGCCGCGTCCAGCAGCTGCTTGCCCTGTTCGTAGAACGTCCGGCCTTCAGCCGTGCAGCTCAGCTTGCGCGAACTGCGCACCAAGAGGCGGGCGCTTAGGAAACGCTCCAGCTTGTCGATGCGTTCGCTCACGGATGGTTGGCTCATGTCGAGATCGCGCGCCGCGCCCGAGATGGTTCCGCGTTCCACCACGCGGAGAAAAATGCGTATCGCTGCCAACAAATCCACGGAACGCTCCTCATGAAACCAATGCCCCGATTCTGAGACGGATGAGCGGTCCATTTGTTTAGTGGGTGGAACGGCGGAAATGTTGGTTTCCGCTGTTACCTACCTGCGGCCAGCCGGCATAGGAAGGCTGCGCCGATACGTCCCATAGGCCCAAGTGCAATGTGCGATTGCAATTGCGCGCCGTAGTCTTGGCCTCAATGCATCACCCGATGCAGTCGCTGCGGGACTCCTCCGCCGGCAAGCGAGGCGTCCCGCGTTGGTCCTGGCGCATTTCCTTTTCCATCTCCATCAATAGATCGACCGCTTGCGTGGCGCAGTTGGCGAGAGCCGGGCCGCTTGCATAGCGGGTGGCGTTAGTCGCCGCAGCGTGTTCCGGGTGCCGTTTGAGTCACACGTAATGGCTGCGTAGACGAGAACTTCCCTAGAGTTTTTGAACTGGAGCATCCATTCATGAACAAGATACTCAGGAACGTTTGGATCGATGCGGACGAAGACGCGGCGGGAGGCCGGCAGTCCATTCGGAAGCGCCTGAAGCTGAACATGCGGCTGGATATCGCAGCGGGGCTTGCGATACTTGCCGGTCTGGCGGGTACGGGTCCGCAGGTTCATGCATCAACGTACAACCCGAATGGTTGCGCCTCTCCCAAGGCGACGGGACCCGACGGCGTAGCCTATCCTGCGGGCAAGACTCCGAGCGATGGATCCGGCCTGTGGTCCAACGTTATCGGATGCGATGCCGATGGCGGCGGCTACACCGGCGTGCAGGTCCTGGGCTTTCAAGCGACGGCGACGGGCAATGCCGCGACCGCCCTGGGGTTTGCGGCTACGGCGGCAATTCGGAGCACCGCTGTAGGCATGCAGGCCGGAGCCCTTGCCCTGGGTTCGACCGCTCTTGGTCAATGGGCGCGTGCCACGGCCGTCGGCAGCGTCGCGATCGGCGGCAATAATTCCTCCAATTCGGCGGCGGCGGGTGCGCAGGCATCGGGGCTCAACGCCGTTGCGGTCGCAGGAGAATCGCGTGCCATGGGGGCGGATTCCGTTGCGATAGGCACGCGTGCGCAGGCACGGCGCGATGGCGATGTGGCCCTGGGCATCGGCAGCGTGGCTGATGGCGCAACAGGAAACTTCTCCGCGGTGGCTATCGGTCGCGGCAGCTCGGCGATCGGTGAAAACTCGGTGGCGTTGGGCAATGCCAATCGGGCCTCGGGACCAGGCGCCGTCGCGCTGGGCAATAGCTCGGCGGCTGCGGGCGCCGCGGCGTTGGCCGTAGGCAACGATGCCAACGCGCTGGCGGCGCGGAGCATGGCGTTGGGGTTCGATTCGGTCGCAACCAACTCGGACGACGTCGCGCTGGGGGCGGGCTCCGCGACTGCTGCCGCCGTCGGCACGTCTGGCGCCGCGATCGCGGGGCGGTCCTATTCGTTCGCCGGGTCGGCGCCCGCCAGCACGGTCAGCGTGGGCAGCACGGGTGCGGAGCGCTCCATCACGAACGTTGCGGCGGGGCGGCTTGGCGCCCTTAGCACGGATGCCGTCAACGGTTCGCAGCTCAATGCGACGAATCAGGCGGTGAATGCCCTGGGCGACCGGGCGGTGACGTATGACGGCAACGAAGGTGATTCCAGGAGCCTGATCACGCTGGCGGGATCGGCATCCACGGACGGTGGCATGACGGGCGGCACCAGGCTCACCAACCTGGCGCGCGGGGCCGTGTCGGCCACCAGCACCGATGCGGTGAACGGTGCGCAACTGCACGAGACGAACCAGGAGGTGCAGCGCGTGGGCGACAGGGTGACGACCATGGGCGATACGGTGACCAGCATGGGCAACACCGTCACGACCCTGGGCGACACCGTGACGAATCTCGGCGATACGGTCACGACCATCGGCGGTACGGTCACGACCTTGGGCGATACGCTCACCAACCTCGGCGGCTCGCTGGCGAATCTCACCGGGGACACGAGCGCGACATACACCGACGCCAACGGCCTGGGCATCCGCTATGCGCGGACCAACGAGCGCGGGCTGACACCCAGCGATGCCTACGCGCAGAACCCCGGCAGTACGGCGCTGGGCTACAACGCGCGAGCCACGGCCGACAACGCGCTGGCGCTGGGCCGCGAGGCCCAGGCAAGCCACGCCGGTAGCGTGGCGCTGGGCGCGAACGCGGTCGCCAACGGCGCAACGCTGGGCGCGGCGGCGTACCGCTCAGGTACGGCGGCGGTGGCGGGCGCTGCGCCAGTCGGCGAAGTGAGCATAGGCTCGGCGGGCGCGGAACGCCGCCTCAGCCACTTGGCCGCGGGCGCGTCCGACACGGATGCGGTGAACGTAAGCCAGCTCAAGTCCGTGGCCGAGAACGTGGGCAGCCTGGGCGACCGGGCGGTGACCTATGACGGCAACGCGGGCGATCCCAAGAGCCTGATCACGCTGGCGGGATCGGCATCGACGGACGGCACCAGGCTGACCAACCTGGCGCGCGGGGCCGTGACGGCCACCAGCACCGATGCAGTGAACGGCGCGCAATTGCATGAGACGAACCAGGACGTGCAGCGCGTGGGCGACAGGGTGACGACCATGGGCGATACGGTGACCAGCATGGGCAACACCGTCACGACCCTGGGCGACACCGTGACGAATCTCGGCGATACGGTCACGACCATCGGCGGTACGGTCACGACCTTGGGCGATACGCTCACCAGCCTCGGCGGCTCGCTGGCGAATCTCACCGGGGACACGAGCGCAACGTACACGGACGCCAACGGCCTGGGCATCCGCTATGCGCGGACCAACGAGCGCGGGCTGACACCCAGCGATGCCTACGCGCAGAACCCCGGCAGTACGGCGCTGGGCTACAACGCGCGAGCCACGGCCGACAACGCGCTGGCGCTGGGCCGCGAGGCCCAGGCAAGCCATGCCGGCAGCGTGGCGCTGGGCGCGAACGCGGTCGCCAACGGCGCAACGTTGGGCGCGGCGGCGTACCGCTCAGGTACGGCGGCGGTGGCGGGCGTTGCCCCGGTGGGCGAAGTGAGCATAGGCTCGGCGGGCGCGGAACGCCGCCTCAGCCACTTGGCCGCGGGCGCGTCCGACACGGATGCGGTGAACGTAAGCCAGCTCAAGTCCGTGGCCGAGAACGTGGGCAGCCTGGGCGACCGGGCGGTGACCTATGACGGCAACGCGGGCGATCCCAAGAGCCTGATCACGCTGGCGGGATCGGCATCGACGGACGGCGGCATGACGGGCGGCACCAGGCTGACCAACCTGGCGCGCGGGGCCGTGACGGCCACCAGCACCGATGCGGTGAACGGTGCGCAACTGCACGAGACGAACCAGGACGTACAGCGCGTGGGCGACAGGCTGACGGGCATGGGCGATACCTTGACGGGCATGGGCGATACCCTGACGACCATGGGCGACACGTACACACACCTGACGGGGAACCCTAGCCTGATCAGCAAGGCCGACAATGGGCTGGGCTTGCGTTATGCGCGGACCAACGAGTTGGGGCTGGCGGAAGATGATGCCTACGCGCAGGGCGTGGGCAGCACGGCGCTGGGCTACAACGCGCGGACGTCGGCCGGCGACGCGCTGGCGTTGGGACGCGATGCCCAGGCGAGCCAGGAAGGGAGCGTGGCGCTGGGTTCAGGCTCCGTGTCCGCCCGGGCGCTGACGCCGACCTCGGGCAGCCTTGCGGTCGGCAGCGGTGGCGCCCTGGTGCCGTTCAACACGGCGGATCTCACCTTGCTGGGAGCGGTATCCGTGGGTCGCGATGGCGCGTACCGCCAGATTACCAACGTGGCGGACGGGACCGAGGAGCATGATGCGGTGACTTTGCGCCAACTGACCGGCGCGATCGGCTCCTTGACGACCACTGGGACCCAGTACTTCCATGTGAACTCGACGACTTCCGATTCGCTGGCGGTAGGGCTTGAGTCGATCGCGGTCGGCCCGCAGGCCGTGGTCAATGGGGACCGCGGCCTGGGGATCGGGGATCGGGCGGTAGTGGACCAGGGGGCGCCCGGCGGCATCGCCCTGGGACAGCAGGCGCGTACCACGTCAGCGGATAGCATTGCGGCGGGAACGCAGGCCCTGGCTGATGCCGTCCAGGGGGTGGCCCTGGGCGCGGGCAGCCAGGTTGTCGCGGGCGGTGGCGTAGCGCTGGGTGCGAGATCGGTCGCCAAGACGGTGGCCGGGGCAGCAGGATATGTGCCCCTGGGCGCCAATGGCGCGTCCGTGAACGCCACGCGCAGCACCTTGGCCGCGTTGTCTGTGGGTGACGCCGATGCCGGCATGTATCGGCAGATCAACGGGGTGGCTGCGGGTACTGTGGATTCCGACGCCGTGAACGTCAGCCAGTTGAAGGCGCTGGCCTCGAATGTGAGCGGGCTCGACGCGGGAGGGGTGAAATACGACCTCAATGCGGACGGCACCAGCAACTACGGCATGGTGACGTTTAATCCCGGCGGGGCGGCCACCGTGCTGAGGAACGTGGCGCGGGGCACGCTGTCGGCGGACAGCACGGATGCGGTCAATGGTTCGCAGTTGTTCGAGACCAACCAGTACGTGAAGGCTATAGGCGATACGGTTGACAACTTCACCAAGGGCGGCGCCGGAATCAAGTACTTCCATGCCAACGGCGGGGCGTCGGCGGCGCCGCCGGATTCACAGGCCAATGGTCCAGGCAGTATCGCGGTCGGACCGGGTGCGGCCGCCAATGGGGTGAACTCGGTGGTCTTGGGCAACGGCGCGGTCGCAGGGAAGGATGGCGACGTGGCGTTGGGCGGGGGCGCCGTGGCGGACCGGGGAGCGCAGAGCTATGCCGGCAAGTATTCGGAGGCGCAAAACAAGTCGGCCGGCACGGTGTCGGTGGGCTCGTCGGGCGCGGAACGCACGCTCAGCAATCTGGCCGACGGCCGCGAGGCCACGGACGCCGTGAATCTGCGGCAACTGGACGGCGCGCTCAAGCAGGCCAACGACTATACCGACAAACGCTTGCAGGACGTGGCAGGCAATGTGCTCCAGGTCGGCGACCAACTCACCGCGCTGGACGAACGCATGACCGGCATCGAAGGCGATGTGACGAACATCGGCAATGGCGCCGCGGGCATGTTCCAGACCAGCCAGGAAGTAAAGGCGGCCAAGCCGCCCAAGGCCAGCGGCGGCAACTCGGCGGCGGGCGGCGCGGGCGCCGTGGCCTCGGGTAAGAACAGCACCGCGATCGGCAATGGCGCGCAGGCGTCCGGCGCGGGAGCCACGGCGTTGGGCAACGGCAGCAAGGCGTCGGGCAGTAATGCCGTGGCGCTGGGCGCGGGGTCTGTCGCCGACCGCGACGACACGGTTTCGGTGGGCGCGGCCGGAGCCGAACGCCAGATCACGAACGTGGCCCGCGGCGCTGCGGGAACCGACGCGGTGAACGTGAGCCAGTTGCGAGAAGTAGAAAGCGGCCTGAGCAACCAGGTGGCGGGCTTGCGCAAGAACGTGCAAGGGCTGGACAACCGGTTGAGCGCCGGCGTGGCTTCCGCCATGGCGATGTCGGCGCTGCCGCAGGCCTATCTGCCCGGCAGGAGCATGTTCAGCATGGGCGGCGGTACGTGGCGCGGAGAAAGCGGCTTTGCCATGGGGCTGTCCACGGTGTCCGACAGCGGAAGATGGGTGGTGAAGGGCCTGGCCAGCAGCAGTTCGCGCGGCGACTACGGCGCTAGCGTGGGAGTGGGATATCAATGGTGAGTACATGTGGCACGAACGCAGGCTCGCGGCCCGCAGCTGCGGCCTCAATGATCCATGAGAGGTATACAGCCATGACACGTCGCATCATTCTTCCGGCTTTGATTGCATCGAGCGCATTGCTGGCGGCTTGCCAGCCCATGGTGGCTCAGAAGGGCGCGAATGCCGCGCCCCGCGCCGCCCAGCCTGCGCCGCAAGACACTGCGGCGCGGGCGCGGACGGCCATCCCGGCGGTCGAGTTCCGCCTGGCGCAGGACCAGCCGGGCGCCGATCTGCGCGAGCTGCGCATGTCCGACAAGACCTACTACTTCCTGCTGGCGCCCGCGCTTACCCGGGCGGACCTGAATACCGCCACGCCCATGAAGACTCGGGAGGGGCAGCCTTTTGTCAGCTTGCGATTCACGCCGCCAGGCGCGCGCAAGCTGGCGCAGATCGGCCGCCAGTACCCCGGGAAGTGGCTGGTGTTCACGATAGACGGCAGGCTGGTGGGCGTGCCGCGCATCGCAGGCCCCATGGAGGGGGGCATCCTGAACCTGACGATGAACTCGGAGGAGCAGGCAATCAGCGTTGCGCAAGCGATAGAAGGGGCGGCGCAGTAGCGCCGCCCAGGCGGAGTCAGCCGATCGCCCCGTAGATGCGGCGCGCGTCGGCGGCCGTGGCCAGCGGGCGGCCCAATGCCTGCGCGCCTTGCGCGGCCTGCAATACCAGCGCCGAGTTGCCCGGCGCGGTGCTGCCGTCGCGCAGCTTCAGGTTGTTCTCGAAACCCACGCGCATGTGGCCGCCGAACGCCGCGGCCGTGGTGACGCAGGCGTTTTCCTCGGGGCCGAAGGCGCATACCGCCCAGGGCAGGGACTGGTCGTACGCGGCCAGGAAGGGCAGCAGGTCATAGGCCGAAGAGGTCTGGCCCGCGCTGTAGCGGCCCAGCACGAACAGCACCGACCACGCTCCTGGCGGCACCAGGCCGCGCGCGCGCAGGGACAGCCAGCGGCGCACATCGCCCTCGTCGTACAGGATGATCTGGGTCATGATGCGGCGCTCGGCGATCCAGGCGAGGAAAGCCGCCAGCTCGCTTTCCGGGATCTCCGGCACGGCGATCTCGCGCAGCCCGATGGACACGGCCTCGGGCTGCAATTCGCGCACCAGGGCGATCTGCTCGGCCGCCTTGTAGACGCCGGCGGCTTCGCTGGTCACCTGCACCAGCAGTTCGTCGCCCAAGGCGCCGCGCACCGCGGCCAGGGCGTCACGGTAGGCCTGGGCGTCCAGCAGGTGGCTGCCGTCAGGCTTGCGCACGTGCATGTGCATCATGGCGGCGCCGGCGTCCAGGCAGGCGCGCGCTTCGTGCGCCAGAGCCTCGGCGGTAAGCGGCACGGCCGGATGGTCGGCGGCCTTTTTGTAGGCGCCATTGGGCGCCACGGTAATGATGACGGGCGAGTCGGCCAGCGCGGCGCGGGGCAGGGGGGTGTTGCTCACGGCTTGATCTCCGGCAGTTCGGGTGCAATCAGGTCCAGGCCGGCGCGTAACAGGCGGTCGTAGCGCGCGCGCTCGGCAGCAATGGTTTCGGGCGTCCAGGTGTAGAAACCTTCGCCCGTCTTCATGCCGTGGCGTCCGTCCTGGGCGCGTTCGGTCAGGCAGCGCGCCGGCTCGCTGGCGTTGCAGAAGGTGGGGTACATGGTGGCGCCGGCGGCGGCATGCACATCGATGCCGGCATGGTCGCGCTGCATCACCGGGCCGGCCGCCAGGAAGCGGAAGCCGAAGCCGAAACGCACTGCCGCGTCCACGTCTTCCGGCGAGGCGATGCCGCGGTCGATCAGGTCGAAGGCTTCGCGCGACAGCGCGTGCTGCAGGCGGTTGGCCAGAAAGCCAGGCAGGTCCTGGCGCACCTTCACCGGCACGCTGCCGCAGCGCCGCATGAATTCGATCAGCGTGTCGGCGCAGGCGTTGTCGCTGGCTTCGCCCAGCACCACTTCCACCAGCGGCACCAGATGCGCGGGCATGAAGAAGTGCAGGCCCAGCATGCGGCCGCGGGTAGCCAGGCCCTGGCTGATGGCGCTGATCGGGAAGCTGGAGCTGTTGCTGGCCAGGATGGCATCGGGCCGGGCGCGTTGCGCCAGGTCCGCAAACAGCGCCTGCTTGATGTCCAGGCGTTCGGGTATGCACTCGATGACCAGGTCCACGCCGGACCAGTCCACCTCGTCCAGGCTGGCGGCGGTGGACAGCAGGGCGGCGTTCGCTTCCCGGCCTATGGTCTTGAGGTTTTCCGCGACACGGGCGGGCACGCCCGCCGCGCGCTCGGCATTCGATTCGATCACCGTGGTCCGGCAGGCCGCGCGGGTCAATACCACGGCCACGTCGGCGCCCATGGTGCCGCCGCCCACCACCACCGCATGCGCCGCGCCCGGATTGGGCAGTGCTATCGCGTCCGTCTGCATGGTTTGCTCCTTCATCTGAAACTACGCTGCGGGCGAGTGTAGAGAACCTGTTTTGATTGATGAATCAGATTTTTTGGATAGAATGATCTTATATTTAGATCAATAGAGGGGCCGCGCCAGGCATGCAGATCAATCTTTCGATGCGCGATATCGATACCACGCTGGTGCTGGGCCGCACGCTCAACTTCCGCCAGGCCGCCGCGCAGTTGCACCTGTCGCAATCGGCTCTGTCCACGCAGATCCAGCGCATCGAGGAGGCGCTGGGCGTGCGCCTGTTCGACCGCACCACGCGCACCGTCCGCCTCACCGCCGCCGGCGAGGTCTTCATGCAGCAGGCTGCTGCGCTGCAAGTGGCCTTCCGCGACGCCATTGCCGCGGTCAGCGGCATCGTCAACGCGGAACAGGGGCAGGTGTCGGTGGCGGCCTTGCCCTCGATCGCGGCCCGCCTGCTGCCGCGGGTGCTCATGACCTATCGCCAGGCCCATCCGCTGGTCGCCCTGAAAGTACGCGATACCTTGTCCGGGCCGGCTTTCGATCTGGTGCGCGCGGGCGAAGTCGACTTCGCCCTGACCGCGGCGGACCCGCAGCATGCGGATCTGCACTACGTGCCGCTGATGTCCGACAGTTTCCTGCTGTTGATCCCCGAAGCCCATCCACTGGCGCGCGCCCGCGGTCCGCTGCGTTGGGCCGATACGGCGGATGCGGGGCACGTGTCCATGGTGCAGCCCAGCAGCGTGCGGCAGTACACGGAATGGGCTTTCCTGCAGAACCGGATACGCTTTACGCCGGCCTTCGAGGCCGAGCATCTGACCACCATCGTCGCCATGGTCGAATGCGGATTCGGCGTTGCCGCGCTGCCCGAAATCGCCGCCGCGGCGGTAGCGCAAAATGGCATCGTCCAGCGTCCGCTGATCGGACCGGTGGCCGAGCGTTCGATCGGGCTGGTCACGGCCCGCAACCGCAGCCTGTCGCCCGCCGCGGCGGCGTTGGTGCAGACCTTGAAGGAGTATCTGGCGCAGCAGGCGCGCCAGGCCGGGCCGGTGGTATTATCCTCAGCACACTAACTAAACTGGAGCTGCCTCAACGTGCCGGATGTACAGAAAAAGACGACGTCCCAGAAGCGCGTCGCAACTCATAAGACAGACACCAAGATCTTCGATCCGGCCAAGCAGGTGCTTTGGTCGCGTCCGGGATATCTGGTGCGGCGCCTGAACCAGATCCACTACGCCATGTTCTACGAGGAGTGCAAGACGCAGAACGTGACGCCGGTGCAGTATGGCGTGCTGACCGCGCTGTCGCTCAGTCCCTGGCTGGACCAGACCGCCATCGGCATGGAGCTGGGGCTGGATCGCACCACCACCGCAGACGTGGTCAAGCGCCTGCAGGAGCGCGGCCTGGTGGAACGGCGCATTAATCCCAACGACAAGCGCTCGCGCCAGGCCGTCATCACCCAGGAAGGCCTGCGCATCATGGGCATCCTGCAGGAAGGCATGGCGCGCGCCCAGCAGCGCCTGCTGGAGCCGCTGTCCACGCGCAATCAGGAAATCTTCATGAAGCTGCTTTCCACCCTGGTGGAAGCCAATAACCAGTACAGCCGCACCACGCTCAAACCCATGTAGGGCCGAGGCCGGCTGCCTGGCTCAGCCTTGCAGCGCGCTGGTCTGCGGCGCGCTGCGGGCGGCTTCGCCGTCGCCCAGCGTGTTGCGCACCCAGATCAGTTCGGCCGCGATCGCCACGGCGATCTCGGCCGGCGTCTTGCTGGCGATGCGCAGGCCCACCGGGCCGTGCAGGCGGGCGATCTGGCTGTCGTCCAGGTCGAACAGCCGCAGCCGCTCGCGGCGCTTCTGCTGGTTGGCGCGCGAACCCAGCGCGCCCACATAGAAGGCCCGCGATTTCAATGCTTCCAGCAAAGCCATGTCGTCGAGCTTGGGATCGTGGGTGACCGCCACGATGGCGGTCCGCTCGTCGGTGCCGATTTCCAGCACGGCGTCGTCGGGCATGCTGGTGAGCAAGGTAGCCTGGGACTGGTTCCAGTCGCCGTAGAACTCCTCGCGGGGGTCGCAGACCGTGACGTGGAAATCCAGCGTGGCGGCGATGTTGGCCAGCACCTGGGCGGTCTGGTTGGCGCCGATGATGAGCAGCCGCCAGCGCGGGCCGTACACGCTGCGGAAGATGCGGCCGTCGAAGTCCGGGCCGTCGGCCGGACCGGCGGGAGACACCGAGCTGCTGCCGTCCTGCAGGTCCACCGTGCGTTGGATCAGGCCATGGCCGCGTATGGCTTGCAGCACCAGGTCCAGCCATTGCGTGTCGCGCAGCGGTTCGCTGATCAGGCGCAACGTGCCGCCGCAAGGCAGGCCGAAGCGCGCGGCCTCGTCGCGGGTGACGCCGTAGGTCAGGCGCGCCGGGGCATCCTCGAGCGTGCCTTCGCGGGCGCGCAGCATCAGGTCGTCTTCGATGCAGCCGCCGGAAACCGACCCGACCATGCGGCCGTCCTCGCGCAGCGCCAGCATGGCCCCGGCCTGGCGCGGGGCCGATCCCCAGGTCTGCACCACGGTCACCAGGTGCACGCGGCTGCCCGCGGCTACCCAGTCCCGCGCATGTTGCAATACGTCCAGATCCAGAGCGTTCATCGGCTTCTCACAGTGAAAGGCCGCGGCGCTGCCACGGCTTATATTCACTATACTGATCATCATGGCGACTGTCTCTAGTGTCTATCCCTACCCGATCCCCGCGCGCGTCGGCATCCTGTTGGCTGCGGGGCGGGGCTCGCGCTACGCCGCGCGGCGGCCCGGCGCCGACAAGCTGCTGGCGCCGCTGCCGCAGGGCGCGCGGGTGGCGGCGGCCAGCGCGCGCACGCTGCGCGCGGCGGTGGAGATGGTCGTCGCCGTGGTGCGGCCCGGCAGCGCCGCGTTGGCCGGATTGCTGCGGGCCGAAGACTGCGTGGTGTTGGAGACCGACCGGGCAGAGGAGGGCATGGGCGCCAGTCTGGCCGCGGCGGCGCAGTATTTGCAGGGCCTGCCCGGCACGCCTGCCACGGTGCTGGTCGCGCTGGCCGACATGCCCTGGATCCAGCGCGCCAGCCTGGCGAGCGTGCTGGAGGCGCTGCGCGATGCGCCCATGGCCGCGCCCTCGTACCAGGGGCAGCGCGGCCACCCGGTGGGATTCCGCGGAGACCTGCTGGCGCAACTCGCCGCGCTGAGCGGGGACGAAGGCGCGCGGCGGCTGCTCAAAGGGCCAGGCCTGCAATTGGTCCCCGTCGATGATCCCGGGGTGTTGCGCGATGTCGACACGCCTGCCGACCTGGACGAAGACGGCTGAACGCCGCCTGCGGGCAAGGCCGCCGCGGCGGCCTTTTTTTGCGCTTCGGGATTTCCCTAATTTGTCAGTACGCTGACTATAAAGTCAGTATACTGACGTAAATTCGGAAGCCCTCGCAGGGCTTTTCCCAATGGGAAAGCGGCTGCGCGCGATTCCGGTTGTTCCGATGTAATAGTCAGTGTACTGATAAACAATGCTGACGCGCCGTGGCAGGACAGGGTCCGCGCCATCAAACTGGGAGTAGGGGAATGAGCAAAGTACGCAAGATCGCGTTTGAGGAGCACTACACCGCGGTCGGATTCAAGGACTATTCGAAGAGCTTCGCGCAGCACATCGATCCCGCCGTGCTGGCCGACCTGGCCGCGCGCCTGGTGGATTTCGACGAAGTCCGGCTGGGCGAAATGGACCGCGGCGGCATCGACTATGTCATCCTGTCGCAGACCGGGCCGGGCGTGCAGGCCGAAGCCGACGCCGCCGTCGCGCTGCGCCGCGCCAAGGAGAACAACGATTTCCTGGTCGAGCAGGTGGCCCGCCACCCGACGCGCTACGGCGCCTTCGCCACCGTGCCCATGCACGATCCTCTGGTCGCCGCCGCAGAACTGGAGCGCTGCGTCAAACAGCTGGGCTTCAAGGGCGCGCTGATTAACGGCCACACCAATGGCGTGTACTACGACGGCCGCGCCTATGACCCGTTCTGGGAAAAGGTGCAGGAGCTGGACGTGCCCGTCTACCTGCACCCGTCCGATCCCTACGTCATTCCGCAGGCCTACTCGGGCCACCCCGAGCTGGTGGGGGCATGCTGGGGCTGGGGCGTCGAAACCGCCACCCATGCGCTGCGTTTGCTGTTCGGCGGCGTGTTCGACCGGTTCCCCGCCGTCAAGCTGATCCTGGGCCACATGGGCGAAGGCCTGCCGTTCCTGCGCTGGCGCTTCGACAGCCGCTTCGCGGTCTATTCGCACGGCATCAAGCTGGCGCGCGCGCCTTCCGAATACCTGGGCAGCAACATCCTCATCACCACGTCCGGGGTCTGTTCGCCTCCCACGCTGATGGCCGCCATCGCCGAAATGGGCCGCGAGGCGGTGATGTTCTCGGTCGACTATCCCTACGAATCGACCGCGCTCGCCGTGGAATTCATCGAGCAGACGCCGATGGACGACGCGACCCGCGAACTGATCTGCAACGGCAACGCGCGACGCCTGTTCAAACTCTGAGTCCAGCCCGGGAGACCGACATGAGCAACTTCCTGTACGGCGGCAACGTCCATGCCAACGGCATCCGCCAGCATTACCTGCGCTACGGCGGCGAACGTGGGGCGGGGCGCGATCCGGTCATCATCGTGCCGGGCATCACCAGCCCGGCGGTCACCTGGGGCTTCGTCGGCGAGCGCTTCGGCGCGGCCTTCGACACCTATGTGCTGGACGTGCGGGGCCGCGGCCTGTCCGCAGCCGGCGCGACGCTGGACTACAGCCTGGACGCGCAAGCCGCCGACGTGCTGGCCTTCGCAGAGGCGCTGGGCCTGGCGCGCTACAGCGTGGTCGGCCATTCGATGGGCGGACGCATCGGCGTGCGCGCCGGGCGCGGCAAGCCGGCAGGACTGAGCCGCCTGGTCCTGGTGGACCCGCCGGTGTCCGGTCCCGGCCGCCGGCCGTATCCCGCCAAACTGCCCTGGTACGTCGATTCTATGGCGCAGGCGCGGCACGGCATGGACGCCGAGGCCATGCGCGCGTTCTGCCCGACCTGGACCGAGGAGCAGCGCCAGCTGCGCGCCGAATGGCTGCACACCTGCGACGAGCGCGCCATCATCCAGAGCTTCGAGGCCTTCCAGAGCGACGACATCCATGCCGACCTGCCGCGCCTGGACGTGCCGGTGCTGCTGATCACGGCGGAGCGGGGCGACGTGGTGCTGGACGCCGACGTGGCCGAGATCCAACGGCTGGCGCCCGGCACGCAACACCACCGCGTGCCCGCCGCCGGCCACATGATTCCGTGGGACAACGAGGAAGGCTTCTATGCCGCCTTCGGCGATTTCCTGGGCGCGCCGCTGGCGCGCGGCTGAAGCGCGCGACCGTCAAGCAAGGAGGGCATCATGCCTATAAGCGACTATGAAATGGTGAAGGCCTGGCAGCAGGTGCTGACCCTGTCCAAGCTGCAAGCGGGGCAGACCGTCACGGTGCTGACCAGCGCGGCCACCCATCCGCAAACCCTGGCGACGGCGCTGATCGCGACGCAAGCCATGGGCGCCATCGTGAACCGCCTGGACCTGCCGCCCGTCAATGGCGAGCGGGCGCTGAGCCGGGACTCGCTGGCCTACCTGGGCACCACGCCGCTGACCGGCAACAAGGCCGCCATTGCGGCCTTGAAGGAAAGCGACCTGGTACTGGACCTGATGACGCTGCTGTTCTCTCCGGAACAGCACGAGATCCTGGCGACCGGCACCAAGATCCTGCTGGCGGTGGAGCCGCCGGAAGTGCTGGCGCGGCTGGTGCCGACCGAGGCCGACCGTGCGCGGGTCAAGGCGGCCGCCGCGCGCATCGGCGCGGCGCGCGAGATGAGCGTGGTATCCGAGGCGGGTACGGACCTGCGCTGCCCGCTGGGCGAGTTCCCGGCCATCAGCGAATACGGCTTCGTCGACGAACCCGGGCGCTGGGACCATTGGCCCAGCGGCTTCGTGCTGACCTGGCCGAACGAAGGCGGCGCCAACGGCAAGATCGTGATCGACGTCGGCGACATCCTGCTGCCGCAGAAGCTCTACGTGCGCTCGGCCATCGAGCTGACGGTCGAGAACGGCTACGCCACGCGCATCGACGGCGGCGTGGACGCGGAACTGCTGCGCGAGTACGTGGCCTCGTTCAAGGACCCGGAAGCCTACGCGATTTCGCACATAGGCTGGGGCCTGCAACCGCGCGCGCACTGGACCACGCTGGGGCTGTACGACCGCGAGGCCACCATAGGCATGGACGCGCGCGCCTACGAGGGCAATTTCCTGTTCTCGCTGGGTCCCAACAACGAGGCCGGCGGCAACCGGACCACCACCTGCCACATCGACATCCCCCTGCGCGCCTGCACGGTGCGGCTGGACGGGGAGGACGTGGTGCGCCAGGGCAAGGTGCTGGACGGCGCCGGCCTCCAGGCTTAGCACGCAATCACCGTACTAGGAGTTCCCTACATGAATGACGATATCTCGGCCTACGCGCGCCAGGGTTTCGGCACGGCGATGGCGCCCAAGGCGCCCTATGGCCTGCTGATCGTGGACCTGGTCAACGGCTTTGCCGATCCGGCTGTGTTCGGCGGCGGCAACATCCCCCAGGCCATCGAGCAGACCGTAGGCCTGCTGGCGCATGCGCGCAAGCAGGGCTGGCCGGTGGCGCACAGCCGCATCGTGTTCGCCGACGACGACGCGGACCACAACATCTTCACCTTGAAGGTGCCGGGCATGCTGACCCTGAAGGAAGCGGACCACAACAGCGCCATCGTGCCGCAGCTTGCGCCCGCGGCCGGCGAACTGGTGGTGCGCAAGACGGTGCCTTCGGCGTTCTTCGGCACCAGCCTGGCGGCCTGGCTGTCGCAACGCGGCGTGCAGACGCTGCTGGTGGCGGGCGCGGTCACCAGCGGCTGCGTGCGGGCCAGCG
Source organism: Achromobacter sp. K91 (assembly GCF_003576205.1). NCBI lineage: Bacteria > Pseudomonadati > Pseudomonadota > Betaproteobacteria > Burkholderiales > Alcaligenaceae > Achromobacter > Achromobacter sp. K91. Next base: position 48,053 of record NZ_QWFB01000060.1, on the reverse strand, counting down.
TGGTGGACGCCATGCAGTACGGCTTCCGGCCGCTGGTGGTGTCGGATTGCGTGGGCGACCGCGCCATCGGCCCGCATGACGCCAACCTCTTCGACATGCAGCAGAAGTACGCCACCGTGTTGACGCGGGACGAAGCCATGCGCGCTACGCAGGCCTGAGCTGGCGCCGCAGACCGGAACAAAAAAAAGGGTTGCGCCACGGGGCGCAACCCTTTTTTTACATTGCCCTTCCGCGTTCTAGACGGGATAGACCAGGTCGTTGGCCAGGATGGTGGTGTCATACACCACCTGCCGTTCCTTCAGCTTGAGCACGCCGTCCTGCCGCGTGTAGCGGTCGTAGTAGGTGCCGGCCAGGTGCAGGGTGGTGGGACCTTCCACCAGCGTCTGCATCAGCATGAATGCCGCCTGGGACTCGATCTCGCCATTCGCGGATTCGCTGATGACACGGGTGTTGCTGACCAGATGCAGCATGTAGCGCGGGGCGAACATCTGGGTGCGAGAAATGGCCACGGCGCGGTCATGCATCATGGCGCGGCCTTCGGAGTACACCAGGCCGACGGGCAGGCCCAGTTCGGCGTTCTCGCGCGCGGTGACGCGGTACAGGCCGTCCTCGGTGAAGAAGTCTGGCCAGGCCTCGACCTGGCCCGCGTCCAGGGCGGCGCAGTAGTCGGCGTGGAATTCCTCGATCTCCAGTCGCAGCGCGATGGCGCGCGCGGGATCGATCTTGCGGGGGGAGTATTCGAATCGGGTTCTCATGTTTCCTGGTTCCTGCCTCAGAAGCCCATCACGCTGCGGTAATAGCTGTACATGGAGCGGATCGCGGCTTCCGAGATCAGCGTGTTGGAGGTGCCTTGCTTGCCGGACTCCAGCTTCAGCACGTTGACGTCGGTGCTGGCGCGGCGCACGCCTTCCTGCACGAACTTCATGGCTTCGTTGTCTTCCAGGCCGAGGAAGCCGGCCGGCCCCATCAGGTTGCCCTGGCGCAGACGATGGCGCTCCATCTCGGGCGTGTCGTCCTCGTAGCCGAACATGGTCCATTGCATGATCATGCTGTCGGGCCCGTTGGGCACGATCTGGCGCACGCCCAGCGTGTTCATTTCACGTTGCACGATCAGGTTGGGCCAGACGGTCTGCATGGTGACCGACCAGGGCGAGTCGAATTCCTTGACGAACTCCAGGAAGCGGTCGTCCTGCAGGTGCAGGCCGTCGTGGAAGGAGCGCATTTCCTTCTTGTTCTCTTCGCTGACGTTGGCGTACTTGTCCTCGCTCTTGGCCGAGGCCATGGTGCCATGGCGGCCATGCACCGGATCGACCAGCATGGCGGACTTGTTGCCCGCCACCAGCAGCCCGAACACCACCAGGAACGAATGCAGCAGGGTTGCGTGGTACGGATCCTTCAGGTTCTCGTGGTACATCTTCCAGTTACACGGCAGCTCGTTGCGGTAGTAACCGTGGATCTTGAGCTTCTTGCCCGGGAAGACGGTGTCGAAATCGGCCAGGATTTCGGGTGTCAGGTATTCCTCGATGGGTTCGACCTCATCGCTATAGGACGCGAAGATGACGCCGTTGCGCGTGGTGACGCGCAGCTTGCGCAGGCCGTGGTCTTCGTTCTTGAAGTCCTTGGGCATGCCGCCCTCGCGGTTCACGCCGCGCTTGAAGGGGATGCCCTGCAGATTGCCCTTCAGGTCGTAGGACCACTGGTGGTAGGGGCAGACGAATTCCTTGGCGTTGCCCTGGCTGTGGCGGCAGAACTCCGCGCCGCGGTGGGCGCAGCGGTTCTCGAACACATTGACCGAGCCGTCTTCGGCGCGCGACACCACCACCGGGGTCGGCCCCACATAAGACCGCTTGTAGTCGCCCGGGTTCGGCAGCTCGGCTTCCAGGGCCACGTAGTTCCAGGTCTTGCCGTGGAAGATCTTTTCCACTTCCTGGTCGTAGACGGCGCGGCTGGTGTAGACCCAGTCGGGGATGTAGTGCAGCGCGTCTTCCGGCCAGACACAGTCGGCCAGGGCGGTGTCCTTGGACGCCATCGTAAGGCCGATGACGGTTTGCGATTGATACATGAAAAGCTCCTGTCGATGCGGGGGCGGTAATGGTGGGGTCAGGACGCGGCGGCGTTTTGCTGGCAGGCTTTCACCAGCGGCTTGAGCGCCACGGTCTCGTCGGCATAGCGCTCGGGATCGATGGCGATGCCTTGTTCGAACAGCACGCGCAGCTGGCGCAGGTCGCCGCCGGCGTTGATGGCGATGGCATGCACCGGCACGCCGTCGCGGTGGCCAAGCCAGATGAACTTGGGCGCCTCGGCCTGCGCCTGGGGCACGCCGCGGCAGGCATAGACGAGGTCCGGCTGGGGCAGGCCCAACATCTGTACGTTGCAGCCATATTGGTCCGTCCAGAACCACGGATAGGGCTCGGCCGGCGCGGGCTGGTCCAGCATGCCGGCCGCGGCCGCGCGCGCCTGTTCGTTGGCGTTCTGCCAGGATTCCAGCCGCAGCGCCATGTTCAGGTGACGCCGGTGCTGGCTGGCGCAATCGCCGGCCGCATATATATTTGGGTCGCTGCTACGGCAGGCGGCGTCCACCGCGATGCCGCCATTGGCGGGATCCAGCGCCAGACCGGCTTGTGCGGCCAGCGATACGTCGGGCACCAGGCCGATGGCCACCACCACGACGTCGGCCTCGATAGAGGAAGCGTCTTGCAGTTCTATATTGAAGCGCGCCTGATGCCGCACAGCGGCATCCGCATGGGGCTGCCAGTCGGTGCGCGCGATGCGCGCGTCCAGGCGCAGGTCCACGCCGGCGTGGCGGGCGCGTTCGGCCAGCCAATCCGACAGGGCCGCGGGCAGCACGCGTTCCAGCAAGCGGGGCGCGCTTTCCAGCACGGTGACTGCGGCGCCCAGGACGCGCGCAGTGGACGCCACCTCCAGGCCCAGGAAGCCGCCGCCGATGACGGCCACGCGCGCCTGCGGCGCGAGGGCGGCGCGCAGCGCCGCGGCATCGTCCAGCGTCCTGATGTAATGCACGCCCGGCGTGCCGCGCGGCAGGCTGGGCAGTTCGCGCGCCCGCCCGCCGGTGGCGAGCAGGCAGCGGCTATAGGGGAGGCTGCGGCCGTCGGCCAGTTCGACCAGACGGTTGGCAGCGTCGATCCGCAAGGCCTGCATGCCGGTCAGCAGGGTGACGCCTTGCTGCGCATAGAAGTCTTGGGGGTGCACAGCGGTCTGGCCATGCGCGCCGGGGCTTTGCAGCACGTCCTTGGACAGGGGCGGGCGCTCATAGGGCGCGTGCGCTTCCTGGCCGATCAGCGTGATGGGGCCGGCATGGCCCAGGCCGCGCAGCGTGGCCGCCGCCACCGCGCCGGTCTGGCCGGCGCCGATGATGAGGATCGGGTCTGCGTCAGCCATGGTCAGCCTTGCAGGTTGGCATAGATGTCCTGGCCTTCGACCTTGACCGGATAGATGCGGATGCCAGTGGTGGCGGGCGCGCACATGGCCTGGCCGGTGCGGATGTCGAATTTGGCCTGGTGGAGCGGGCATTCGATGCAGCCGTCTTCCAGATAGCCGTCGGACAGCAGCGCGTAGGCGTGGGTACAGACATTGTCGGAGGCGTGGAACTCGCCTTCGATGCGATACAGCGCAAGCTGCTTTTCGCCGGCGGCGACGGGGATCACCTCGTCGTCTTCGGTCAGTTGGTCGGTAGAGGCAATGCGGATCCAGTTCATATCAACTCGCTCGTCAGTATGCTGAGTAATTGTCGTCAGTGTACTGCCTAAAAAAACAAGTCAGGAGCTAGGGATTTCCCCGACAGACGGCGGGTCGAAGGGCGGCGGCGCGGGCCTATTATGCACGGCGTTCGCGGCGTGCAATCGCGACCGTCCGCTATATGTAAGGAGTACCCGCAAATAGCCCTCGGACCCGTGAAAAAAAACCGCCGGAATGAGTGGAAACCCAGGCGTTTCGCGGGCGTCGGCAGTGGGGATTTACCTTGTTGACACTCAAAATTACTGTCAGTATGCTGATCAACAATTCAGTGTGCTAACGTTTTTTTCGGATGTACGCGAGTGGCGTTGGCATGAGTTGAGGCGGGTCCAAGGGGACTCAATCGAACCAGATCGGGAGCAATGAATGCAACGACGCCGTTTCCTCGCACAAGCCGCCGGCGCAGCCGGCGCGGGCCTCGCCACCGTGGGCATGCCCGCCGTCGCGCAATCCGCGCCGTCGGTGCGCTGGCGCATGTCCACCAGCTGGCCCAAGAGCCTGGACACTATCTACGGCTCGGCCGAAGAACTCTGCAAGCGCGTGGCGCAGCTGACCGACGGCAAGTTCGAGATCCGCGCCTTTCCCGGCGGCGAACTGGTGCCCGCGGCGCAGAACATGGACGCGGTCAGCAATGGCACGGTGGAATGCAACCACGTGCTGAGCACGGCCTACATCGGCAAGAACACCGCCCTGACGTTCGACACCGGCCTGTCCTTCGGCCTGAGCGCGCGCCAGCATAACGCCTGGATCGCCTACGGCGGCGGCTTGAAGATGCTGCGCGCGCTCTATAAGAAGTACAACATCGTCAACCACGTCTGTGGCAACGTCGGCGTGCAGATGGGCGGCTGGTACCGCAAGGAGATCAAGTCGGTCGCCGACCTGAAGGGCCTGAACATGCGCATCGGCGGCATCGGCGGCATGGTGCTGTCCAAGCTGGGCGCGGTGCCGCAGCAGATCCCGCCGGGCGACATCTATCCCGCGCTGGAAAAGGGCACCATCGACGCGGCCGAATGGATCGGCCCCTACGACGACGAGAAACTGGGCTTCAACAAGGTGGCGCCGTACTACTACTCGCCGGGCTGGTTCGAAGGCAGCGCCTCGATCACCAGCATGGTGCACGACAAGGCATGGGAAGCCCTGCCGCCGGCCTACCAGGCAGCGTTCGAGGCGGCGGCCGGCGAGCAGACCATGCGCATGCTGGCCAACTACGATGCGCGCAATCCGCTGGCGCTGCGCAAGCTGATTGCCGGCGGCGCCAAGGTCAGTTTCTTTCCCAAGGAAGTGATGGACGCGGCGTACAACGCCTCGCAGGAACTGTGGGCCGAACTCTCGGCCAAGAACCCGGACTTCGCCGCCATCTTCCCCGATTGGAAGAAATTCCAGGCCGAGCAGGCGGCTTGGTTCCGGGTGGCTGAAAGCCCGTTGGACAACTACACCTTCGCCGCCGTGGCGAAGGCCCAGGCCAAGTAACCAGTGTCCTGCCCCGCAGATACGCCCGCACGAAATCCCCCCATGAGCGTCAGGGCGTCGTTGCAAATCCTCGCGATACCTTCGGGTATCGCTGCGGTTTGCGCCTAGCCCCGACGCTCATGGAGGAATTTCGTCATGCGGACGCATCTACGGGACAGGACACTAACAGGAGATAAAGGGTAGTCATGACGACAGCAAACGCCGATACGCACGGCCGGCCAGGCAAGCCGCAGGGAGTGGGCGCGCGGGTGCCGCGCAAGGAGGACGCGCGCCATCTGCACGGCAAGGGCAATTTCGTGGCCGACATGGCCATGCCCGGTCTCTGCGAGGTGGCCTTCCTGCGCAGTCCGCTGGCGCATGCGCGCATCGCTTCGGTGCGCGTGGCCGAGCAGATCGCGGACAAGGCGTTTGTGCGTCAGGCCATGGCCGATGCGCGCGACATCGTGGCGGATTCCACCTTGCCCAGCTACCAGGTGTCGGCCCAGCCGCCGCTGGCCTCGGGCAAGGTGCGCTTCGTGGGCGAGCCCGTGGCCATGGTGTTCGCGCCGACCCGCGCCGAAGCCGAGGACTACGCCGAGATGATCGAGGTCGACTACGACGACCTGCCGGTGTATGCGGACGTCGTCAGCGCCCAGGCGGCCCAGGGCGATTTCGTGCACGAGCAGTGGCGCGACAACGTCTTCGTCACCCTCAATGTCGACAAGCAGTTCGATGAGCTGGCAGCGCAGGCGGACGTGGTCGTGCGCCGCAAGATCGACCTGTCGCGGCAATGCATGGTGCCGATGGAAGGCAAGGCGGTGCTGGCCTACTGGGACCACCAGGCCGACCAGCTGGTGGTGGTCAGCGCGACCCAGGTGCCCCATATGATCCGCAGCGTGCTGGCCCAGTGCCTGGACCTGGAGCAGGGCCGGGTGCGGGTGGTGTCGCCGGACGTGGGCGGCGCCTTCGGCTACAAGTGCGTGCTGCAGCAGGAAGAGCTGTGCGTGGCCTGGCTGGCCAAGACCTTCAAGAAGCCGTTCCGCTTCATCGAAGACCGCCGCGAACACCTGACCGCGGGCGCCAATTCGCGCGAGCACCATTATGAAATGGTGGCCTACGCGGATCGCCGCGGCAAGCTGCTGGCGTTGGACGCCAAGATCACCATCGACGGCGGGGCCTATTCGGTCTGGCCGTTCACCATCGGCCTGGAACCGGGCCAGGCCATCGGCAACCTGCCGGGACCGTATGCATTCAAGGGCTATCGCTGCGTGACGCGGGCGGTGGCCACCAACAAGCCGGGCTTCGTGCCGTATCGCGGCGTGGCGCGCACGGGCGTGTGCTTCGCCATGGAATTGACGATGGACGCGATCGCCCGCGAGGTCGGACGCGAGCCTTGGGAAATCCGCCAGGAAAACCTGGTGCAGGGCGAGCAGATGCCCTACGTCAACGTCACCGGCAAGCACCTGGACAGCGGCGATTATCCCGCCAGCCTGCAACAGGCCATGGACATGATAAGGGTGGACGCGATCCGCGAACGCCAGCGCCAGGGCGAGGCCGACGGCCGCCTCATTGGCGTGGGGCTGGCGACGTACACCGAACAGGCCGCGCACGGCACCTCGGTGTTCGCGGCCTGGGGCACGCCCGTGATACCGGGCTTTGACCAAGCCACCGCGCGGGTCACGCCGGACGGCGGGCTGGAACTGCGGGTCGGCGTGCATTCGCACGGGCAGGGCATGGAGACCACCTTCGCCCAGATCGCCAATGAAATCCTGGGCGTGGACGTGGCCAGCATCAAGCTGCTGCATGGCGACACCGGCCAGACGCCGTTCTCCACCGGCACCTACGCTTCGCGCTCGCTGGTGATGTCCGGCGGCGCCGTGTCGCAGGCCTGCAAGCGCCTGCTGCCGCGGCTCACGCATATCGGCGCGCATCTGCTGCAGGCTGATCCCGCCAACGTGGCCTGGAATGGCGACCGGCTGGAAGCCGGCGGCAAGTCGGTGTCGGTCAAGGACGTGGCCGACGCCTGGTACTTGCGGCCGCAATTGCTGCCGTCCGACGTGGACCCCGCCGGCCTGGAAGTCACCGTGGGCTACAAGCCCAAGGTCGACACCGGCTGTTTCACCTATGCCACCCACGCGGCGGTGGTAGCGGTGGACCCGGGCACGGGCGGCGTGGAGATCCTGGATTATGTGGTGGTGGAGGACTGCGGGACCATGATCAACCCCATGGTGGTCGAAGGCCAGACCATAGGCGGCGTGGCCCAGGGCATAGGCACCGCGTTCTACGAGGAAACGCCTTACGACGACAATGGCCAGCCGCTGGCTTCGACCCTGGCGGACTATATGCTGCCTGGGGCCACCGAGGTTCCGAACATGCGCCTGCATCACTTCGAGACGCCGTCGCCGCATACCGAGTTCGGCGCCAAGGGCATGGGCGAGGGCGGCGCCATCGCGCCGCCGGCGGTGCTGTTCAACGCGGTCAACGACGCGCTGCGGCCGTTGGGCGCGGCTGAACTGCTGCGCACGCCGCTGTCTCCGACCCGGGTGCTGGCCGCCATCGCTCAGGGCAGCCGCAAGACCGCCACCGTTGCCGCGGAGGTGACGGCATGAAGGCCGCTGCATTCGAATACTCCCGCCCGGACACCCTGCAGGACGCCTTGCGGGCGCTGCGTGGACACGAGGGCCGCGCCAAGCTCATGGCCGGCGGCCAATCGCTGGGCCCCATGTTGAACCTGCGCCTGGCGCGTCCGCCCGTCGTCATCGACATCTCCGGCCTGTCCGAACTGCGCACGGTTTCGCGCCAGAACGGCAAGCTGCGCGTCGGCGCGGCCGTGACCCATGCCGAGATCGAGGACGGCGTGCACGAACTGCTGCGCGGCACGCCCATGCAGCAGGTGGCGCCGGGCATCGCCTATCGCGCCATCCGCAACCGCGGCACGCTGGGCGGCAGCCTGGCGCATGCCGATCCGGCGGCCGACTGGGTGCTGACCGTGGTCGGCCTGGGCGCGACGCTGGAGATCGCGGGGCCGGACGGCGTGCGCATGCTGCCGGCGGAAGACTACATGCAGGGCGCCTATACCACCGGGCTGCGCGAAGACGAGCTGATCGCCGCCGTGCACATCCCGGAAGCCGGGCCGCAGGCGCGCTGGGGCTACTACAAGTTCTGCCGCAAGACCGGCGAGTTCGCCGAGGCCAGCTGCGCCGCGTGGTTCGATCCGTCCTCGAAGACGGCGCGCATCGCGGTGGGGGCCCTGGACGGCGCGCCCAGATTGCTGCCCCAACTGGCCGCGCGCATCGCGCAGCAGGGGCTGGCGGGCCTGGATGAAGCGCTGCTGGCCAGCGAGCTGGCCGGGGTCATGCAGGACAAGGATGAACACCATCGCAAGCTGCACGGGACCGCGGTGACGCGCTGCCTGGCGCAGGCCTTGGGTTGACAGGAATGAGCATGGTTCAGGTGACATTGGAAGTAAACGGCAAGCGCGTATCGCACGAGGCGCCCGCGCGCATGCATCTGGGGGATTTCCTGCGGGATCAGGCACGCCTGACCGGCACCCATCTTGGCTGCGAGCACGGCGTCTGCGGCGCCTGCACGGTGCTGGTGGATGGCGCACCGGTGCGCTCCTGTATCTCGTTCGCGGTGGCCTGCGAAGGCCGGCAGGTGACCACCATCGAAGGCTATGACGCCGATCCGGTGATGCAGCGGCTGCGCGCCGCCTTTACCAAACACCACGCCCTGCAATGCGGCTATTGCACCCCGGGCATGCTGGCGACCTCGCGCGATATCGTGCTGCGCCTGCCGGATGCGGACGAAGGCCGGGTGCGTGTGGAGCTGTCCGGCAATCTGTGCCGCTGCACCGGATACATGGGCATCGTCGCCGCCGTCATGTCGGTGCTGGCCGAACTCAGGGAACAGCCCGACCCCGCGGTAGAGACGCTGCGCGCCGCTCAGGCGCAGGGCCGGGGCGCCGCGCCAGCAGCGGAAAAACCGGTGGCGTTCGCGGGGTTCACGCCAGCGTCGGCCAGCCAGCCGGCCGCAAGCGCCGCTGCGGCGCCGGCGCCGGCCGCAGCCCCGGCCGGTAAGAAGGAAGGCAAGAAAGAGGGCCGTGGCAGCCAGATCGACGGCGGCTTCAAGGTGCCTTTCCCGGCTGCGGACGTCTGGGCCTTCATGGTGGACCTGCCAGCCCTGGCCAGCTGCCTGCCGGGCGCGTCGATCGAGGAACACGAAGGCGACCGGGTCAAGGGCAAGATCGCGATCAAGTTCGGCCCCATGTCCGCCGCCTTCAATGGCGCGGCCCGCCTGGAACGCGACGACGCGGCCATGCAGGCGGTGTTTCGCGGCGCGGGGCAGGACTCGCTCAGCCAGTCGCGCGCCAACGGCGACATCACGTATCGCCTGGAGGCGCTGTCGGCCAACGAGACGCAGGTCCACGTGAACCTGCTGTATTCGCTGCAGGGGCCGCTGGCGCAGTTTTCGCGTTCGGGCCTGGTGCAGGACTTCGTGCGCCGCATGATCGCGGACTTCGGCAACAACGTCACGGCCAGACTGCGCCGACCCGCTGCCGCGGGTGAGGCGCCGGTCCAGGCCAGCTTCAATCCCACAGCCATGTTCTTCAGCGTGCTGTGGGCGCGCATCAAGCGGTGGTTCGGCCGCGGCGGCTGAACACGCGGGGTACCAGCGGCCGCGGGGCGCGGCCGCGCTGTGTCGGCACATAACGGGGAAAATCATGCTCGCGGTATTCGCAAGAAACTGGCGCAACGCGTTGTTGGGCCTGGCTGCTGTCGCGCTCAGCGCGCCCGCCTGGTCCCAGGGTTTGGAGCCTTTGAAGGTGCGGCTGGACTGGACTCCCTGGGGCGTGCACGGCGCATTCCATCTGGCGCAGCAGAAGGGCTGGTACAAGCAGGCCGGCCTGGACGTGACGCTGGAGGACGGCAATGGATCCGTGACGACGGTGCAGATCGTTGGCGCCGGCGACAGCTTCGATCTGGGGCATGCCGCCCTGGCCTCGGCCATGATCGCCCGCGAGAAAGGCATGCCGGTCAAGGCCGTGGCTGTGTTCGCCAGGCAGAGCGACATCGGGCTGCTGGTGCCGTCCGATGCCGGCATCACCGGCCCGGCGCAGCTCAAGGGCAAGAAGGTGGCCTATACGGCGGGCTCCTTGGAAGCGCCGTTCATCGATGCCTTCCTGGCCGCGGGCAAGCTCAAGAAGAGCGACCTGGAACTGATCAACGTGGACGCCGCCAGCAAGGCGTCGACCTATGCCGTGGGGCGGGCCGACGCGGCATTCTCCACCATTCCGTTCTTCCTGCCCGTGGTGTCGCAGAATCGCCCGTCCAGCGCGGTGCGCTTCGCCGATTTCGGCCTGAACATGCCCAGTTTCGGCCTGTTCGCCAATGAGTCCAAGCTGGCGCAGCGGCGCGACGCCATCGCGCGCTTTGCGAGCGTCAGCGCGCGGGCCTGGGAGTACATCTACGCCGGTCACCAGGACGAGGCGGTCGCCGCCATCCTGGCGCAGCGGCCGCAGGCCCGGTTGGACAAGAAGGTGCTGCGCGGGCAGATCGACGCCTTGCAGCCGTATTTCGGCCAGCCGGCGGCGGGCGCGCGGCTGGGCGCCATCGTGCCGCAGGACTGGACGCAGGCCGTCGCCACCTTGTCGACGGTCGGGCTGATCAGCGCCAGCGCGCAGCCCGCCACGTTCTATGCGCCCGACCTGGTGCATCCGGAACGCTACGACAGCCTGGTGCAACCATGACGCAGTGGGCCGTGTCCGCAACGGACGTGCGCAAGCGCTACCCCGGCGCGGCGGGGGTGGAAGCGCTGGCGTCGGTGTCGGTCGACGTGCCGCGCGGCCGCTTCGTCAGCATCCTGGGACCCAGCGGCTGCGGCAAGAGCACCTTTCTGCGTTGCGTGGCCGGGCTGGAGACCGTTTCCAGCGGCGAGCTGCGGGTGGAGGGCGTGCCCGTGCAGGGGCCGCCGGACGGCATGGGCATGGTGTTCCAGCGCGACGCGCTGCTGGAGTGGCGCAACGTGCGCCGCAACATCCTGCTGCCGGTGGAGTTTGCGCACAAGCCGGTGGCCGCCTATGCCGACAAGGTGCGCGCGCTGCTGGCCCTGACCGGGCTGGAAAAGTTTGCCGAAAGCTATCCGCGCGAACTGTCCGGCGGCATGCGGCAGCGCGCCGCCATCTGCCGGGCGCTGGTGGACGATCCGAAGCTGCTGCTCATGGACGAACCGTTCGGCGCGCTGGACGCGCTGACGCGCGACCAGATGAACGTCGAGCTGCAGCGGATCTGGATGGAAACTCGCAACACGGTGTTGTTCGTGACGCACGGCATCGCCGAGGCGGTATTCCTGGGCGACGTGGTGATGGTGTTCTCGCCGCGCCCGGGCCGGATCCTCGAAACCATAGAAATCGACCTGCCGCGGCCCCGGCCGCTGGCGTTGCGCGAGACACCGCAATTCGGCGAATACGTGCGGCACATCCGCGGCATGTTCCAGAGCATGGGCCTGATAGATGAGGGCGCGCGCGCCGCGTCCGGACTGGAGTCCGTCCAATGAGCGCGCTCTTGAAAGGGGCGGGCCGGCGCATGGCCGGATTGGTGTCGGTGCTGGTCTTCCTGCTGCTGTGGGAAGCCGCCGCGCGGATCTTCCATGTACGCGCCATCATGCTGCCGCTGCCCGGCCAGGTGGCGCTGGAGCTGGCCGCGGAATGGAGCTGGTATGCCGGCCACGCCGCCTACACACTGATGACCACGCTGGCGGGCTTTGCGCTGGCAGTGGTGGCCGGGGTGGCGATTGCCGTCATGCTGGTGGGGTCGCGCTGGTTCGAACGCTTCATCTATCCCCTGATCGTGGCGCTGAACAGCGTGCCCAAGGTCGCCATCGCGCCGCTGTTCGTGATCTGGATGGGCACGGGCGCGGAACCCAAGATCGCCATCGCCTTCCTGATCGCCGTGTTCGCGATGATCGTGGACACCGTCCATGGCCTGCGCTCGGTGCCGCAGGACGTGCTGGACCTGGGGCGCGTGCTGAAGGGTTCGCGGCGCGATTTCTTCTTCAAGGTGCGGCTGCCCAGCGCGTTGCCTTCGATCCTGGCGGGCATGAAGGTCTCGATTTCGCTGGCGCTGGTGGGCGCCATCGTGGGCGAGTTCGTGTCCTCGCAGCGCGGTTTGGGCTACGTGATCATGAGTGCCCAGGGCACCTTCGACACGGTGCGGGTGTTCGCCGCGATCTTCGTGCTGGCCCTGATGGGCATGCTGCTGTTTGCCTTGCTGGTGTGGCTGGAACGGCGCCTGACGCCCTGGCTGCGCCACCACCGCGAAGACGATTGATGGGTTCAAGCCCGGGGCACCACGGGCTGAATGTGGGGCAGGTGCGTGATTAGAAACGATTCTGGGGAAAACAGATGCAAGCACTACTCGCCTTGTCGCGTGGCATAGACGCGATCAATCTACGCATGGGCCGGGCCGTGTCCTGGGTCACGCTGCTGGTTGTGCTGGTCAGCGCCGGAAACGCCATCATGCGCAAGATATTCCACGACAGCTCCAACGCCTGGCTGGAGCTGCAGTGGTACATGTTCGGCGCCATGTTCCTGCTGACCGCAGGCTACACCCTGCTGAAAAACGACCACGTCAGGGTGGACATCATTGCGTCGCGGCTGTCGCGCCGCGCGCAGATCGGGATCGAGATCTTCGGCGTGCTGTTCTTCCTGATGCCGGCCTGCCTGCTGATCATGTACCTGTCCTGGCCGGTGTTCATGGATTCGTACCTCAGCAACGAATATTCCTCCAATTCGGGCGGACTGATCCGCTGGCCGGTGAAGCTGCTGATTCCGGTGGGCTTCGCGCTGCTGGTGCTGGCCGGGCTGTCGCATCTGATCAAGTGCGTGGGCTTCCTGATGGGACGTTGCCGCGACCCGCGCGAACGCGAGGGAGCCAAGAGCGCGGAAGAAGAACTGGCCGAGGAAATCGCCCGCGAAGCGCAGGCGCGCGAGGCGGCCGCGCAGAACGAACTGAACAACAAGGGTCGCTGATCATGGAGTTTCTCATTGCCAATCTGGCGCCGATCATGTTCGCGACGCTGATCATCTTTCTACTGTTGGGCTTTCCGGTGGCGTTCGCGCTGGCGGCCAACGGCATCCTGTTCGGCCTGGTCGGCATGGAGCTGGGCCTGCTCAACTCCTCGCTGTTCCAGGCGCTGCCGCAGCGCGTGTTCGGCATCATTTCCAACGACACGCTGCTGGCGGTGCCGTTCTTCACGCTGATGGGCCTGGTACTGGAGCGATCCGGCATGGCCGAGGACCTGTTGGAGACCATAGGCCAGCTGTTCGGCTCGATCCGCGGCGGCCTGGCCATCGCGGTGGTGTTCGTGGGCGCGATGCTGGCCGCGACCACGGGCGTGGTGTCGGCGTCGGTCATTTCCATGGGCCTGATCTCGCTGCCGATCATGTTGCGCAACGGCTATGACCGCAAGCTGGCCAGCGGCGTGATCGCCGCGTCCGGCACCTTGTCGCAGATCATTCCGCCTTCGCTCGTGCTCATCATCCTGGCGGACCAGCTTGGACGTTCCATCGGCGACATCTACCGCGCCGCCATGGTGCCGGGCTTCATCCTGGCCGGCCTGTACATCGTCTATGTCGTCATCATGAGCCTGCTGAAGCCGGATTCGGCGCCCGCGCTGCCGGAAGAGGCTCGCCGCTTCCAGGAGCCGAATGGTGGCCGGGGCGGACGTTCGCTGCTGGTGCTGATGACGATTTCCGCCGTGTCGGCATACTTTCTGGGCCGCTGGGTCGAGAACCACACCGCGCCGATGGATGAGCGCATCGTGGTGGCGCTGCTGTTCTGGGGCGCGACCGCCTTCGTCATCGCGCTGGTGAACAAGGCGCTGGGCCTGGGCCTGCTGTCGGCCCTGGCCGAGCGCGTGACCTTCGTGATGATCCCGCCGCTGGCGCTGATCTTCCTGGTGCTGGGCACCATCTTCATCGGCGTGGCCACGCCGACCGAAGGCGGCGCCATGGGCGCGGTGGGCGCCATCCTGATGGCGGTGGCGCGCCGCCGCCTGTCGCTGGACCTGCTCAAGCAGGCCATGGACACGACCACCAAGCTGTCTTGCTTCGTCGTGTTCATCCTGGTGGGTTCCACCGTGTTCGGCTTGACCTTCCGCGCCGTCAACGGCGACCTGTGGGTCGAGCATCTGCTGACCGGCCTGCCGGGCGGACAGTGGGGCTTCCTGATCGTGGTCAGCATCCTGACCTTCGTGCTGGCATTCTTCCTGGACTTCTTCGAACTGGCGTTCATCATCGTGCCGCTGCTGGGGCCGGTGGCCGACAAGCTGGGCATCGACCTGATCTGGTTCGGCGTGATCCTGGCCGTCAACATGCAGACCTCGTTCATGCATCCGCCGTTCGGATTCGCGCTGTTCTACCTGCGGTCGGTGGCGCCACGGGACCGCTACAAGGACCGGGTCACGGGCAAGATGATCGAGCCGGTCACGACGGGGCAGATCTACTGGGGCTCGGTGCCGTTCATCGTGATCCAGCTGCTGATGGTGGCCGCGGTGATGGCCTTCCCGGGCATGGTGATGCACTACAAGGGGACGGCTGCGGTGGTCGACCCGAGTTCGGTCTCGCTGGAGGTCGGGGGCAGCGGCTACGGGGGCAGCGCCTACGGCGCGGACGCCAATCCGTTCAAGTGAGGTGGCAGGGGCGTCCAGGGGACGCCCCTTGATCTTTAGGGCTTGACTGCGTATGTGGCCAGGAACGTCGGCAGGAAGCGGTCGATCAGGAAGCGCGGCTGGGGCTGTTCATCTTCATAAAACCCCTTCAGCAGGAACCCGGCTTCCAGCTGGCCGCCGATCTGTTCGTCCAGGCTGTGCCCGAACACCAGCGCGTCGCCCCGGCCCTGCTTTTCCGCCAGTTCCGATGCGCTCAGGTCGCGCAGGTCCGAGTAGGGCAGCCGGAAGCGCGGCCGGATCAGGCCCTGCTCGGCCAGTTCCGGCGCGCGGTCGCCGACGAACACGACCGGGTTGTAGAAGCTGCTGAGCAGCCTGCCGCCATGCTTCAGCACCCTGAAGCACTCCCGCCAAACAGGCCGCACGTCGGGCACGTACAGGTTGGAGATCGGATGCACGATGCAGTCGAAGGACGCGTCGGCGAATGCCGAGAGATCCCGCATGTCTCCCTGCACGGTTGCGAGCGCCAGGCTGTCGCGGCGCGCGACCATGTCGTCCTGGGCCAGTTGCAGCGGCGAAGCGTCGAACACGGTCACGTCCGCGCCGGCCGCGGCCAGCACGGGCGCCTGTTGGCCGCCGGCGGAGGCCAGGCACAGGATGCGCGGAACCGGATACATCGCCGGCAGCCAATCCGCGGGCAGGGCGCGCGGCGTGATGTGCACCTGCCAGTCTCCGCGGCGCGCGGCCTCGATCGTTTCGGGGCCGACCGGTTGCGACCAGGCGCATTGCTGCGCGGCCTGGCGGTCCCAGGCGGCGCGGTTGTGTTGATAGATATCGATGGCGTTGTTGTCAGTCGCAGGCATTGCGTTTTCCTTCTGTCAAAAGGGGAAAACTGCCGATGGACACGCGATCCGCGAGCCTGTGCCTGAAGGGAGCAGGACGCGGCGCGCCGATAGGGGCCAGGTCCTGCAAGACATCAGAATCGAACAAGCAATGCGGCTCGCGCGCCAGGCAGCGAGGGGGGCAAGATGCGTGGGCATCCCGGCATTTACTTGTTCACTCTGAGTGCTCCGGTGGAAGGGGAGAAGGTTGCAAGCTTAACCGGGACGGCGCGGCGGGACAAACGGCCGCCCGCCGCCGGTTCATCGCGCGGCCGTCGCGCAGCTATGCGCCGCGCGGCGCCGTGATCACATGCGCCTGGATCTTTCCTGCGATGGGCCCCGCGCCATAGCGCGCACGCAGCGCATCGGTCGCGGCATGGACCGCCTGCCCCAGCATGTCCGCGCCGCGGGCCTCGATCTCGTTGCGCAGCGGCGTGCCCTGGCAATAGGCGATTGCAGCCGTCTGCGGCGTGTCGGCGCGGCTTTCGAATGCAATGGTTTCCAGCGTCTGGCGGCCGGTGAATCCGGCGCGGGCCAGGTCGGCTCTGATGACGGCCGCGTCGTAATAACCATGCGGAATCCGGCTCATGAACCTGGGAGGATCACCGGGGAACAGCCGCGCCAGGGCCTGTTCCACCGTATCGGCAAACGCGTTGTCCTCGATGCGGTCCCAGACGTTGAACAGGAAGGCGCCGCCCGGCCGCAAGACCCGGCGCGCTTCGGCGTAGGCCGCAGCCTTGTCCGGCAGGAACATGTAGCCGAACTGGCACACCACGGCATCGAAGGCCTGGTCCTCAAAGGGTAGCTGAAGGGCGTCGGCCTGGCGCCAGGTGATGGCGCGGCTTGCGCCCAGCGTCTGGGCTTGTTCCAGCATGGCCGGGTTCAGATCGGTGGCGACGATGGCCGCGCCGGCGGGCAACTGCTCCGCGAGTTGGCGCGTCACTACGCCTGTGCCTGCGGCGATCTCCAGCACGGCCGCAGGATGCAGCGCCGCCGTTCGCGCGGCGATGTCTGCGGCATAGGGCTGGAAGACGAGAGGAACCATGTACCGCTGGTAGAACTGCGGGATGGATCCGGAGAAAACACGATCACTAGGAGCAGTGTTCATGATGTTCGACTCCAAAGCGGCCGCGCGGGGCGGTCTTCAGATTGAACTTGCCCTCGTCCGATGTCGGACGGGAATTCCATTTTAGGCAGTGCGAGTAGGTATGGCGAAGAGAGGAATGATGCGAGAGGCTCACATCCTTGTGGCCCCTGGGCCTCATATTCCGGGAGTCAGCCTGATTTTGTAGCCTTTGGGGCGGAATAATTGGCTGGCGCATATAGTCTAGTGCGATCCATTTTGTGCCTTTTGGGCTACAAAATGGATAGAATGTTCTTATTTTGATGCCTAGGGGCTACAAATGACGACTTTAGGTGATGTGGCGGAAATGCTGAAGAACGTCCGTAAGCAGAATCGCCTTTCCCAAGACGAACTGGCCTCTCGCGCTGGCGTTGCTCGTACGACGGTTACGCGCATGGAAACGGTGGCGCGTGGGGACATGAGTGTGTCCGCGCTGGTTCGTTTACTGGATGCCGCGGGTTATGACCTCAAATTCGTAAAGCGCGGCCATGGCCGAACCGTTGAAGACATACTTGCTGAACAGCGACGCGGAGAGTGAGCTATGCGGCTGGACGTGTACGTTCTCGGGCAGCAGGTCGCCAAGCTCTATCGCGAGGCTGACGAGTATGTTCTTCAATATGAGCCGGACACTCCGGACAGCAGTTTCGTTAGTCTGGCGATGCCGGTACGTCAAGAAGCGTGGCGTTGGCCACGGGATCTGCATCCGTTCTTTCGCCAGAACCTGCCCGAAGGCTATCTGCTCGGCGTGATCCGCGAACTGTTCGGCCCTCTTCTGGATGGGACTGATCTTTCACTGTTGGCCGTGGTCGGGGCGGCCGGTATCGGCCGGGTGGCCGTGACGGTGGAAGGTGCTGCGCCGGGTGTCGACCTCAGTCCGTTGAACATTGAAGAGTTGCTTACCGCCGAGAAATCCGCTGCCCTTTTTGAAGAGCTGGTGCGCCGTTACGCACGTAGTGCGGTATCAGGCGTGGTGCCAAAATTTCTTGCACCAGAAGAACGGTTGGGCGCGGGGAAGGACACAGGCAAGACGACGTTGCGCACTGCCCAACACATCATCAAAGGTTCGGATAAGGCTACCGACTTCCTGGGTTTCAACGAGCACTACACATTGAAGGTGCTCGCACGCCTGAACGTTGTGCCGGTGGTTCAAACACAGATGTCCGCGGATGGGCGGATCCTGGTGGTGGATCGCTTCGATGTGGACACCGAAGGACGTCCTGCCTATGGGGTGGAAGACGCCTGCAATCTGCTCGGCCTGCCGCCGCACGAAAAATACAGTCCGTCGACAGAACGGGCGCTGAGCGCGACCAGGGCATATATTCCGTCTGCCATCAGACGCCAGCAGAACTTGCTGTTTGCTTGGCAGACGCTTGCAAACTACGTCGTGCGAAACTCCGACTGCCACGCCAAGAACATTGCCGTGTACTACTCAACCCTTGGGGATGTGCGCTACACGCCGGTGTATGACGTGGTGACGACCCAGGCGTATCCGCAATTCAGCAGCGCGCCCGGCTTGGCCGTGGCTGGCCGGAAGACCTGGTCGCCGGGCAAAGCGCTCTCGCGATTTTGCACCGCTCGGCTGGATATCTCGCCCAGGGACTACCAGGACATGGTCGAACAGCTCTGTGAGTCTGCTGTGGAGGTCGGCAAGGAGATCATAGAAGCGGCCAGGAATGAACCGCAGTGGAAATGGATCGCCAGACAGATGGTGCATGCTTGGAATGAGGGCATGTGCTCGCTTCGGAGCGTTCAACTGGAAAGGAAGTATCGCGGACTTGAAGCTGCCATAGAGAATGCCGGGCTCGGGGCGCCAGATGTTCCAGCATCTGCCAATGCGGCTATAGGACGTTCTGAAATGATCGCTCGGCCCGCCCGAAAGCGGACATGACGAACGAGGGGAGCGGTGTCATGTCCATGCACGGAAGTCGAGGTCTCCCGTGCGATGGACAAGAATGGCGGTTGCGGCCGCCTATCCCCCCAGCCGCGCCTGTTCCGCCGCCAGATAAGCGTCCCGCGACGGCAGCAGATGCTCCCGGCACAGCGCCATCAACCCCTCCCGGTCGCCATCCCGCAGTGCGTGGATCATGGCCCAGTGTTCCTGGCGGGCGCGTTCGCGGTAGCCGGCCGCGGCCAGCGAACCGAAGCGGATGGGGTGGGTGCGGCGGGCGTATTCCTCGATGGCCTGGCCCAGCACCGCGTTGTCCAGCAAACCGAAGAACTCGCGATGAAAGCGCTGGTTGCTGCGGAACACGCGGCGCGCGTCGCCATCGGCTACCGCCGCATCGTGTTCGCGCTGCACGGCCACCAGCGCCGCCAGCCGCGCCTGCGGCACGGGCAGCGGGATCTGGCTGGCGGCATGCACTTCCAGCATTTGGCGCAGCGCATACAGCTCCATGACTTCGCGCACCGCGTATGCGCGCACGACCGCGCCGATGTTGCGCTTTTTTTCCACTACGCCCAGCGCCTCGAGGTCGGCCAGGACCTGGCGCACCACATGGCGCTTGAGCGAAAAGCGCGCCATGAGTTCATCTTCGGTCAGGCGCTGGCGCGGGTGCAGCCGGCCGAAGACGATGTCTTCTTCCAGCATGGCGACCGCGGCCTGCATCGGCATGGAGTCGGGTGCGATGGCGTCCATGGGCTTGCCGCCTACTTTTTCGGCACGGTGTCGCGCGTGACGGCGGCGCGCAGGAAGTCGAAGTCGACGCCCTGGTCGGCCTGGGTCACGGTCTGCAGGAACAGCTTGCGGTAGCCGCGTTCGGCGGCGGGGCGGACGATGGGCTGGGCCGCGGCGCGGCGCGCCAGTTCGGCGTCGTCCACCAGCAGCGCGATCTCGCGGTTGGCCACCGACAGGCGGATGCGGTCGCCGTTCTGCACGTAGGCCAACGGGCCGCCGATGGCGGCTTCGGGCGTGACGTGCAGCACGATGGTGCCGGCGGCGGTGCCGCTCATGCGGCCGTCGGAGATGCGCACCATGTCCTTCACGCCGGCGCGCGCCAGCTTCCTGGGGATGGGCATGTAGCCGGCTTCGGGCATGCCGGGCGCGCCGGTCGGGCCGATGCGCTTGAGCACCAGGATGTCTTCGGCGGTGACATCCAGCGCCTCGTCGTCGATGCGCCGCGCCATGTCCTCGGCGTCCTCGAACACGACGGCGCGGCCCTCGTGCTCCATCAGCTTGGGATTGGCGGCGGATTGCTTGATGATGGCGCCGCCCGGCGCCAGATTGCCGCGCAGCACGGCCAGGCCGCCCACCGGGTAGATGGGCGAGGCCGCGGTGCGGATCACGTCCTGCGCGAAGGCGGGCGGGGAGTCGTCGAGTTCCTCGCCCAGCGTGCGGCCCGACACGGTCAGCGCGTCCAGGTGCAGGTAGGGGCGCAGCTCGCGCAACAGGGCTGGCATGCCGCCGGCGTGGTGGAAGTCTTCCATGTAGTGCTGGCCGGAGGGCTTCAGGTCGACCAGCACGGGCGTTTCGCGGCTGATGCGGTCCAGGCCGGCCAGGTCGATGTCTATGCCCAGGCGGCCGGCGATCGCCGTCAGGTGCACGATGCCGTTGGTGGAGCCGCCGATGGCCAGCAGCACGCGCAGGGCGTTCTCGATGGATTTGCCGGTAAGGATGCGGTCGGGCGTCAGGCGCGAGGCGGCCATGGCGACCGCCGTGGCGCCGGTCTTCTCGGCGACGCGCACGCGGTCGGCGGTGACGGCCGGGGCCGACGCACCGCCGGCCACCATCATGCCCAGGGCTTCGGTGATGCAGGCCATGGTGCTGGCCGTGCCCATCACGGAACAGGTGCCCACGCTGGCGACCAGCTGGTTGTTCACGTCCGAGATCTCGGCCGCGTCGATCTCTTCGGCGCGGTAGCGGCCCCAGTAGCGGCGGCAGTCGGTGCAGGCGCCCACGCGCTCGCCGCGGTGCGAGCCGGTCAGCATGGACCCCGTGACCAGCTGGATGGCGGGCACGCCGGCAGACGCCGCGCCCATCAGCTGGGCCGGCACGGTCTTGTCGCAGCCGCCGATCAATACCACCGCGTCCATGGGCTGGGCCCGGATCATCTCCTCGGTGTCCATGGACATGAGGTTGCGCAGGTACATGCTGGTGGGCTGGGAGAAGCTCTCGTGCACCGAAATGGTGGGAAAGTCCATGGGCAGGCCGCCGGCCAGCATGACGCCGCGCTTGACCGCTTCGATCAGTTGCGGCGCGTTGCCATGGCAGGGGTTGTAGCTGCTGCCCGTATTGACGATGCCTATGATGGGGCGCGACAAGGCGTCGTCGGTCAAGCCCGCGCCCTTGATGAAGGCCTTGCGCAGGAACAGCGAAAAGCCGGTGTCGCCGTAGTTGGTGAGCCCGCGGGCCACGCCTCGAGCGGTGGCGCCGTCACTGCTGAAAGGGCCCGGCGCGGCTGCGTCCTTCTTGATCTCGTCCTTCATTATTTATCTCGATAATATTATTGATAATCTGATGGCGGCATCATATCCAGCCTTTGAAAGTGGCTGCAAGCGATTTATCGGCGCCTTTTAATTGATCCTGTATGTAGATCAGTCGATAGAAAAATTCTGATTCTTCAATCAAGAAGGTGAACCTACACTGGCGCGGTTGACGAGCCGGGCGTCCGTTTCATTCCTATACTCATCCCGGCAGGAGACCTACATGTCAGACCTGCGTCTGCGGCCGCGCCGCGCCGTGTTGTTTTCCCTGCTGGCCTTGTGCGCCGGCGTGTCCGCTCCCGCCCTGGCCGCCGACGCCTACCCCGACAAGCCCATCCGCATGATCGTGCCGTACCCGCCCGGAGGCGCGACCGACGTGATCGGCCGCGTGCTGGCGCAGGAGCTGACCGGCGCGCTGGGCCAGTCGGTGATCGTGGAGAACCGGGCGGGCGCCGCCGGCAACATCGGCGCCGACCAGGTCGCCAAGGCGCAGCCCGATGGCTACACGCTGCTGATGGGCGCGCTGACCAGCCATTCCATCAACGCCGCCTTGTACCGCGGCCGCGTCACCTATGACGTGGAGAAGAGCTTCGCGCCGGTGTCCATCGTGGGCACGGTGCCGCTGGTGTTCGTGGTGAATCCGTCGGTGCAGGCGAAAACGCTGGCCGAGTTCATCGCGCTGGCCAAGTCCAAGCCCGGGTACATCACCATGGGTTCGGCCGGCAACGGCTCGCCGCAGCATCTGGCCGCCGAAATGTTCAAGCGCACCGCCGGCGTGGACGTACTGCACGTACCCTACAAGGGCAGCGGCCCGGCGATGACCGACCTGATGGGCGGGCAGGTGCTCAGCATGATCGAGACCGTGCCCGCGGCACAGGGCAACATCAAGGCCGGCAAGCTGCGCGCGCTGGCGGTGACGTCGGCGCAACGCGTGGACGCGCTGCCGGACGTGCCGACCGCGGCCGAAGCCGGCCTGAAGGATTTCGAGGTCAGTTCGATGTTCGGCATCGTGGCGCCCGCCAATACTCCGGCGCCCGTGATCCAGCGCTTGAATGGCGAACTGAAGAAGATCCTGGCCAAGCCTGAGGTCCAGGCCTCGCTGCTGAACCAGGGCGCCATCGCCACCTGGACCACGCCGGCCGACGCCGGCGCCCGCGTGTCGGCCGAACTGGCGCGTTGGACCAAAGTCATCGACGACGCGGGCGTGAAGGGGGATTAATACCCCTAAAGTTGTGGCTATACGTCACCCGCCGGAAGTTCCGCCCGGAACCTCCGGCGATTTTGTTTGCGCGCGCGCTCGTGAAAGACGCAACAAGGCTTGCGCGCAAACTGGGGAATACGCACTGAAAAAAGGGTGGATGCAAACTTTTGCGCTATGAACCGCCAAAGGGGACGCAATAAACCGCAATAAAACCCTCGCGAGATTGTATACAGTGGTTGACCCCGAATAGACTAGGCCGTAATGTAGTTTGCGGGCCTTCCCGGGACGGCAGAAGGGGGATAACAATGACAGACGACCAGGACGAAAAGTCGATTCTGTACACGCATTTCGGAACGCACAGTCCGTATTGGCGTCTGTCCGCCGATAGCGACGCGTTCGAACTTGCAGCAGTCAAGGGCGCAGCCAATATCGCAATGGCATTGCGCCCGGAACAAGCCGAGACGATACGCAGCCTGACGGGCATCACTTCCAGCGTGCGCATCGACATCTCGTTGTACGGCGACATGCTCCGGCTCCATCTGGTGGGCCGCAAGATCAATCCCAACGAATGGGCCGGCACCGCGTCCGCCCATTCCGATACCGAATCCGTGGCCAAGGATCTGGTCGAAGGCCTGTCCTTCGCCGAGACCGTCGTGTCCGAGGCCAACTCGGTCATCGTCATCGTGGACCAGAACGGCCGGGTGCAACGCTTCAACAAGCTCAGCGAGGAATACACCGGCAAGCGCGAGCAGGACATCATCGGCCGCAGCGTGTTCGAGATGTTCATGACGCGCGAAGAGGCGATCGCCTCGCGCCGCAATATCGCCGAGTTCTACAAGCGCGGACAATCCTACGAGGCCGAGCGCCTCATCAATACGGTCAAGGGACCGCGCCTCTTCCTGTTCCGCAACAAGTTCGTCACCAGCGGCAGCGGCGAAAAGCGCGTCTACCTGATCTGCTCGGGCACCGACATCACCGAGGAACGCCAGGCGCAGGAGCGCCTGCGGGTGCTGGCCAACACCGACATGCTGACCAACCTGCCCAACCGCCACGCGATCACCACGCGGCTGAAGACGGCGTTGGCGGCGGGCCAGGATGGGCGCGGCGGCGTGCTGTTCCTGGACCTGGACAATTTCAAGCGCATCAACGACCACTACGGCCACGGCTTCGGCGATCGGCTGTTGAAGTCGGTCGCGGTCGCGATTTCCTCCTGCCTCTCCGAAGGCCAGACCCTGGCGCGGTTGGGCGGCGACGAATTCATCGTGCTGCACGAGGCCGCGCAGACCTGGGAATTGGAGGCGACCGCCCAGCGCATCATCGAACGGCTGCGCGAGCCTTTCCGCCAGGGGCTGATCGAGGTCTACACCAGTTGCTCCATCGGCATCGCCATGTATCCCGACCACGGCGCCGACCTGGACAGCGTGGTGCGCAGCGCCGACATCGCCATGTATGTGGCCAAGGAAGCGGGACGCCATACCTACCGCGTATTCCAACCCGAGATGGACCGCCGCAACGCGGACTACGTCTGGCTGGACACCAACCTGCGCAAGGCGCTGGCCGAAGACCATCTGATGCTGTACTACCAGCCCAAGCTGGCCGGCCGCAACGGCGAGGTCGACGGGGTCGAAGCCCTGGTGCGCTGGCGCTCGCCGGAGCGCGGCATGGTCGGCCCCGCCGTCTTCATTCCGTACGCCGAGGAGTCGGGCCTGATCTCGCCGCTGGGCGTGTGGGTCATGCGCGAAGCGGCCCGGCAGGCCGCGGCCTGGAAGCGCGACGGCCTGAACATCCGCATCGCCATCAACGTGTCGGCGCGGCAGTTGAACGACAAGGGCGTGGTCAGCGACTTCATGCGCGCCATCGGCGACGCCAGCCTGGATCCCTGCCTGCTGGACATCGAACTGACCGAAAGCTGCCTGATCGACGACGAAGGCGCCGCCATCGAACTGATCAAGCAGTTCCGGCAACTGGGCGCGCGCGTTCATCTGGACGACTTCGGCACGG
This sequence comes from Achromobacter sp. K91, assembly GCF_003576205.1. Classification (NCBI taxonomy): domain Bacteria; kingdom Pseudomonadati; phylum Pseudomonadota; class Betaproteobacteria; order Burkholderiales; family Alcaligenaceae; genus Achromobacter; species Achromobacter sp. K91. The sequence continues at coordinate 23,560 of NZ_QWFB01000060.1, read as the reverse complement.
GCTATTCCTCGCTGTCGCAGCTTGCCCGCATTCCGCTGGACGCGATCAAGCTGGACGCGAGCTTCGTGCGCGGCGTCAACGAGAACCCGGTGTCGCAGGCGCTGGCGCGCGCCATCGTCGCGGTGGCGCGCACGCTGGAGCTGAAGGTGATCGCCGAGGGCGTGGAAACGACCGAAGAGGCCGTGTTCGTCGACACCCTGGGCGTGGACGCCAAACAGGGCTACCTGTACGCCAAGCCCATGCCGGCGGCGGAGTTCACCGCCTGGCTGGCCCAGCGCCGCCGGCTGCATCTCATTGCCTGACGCAGCCGGCAGCGCCTTGCCGCATCAATGCATGGTGGCTTCCAGCGCGGACTCCGCGCTGGAAGAACTGCGGCGGTTCTGCGCCATCACCAGGCGCTCCATGTAGGCGCGGTCCTTCGGGTCGATCGAAAACGCGGCCTCGACCCAATCTTCCGTGATGTCCATCAGCTCCGAGCGCGACAGGCTCAGCACGCGCTGGCGCGCACGCAGCATGGCGCGCATGCCGTTGAGCTTGGGCCGCATCACGTCGATGAAGGTGCGCGTGGCCTTGTAGGCGTCGCCCGGCTCGAACAGCACGTCGACCAGGCCGCGGCCATGGAACCATTCGGCGGTATGGGATTCGCCCGTGCCGATCAGCTCTTCGGCCAGCTTCATGCCCGAACGCCGTGCCACCAGCGAGTAGCCGCCCATGCCAGGGAAGAGGTTGAACGCCATTTCAGGAAAGCCCATGCGGGCGGTGTTCTGCGCCAGCACGAAGTGGTGGGCCAACGCGGCCTCGAAGCCGCCACCCAGGGCGGTGCCTTCGATCATCGCCAGCGAGATCGCGCCGGTGTCGAAGCCGCGGGTGGCGGCATGCACGCAATCCACGCAAGCCCGGGCGTACGCCCGCAGCGCTTCGCGCTTGCCGGTGCGTATGGCTTCCGCGAAGAAATTCAGATCGCCGCCCACGTTGTAGATCTGAGGAACGAGCGAGCCGGTGACCCAGAAATCGATGGGCAGGCCGGAGTCCTTGGCGGCGCGCGCCAGGGTCATGATCTCGTCGATCAATTCATGGTTGAAGCACGGACGCGGTTGAGCGCGCAGCATCATCCACATGACCCGACGTCCCTCCTCGTAGAACGCCGAGAGCTGCTTCAGGTTGCCTGCGGCGGTGAAGGGGTGGCAATCCGGATGAATGAGTTGATTCATTTACTTTCGTCCAATTGATCAAGGTGAGTCGGAGTACTACGGGATCAGCCTAATACAGACCTTCCGGCTCTCGTCTCATGCAAACCTCGTCCAGCTGGCCAGACTTGTCCGTAAGTCAAAGGCCCGAGTGATCAATGGAGAAACGCGGCGAGCGGGCGCAGCCGCTCAACCCATCAGGCGATGGGGGCATGGGTAAAACGGATGAGGGATACACGCAAATTCGCGGCTGTCGGGGCGATGCGCCGCGCACGCGCCGAAAGCGGCGCGCTCGTGCGTAGGGATGAGGGATGGCGCGGCCGAATGGCCGCGCGCGGACTTGCGTTGTACCGCTTCGGAATGCGGCGGATCAGGCGACGCCGCCGTTGGCGCGCAGGATCTGCCCGTTGACCCAGCCTGCCTCGGGGCCTGCCAGGAACGACACCACGTTGGCAATGTCATCGGGCTGGCCCAGGCGTTCGAGGGGCGGCATCTTGGCGTAGTGCTCGATCAGCTCGGGACTCTTGCCGTTCAGGAAGAGGTCGGTGGCGACGGGGCCGGGCGCCACCGCGTTGACCGTGATGCGGCGGCCGCGCAATTCCTTGGCGAACACCTGTGTCAGGCTTTCCACCGCTGCCTTGCTGGCGATGTAGACGGAGTAGTTCGGCAGGTTGAGCGCGATGGTGGTGCTGGACACGTTGACGATGCTGCCGCCGTCGGCCAAGCGTGTGGCAGCTTCGCGCAGCGTGTTGAAGGTGCCGCGGGTGTTGATGCCGAAGGTCTGCTCGTAGAGCTCGTCGCTGGTCTCGGCCAGCGGCACCATCTTCAGGATGCCGGCGCTGTTGACCAGGACGTCGATGCGGCCCAGTCCCGCTTCCACCTGGTCGAACATGGCGCGCACCTGGTCCGCCCGGGACACGTCGGCGCGCACTGCCAGGGCGCGGCCGCCCGCGGCGCGGATTTCGTCGGCAAGCGCCTCGGCCTCGGCGGCGCTGGAGGCGTAGTTGATGGCGACGGCGTGGCCGTCGCGCGCCAGGCGGCGGACGATGGCGGCGCCTATGCCGCGCGATCCGCCGGTGACGAGCGCGATGCGTTGCGTGGCCTGGGTGTTCATGTCGTATCTCCGGTTGGATGGGGGTGAGGCGTATCTTGAACTATTCCAGAAAAAAGATAATTACTCTATATTCGCTAACATAATTTCATCTGCATTAATAATGGGCGAGTGACAATGGACCGGTTCCAGGAAATGCAGGTGTTCGTGCGCATCGCCGAAAGGCGTAGCTTTTCCAAGGCGGCAGAGGACCTGCAGATTCCGCGGCCCACGGTCACCAATCTGGTCAAGCGGATGGAAGCGCGCCTCGGGGCGCGGCTGCTTGAACGCACCACGCGCCAGGTACGGCTGACCCATGATGGCGAGGCCCACTACCAGCGCTGCGTGCGGCTCCTGGCGGATCTGGAAGAGGCCGACGGCGCCTTCCTGGACACCTCGCCCAAGGGCCTGTTGCGCGTCAATGCGCAGGGCACGCTGGCCAGGTTCTTCGTCATGCCCGGCCTGCCGGCCTTTCTGGAACGCTATCCCGACATCGTGCTGCAACTGGGCGAGGACGACCGGCTGGTGGACCTGGTGCGCGAAGGCGTGGACTGCGTGCTGCGCACCGGCACGCTGCAGGATTCCTCGCTGGTGGGACGCCAGATCGCGCTGATGCCGCAGGTCACCGTGGCCAGCCCCGCCTATCTGGCGCGCCACGGCGAGCCGCGGCGGCTGGAAGATCTGGAAGGCCATCGGGCGGTGGACTACCTGTCCAGCGCCACTGGGCGCAGCCTGCCGCTCGATTTCATGGTCGACGGCAAGAACGTGCAGGTACGCCCCAGGGCCGTGGTCAGCGTGACTGGCGCGGAGCTCTACACCGGTGCGGCGCTGGCCGGCCTGGGATTGGTGCAGGTGCCGCGCTACCGCGTCGAGCGCGAGCTGGCGGCGGGCGAGTTGAAGATCGTGCTGCCCGGCGCGCCGCCCGCGCCCATGCCTGTGTCGGTGCTGTATCCGCAGAACCGCCAGGTGTCGGCGCGGGTGCGCGTCTTCACGCAATGGCTGGCGGAGGTCATCGCAGCCGGCCTGGCTCAGACGATGCCGGTCAGGTAGTACACCGCGATCGCCAGGAAGACCGAAGTGGTCGATATCAGCGTGATGGCGAAGATGTCGCCGTAGGACTGCCGGTGCGTCAGGCCCGTGACCGCCAGCAACGTGATCACCGCGCCGTTGTGCGGCAGCGTGTCCATGCCGCCGCTGGCCATGGCGGCGATCCGGTGCAGCACTTCCATCGGGATGCCCGCCGCGTGGGCGCTGTCGATGAAGGTCTGCGCCATGGCCGCCAACGCGATGCTCATGCCGCCCGAGGCGGAACCCGTGATGCCGGCCAGCGAGGTCACGGCCACCGCCTCGCCCACCAACGGGTCGGGGATGGCCTTGAGCGCGTCGGCCACCAGCAGGAAGCCGGGCAGGGCCGCGATGACGCCGCCAAAGCCGTATTCCGCTGCGGTGTTCATCGAGGCCAGCAACGCGCCCGACACCGCGCTCTTGCTGCCTTCGGCGAAATGCGCCTTGATGCCGCGGAACGAGAACAGCAGGATGGTGACGATGCCCGCGATCAGCGCGCCCATCACCGCCCACAGCGCCACCTGGTCCTCGGCGTTGACGGGCATGGGCTTGGGCAGGCCCGGCAGCGCGACTTCGGAGCCTGCCGGATACCAGCCCGGTATCCAGCGCGTCAGCAGGTAGTTGGCGACGCCCACCACCACCAGCGGCAGCAGCGCGATCAGCGGATGGTGCTCGCGTTCATTGGGCGGCGTGACCGGTTCGTTGCGCAGGTCGGTGCCGTAGGTCTCGCCCGCGGCTGCCGCGCGCTTGCGCCGCCACTCCAGGTAGGCGATGCCGGCGGTCAGCGTGAAGCAGGCGCCGATCAGGCCCAGCCACGGCGCGGCCCAGGTGGTGGTTTCGAAGAAAGTGGTGGGGATGATGTTCTGGATCTGCGGCGTGCCGGGCAGCGCGGTCATGGTGAACGTGAACGCGCCCAGCGCGATCGCGCCCGGCATCAGCCGTTTCGGGATGCCGCCCTGGCGGAACATCTCGGCCGCGAACGGATACACCGCGAACACCACCACGAATAGCGAGACGCCGCCGTAGGTCAGCACCGCGCAGACCAGCACGATGGCCATGATGGCGCGTTCGGCGCCGATCAGGCGCAGCACTGCCTGCACGATGGCGCGCGAAAAGCCCGACAGCTCGATCAGCTTGCCGAACACTGCGCCCAGCAAAAACACGGGGAAGTAGAGCTTGGCGAAGCCCGCCATGCGCTCCATGAAGATGCCCGAGAACACGGGCGCCAGCGCCGACGGGTCGGTCAGCAGCACCGCGCCCATGGCCGCGATGGGCGCGCACAGGATCACGCTATAGCCTCGATACGCCGCCAGCATCAGGAACGCCAGCGCCGCCACCACGATGAACAATCCGGTCATTCGGTACTCCGGGAATGAAGAGATAAGGGGTGTGGGGCTACACCTTACCGCATCGAGCCGAATGCCTTGTTTACAGCGGCGGCGATTCAGCGTTCCAGCAGCGCGTGCGCCTGGCGGGCGATGTCCAGGTCGATCGCGGCGTCTTCGCCGCCGCCCATGAACCAGGCGGCGGAGAGTCCGCACCAGGCCAGGATCCATTGCAGCAGCCTGCGGCGCTCCAGGCCCGACTGAGCAACGATGAGCTCCAGCCGCCGCTCGAAGCGCCCAGGCACGATGGCGACGGGCGGAACGGGATCCGCCAGGTCCGGGTTGCAGAAGATGTTGGCGTAGTCGAAGGCGCGCTCGCCATGCAGGCGCTTGGGGTCGATGACCAGCCAGCCGCGTTCGCCGAAGTCCAGGATGTTGTCGTGGTGTACGTCGCCGTGCAGCACCGTCAGGTCGCGCGGACTGTCGAGCAGGGCGCGGGCGTGGCGCGCGCTGTGCGCCAGGATGCCGCCTTGCGCCTGCGCCATGGGCCACAGTTCCTCGAACCATTCTTCCAGCGGACGCAGCGCGGGCAGCGGCTGGGCACGTGGGGCATGCAGGTCCCGCAGCACGCTGCAGATGATGCGGGTGGCCTCGTCGTCGCGCCCGTTGCGGGCGTAGTCCGCCAGCGAGCGCGTGCCGGTGGCCCGCTCCAGCAGGATGGCTGCGTCGTCGTGAGCCAGCACGCGCGCCGCGCCCTGGCCGTCCCACCAGCGCATCAGCACGCCGCCTTGCTTTTCGTCTTCCTCGTGCGAGACCTTGAGCATGGCGGGCAGGCCGCGATGGCGCACGGGCAGCAACTGGGCGGCGTGCGTGATGACGGGAGCGCCGTCGGGAGTGAGTTGCCAGCGGGAAAGGTAGGTTTCGAACATGGGGCGCCGGGAGTGCCTGGATGGATCCCTATAGTAGAGCTGGGCGCGGCGCGGCCTGCGTCGCGCCTTGCCGCGGCAGCAGTGCCGTGATCGCCGCCGCCAAAGCGTTGCCCGCCGCACTGGCGACGATGGGCAGCAGATAGGAGCCGCTGAGGTCGTACGCATGGCCCGCCGCCACCGGACCGATCAGCGTTCCGAACGCCACGCTGGTGTAGAGCGCGCCGATGATGCCGCTGACGTGGCGGCCGCCGAAGTAATCCATGACCACCGCCGGCATCAGCGCCACCCAGCCGCCGTAGAACGCGCCGAACACCAGGGCGAACAAAGCCAGCGTCCAGAACTGGCCGCAAGCGCCCCATAGCGCCAGCGACGCCGCCATGCCGCCATACATCGTGGCGAGCGAGGCGCGCCGGCCCAGGCGGTCGGCCAGCGTGCCCAGCAGGAATCGGCCGGCCGTGCTGCCCACGCCGACCAAGCCCAGCAGCAGCACGGCCAGCCCCGGCGCGATCCCATGATCCAAGGCGTACGGGATGAGATGCACGAAAGGCACGAAGACGCCGAAGGCGCCGGCCATGGCTGCCAGGTACAGCAGCAGGAAGACCCTGCTGCGGATGGCGGTGAGCACCGGCACGCCGGCGGGCGGGGAGGCCGGCGCTGCGCGGACTGTGGAGGCTGCGTCGCCGTCGGGTTGCAGTCCGCGGTCTTGCGGCGAATTTTCAACCCAGCGCGCCGCGGCGCAGCCCAGGACAGCCACCGCCGCGGCCAGCGCCAGATACGCGGCGCGCCAGCCCCACAGTTCGATCAGCGCCGACGCCAGCGGCGGCACCAGCAACGTGCCCACGCCGATGCCGCTGACGGCCAGCCCCGAGGCCAGCCCGCGGCGGCGCAGGAACCAACGCTGCACCGCGCCCACCACCGGTACATAGGCGCAGCCCACGCCCAACCCGACGCCCAGGCCGTAGGCCAGGTAGATCTGCATCATGCTCTGCGCGGCGCTGGCAAGCGCCAGGCCCAACGCCACCAGCAGCATGCCTATCCAGGCCATGCGACGCGAGCCGTATCGGTCCGCCAGCGGACCGCTGACCACGCCGAAACCGAAGTAGAGAAAGCCCGCCAGCGAGAACACCAGCGACACCGCGCCGCGCGTGGCGGAAAAGTCGCGTTGCAAGGCGTCGACGAAGGCGCTGAAGGAATAGGCGCTGCCAAAGCCGAGCAAGGTGATGGCGAAGGCCGCGGCCACCACCCGCCAGCCGTGGAAGATCCGGCTGGCGCCGTGCCGCGCATGCGTGTTCATCTTCGGCCTCACAGTGCCGGCCGGCGCAGATGCCAGCTTGTCGCCGCCTGGAAAGCGGCGCCCAAGCGGAACAGCACGGGCTCGCCCAGATGGGCCGCCACCAGTTGCAGGCCCATGGGCATGCCGGCTTCGCACTGCCCGGCGGGCAGCGTCAGGCAGGGATGCCCGGTCATGTCGAACACGCAGGTATAGCGTTGCAGCGCTTCGACCAGCCCGGGCTGTAGTCCCAGGACGCTGATGGCTTCGAGCGTGAGCGGCGCCATGGGCTGCACTGGCGTCAGCAGCGCATCGACGCGGCCGAACAAGGCGTCGACCTTGCCTCGCATGGCCATGCGACGCAACAGGATGCGCTGGTAGTCGAGGCCGGATAGCGAGCGTCCCGCTTCGATCACGCCGGCCAGCACCGGTCCGTACTCCGCCTTGCGGGATGGATAGGTGCTGGCGTGAGCCACCGCCGCTTCGACCGCGCAGAGCGGCGCCCAGTCGCGCACGGCCTGCGCCGCGTCTTCGATGGGGAACTGCAGCGGCACCAGGGTTGCGCCCAGCTGTTCGAAGGCCTGCATTGCCGATTCCATCATGCGTTGGGTCTGCGCATCTACGTTGCGGTGGTTCCAGTTCATATCCACGCCGATCCGCAGGCCGGCAGCGGGAACGGCGGCCTCCAAGGCGTAGCGCGGCACGGGCGCTTGCAACGCGGTCGGATCCTTCGCGTCGGGTCCGGCAATCGCTTCCAGCAGCGCCGCGGCGTCGGCCGCGCTGCGCGCGATGACGCCGGCGTGATCCAGCGAGGCCGCCAGTTCGAACATGCCGTGGCGGCTGACACGGCCCCAGGTCGGCTTGATGCCGGTCAGCCCCGCGGCCGCGCAAGGCCAGCGGATGGAACCGCCGGTGTCCGAGGCGGTCGCGCCGAAGCACAAGCCCGCGGCCGTCGCCGCCGCCGATCCGCTGGATGAGATGCCGATCCAGTAATCCGCGTGCCAGGGGTTGCGCGGCGGCGCGACGTCGGGGTGATGGTCGGAGTACGCGCCTTCGGTCATTTGCAGCTGCCCCAGCAGCACGGCGCCCGCGTCGCGCAGGCGGCTGGCTACCGTGGCGTCATGGTCGGCGGGCACGCCCCGGTGGATCGCGGCGCCGGCAGCCGTCGGCACGCCCTTGCGCCGGAACAGGTCCTTCAGCGCGAGGGGGACGCCATGCAGGGGGCCGCGGTAGCGCCCCTGGCGTATTTCGATTTCGGCGGCCTGGGCTTCCTGCAGCGCAGAGGCCGCGGTCACATGGGCGTAGCTGCGCAGGTCGCCGTCCAGCGCTTCGATGCGCCGCAGTTGCGCGCGCGTGATCTCCACGGGCGAGACCTCGCCCGCCCGGATCAGGGCGGCGAGCGCCAGCAGATCGAGTTGGTGCAGGTCGGCGGCCTTGATGTCTTCCGTATAGTTCATCTATTCTTTATCCATCTTCTATTCGTCACAGACCCGATCAAGTTAATGTCTGCTGGACCAGCGTACAAACCATGATTTCTATTCGATTTGAATTAGAAAAACTAAATCATTGAACTCTTCGGAAATGACCGCTCCACGACTGCCTCCGCTCAACGCGTTGCGCGCCTTTGAAGCCGCGGCCCGCCATCTGTCGGTGAAGGACGCGGCGCAGGAGCTATGCGTGACGCCCGGCGCGGTCAGCCAGATGATCAAGTCGCTGGAGCAGCATCTGGGCGTGGCGCTGTTTCTGCGCGTGAACCGCGGCATTCAGTTGACGGATGCCGGCCACGGTTACCTGCCGCCGGTGCGCAATGCCTTCCGCCAGATCCTGGCCGCGTCCGCCCGTGTCGCCCAGCCGCCCGAGAGCCGCGTGCTCACCCTCAGCACCACCGCGTTCTTCGCGTCGGCCTGGCTGATCCCTCGATTGCATGACTTCCATGCCCGCCATCCGGAGATCGACCTGCAGCTCGTCACCAGCAACGCGCTGGCGGCCTTCGGCCGGGACGGCGCGGACATCGCGATCCGCCACGGACTGGGCCGCTATGCGGGATTGCAAAGCGAACACCTGCTGACCGTGGAAGTCGTGCCGGTGGCATCGGCCGGCTTGGTGGCGAAGCTGGGGATGCCGGCTGGCGCGCGGGAACTGCTGCGCTGGCCGCGCGTGCATGACGAAGCGCGCAACGGCTGGCAACTGTGGTTTGCGGCGCAGGGCGTGGAGGACGCGGGCATGCCGCGTGGGCCCGCGTTCGATGATGGCAGCCTGCTGCTGCAGGCCGTGGCCGCTGGCCAGGGCGCAGGACTGCTGCCCGTGGCGATGGTGCAGGATGACGTGGCTGCTGGACGCCTGGTCCGGCTGGCCGGCGACGCCTGGCTGGAGGAGTTTGGCTACTACCTCGTGTGGCCGGGCAGGGGCGCCATGCCGGAAAAGGCGCGGGTGTTTCGCGATTGGCTGCTGGAAAGCGGCCTGGGGGAGCCAGCCTGAAACGCTACGGCGCGGCCGATGATAGCGCCGCCGCCTTGCGCGCCAGTTCGGCCACGCCGAAGCTGGTCGCGAGCGAATGATTGTCCAATGCTTCCAGCGGCACCCAGCGGGCGTCGGCGGCATCGTCGCCCGCCACCGGCTCGCCGGCTTGCCAGCGGCAAAGCACCGCGATCAGGATGAAGTGGCGGCGCAGCGCGCCCGCGTCGTCGCGGTCGTAGACGTCCACCGCGTCGAACACATGCAGCGGCTGTGCGCGCACACCGGTTTCTTCCAGCAGTTCACGCGCGGCGGCGGCAAGCACGCCTTCGCCCGCGTCGATCTTGCCGCCGGGAAAGGCCCAGCGGCCCTGGTCAGGCGGGTTGGCGCGTTGCACCAGCAGCACGCGGCCGTCGCGCACGACTGCTGCGATGGTGGCGGCGATGGGACGCTGGGGCGGGGACGCGGTCATGCGAGGTTCCTTTTCGTGGCAGAGGCCTGGGTATGCCAGGGTACGCCAACCCGGCCTTAGCGCAAATCCCCGTAGTGCCGGACCGGTCGCTGGTGCACACTGTCAGCCGCGCCAGCATGAGCGCATCGAAAAGGGGGCGGGAGGGCAGCATGGATACACCGGACCGGCAGTTGCGCTATTTCTTGCGCATCGCGGAACTCAAATCGCTATCGCGCGCGGCCGAGGACCTGGACCAGACCCAGTCCGGGCTGAGCCGGCAACTGGCGGCGCTGGAGGCCCACGTGGGCAAGCCGCTGTTCGTGCGCACAGGCCGCGGCGTGGAATTGACCGAGGCCGGCGCGCGGCTGTTCGACGGCATCCAGCCCGCGTACAGGAACATCGACCGGGTGCTGGAGGCCGTGCGCCAGCGCGAAGGCGTGACGCAGGGCACGGTCCGGCTGGCCACCGTGCATACGCTCAGTTACTACTTCATGGCAGAAGTGGTGGCCAGTTTCGTCAGCAGCCATGAACACGTGAACCTGTCCGTAATGGGCCGCAGTTCGCCCGAGGTGGTGGCGCTGGTGGAGAGCGGCAAGGCGGACGTGGGCTTCGTCTACGACGCGGCTGTGGCTTCGGACAACCTGGCGTCGGCCACCCTGTTCGATGACGACATGTGCCTGATCGTGCGCGGCGACGTGCCCATGCAGGACGACGTCGACCTGGCCGGCATGGACCTGCGGCTGGTGGGCTTTCCGCCGCATTATGCGCTGCGCAAGATGATCCATAGCGCGGGGCTGGAGCCGGAGTTCGTGGCCGAGGCCGAAACCATAGACGCCATGCTCAAGCTGGTGTCCTCGGGCGTGGGCGCCTGCATCCTGCCGTCCCGCATCCCCGACAAGCTGCTGACCGAGTACGGCCTGCGCAAGGTCCGGGTCCAGAGCCCCATCTTGCGGCGGCGCGTGGTCGCCATCACGCTGGCCAACCGCCAGCCCCTGCCGCTGGTGAGCGAGCTGCTGGCCGTCGCCCACCGCATCGCGGCGCAATAGCCGGCCTGGCGGGTCGAATAGCAGCTATGACGCTGGCTGCATGGCTGTATCGCGGCTGGTTTTCCATACTGTGCATACCTCGCGCGGCGTCCGGTGGCGCCGATGGCGCGGGCATTACACAGGGGAAGACATGAGCACCGCATTACGAGAGAAATCCTATTTCGACACCCGCGCCACGCAGGAAATGGCGCGCCATCTGCACGCCGTGCCGCGCAGCATCCAGGAAACCATGGCCTATGCCTGTCGCATCCTGGCCATGACCGAACAGGAAGCCGGGCTCGCCGGCCAGATCAGCGTGCGCTCGCAGCGTCCGGGGGCCTACTGGACCTTGCGCTTCGGGCTGGGCTTTGACGAAGCCACGCCGGCCGATTTCATCGAAGTGGACCGCGACCTGCACACGCTGACGGGCGAGGGCATGGCCAACCCGGCCACGCGCTTTCACCTGTGGGTATACGAAGCGCGGCCCGACGTGCAGTCCATCATCCACACGCATTCGCCCTGGGCTTCGGCGCTGGCCGCGGCGCGCCAGCCGCTGGTGATCTCGCAGATGGACATGACGCCCTTGCACGACGACTGCGCCTTCCTGGGGGAATGGCCAGGCGTGCCGATCGCTGACCAGGAAGGGGTGATCATCTCCGGCGCGCTGGGCAAGAAGCGCGCCATCATCCTGGCACATCACGGCTACCTGACGGCCGGCGTGTCTTGCGAAGAGGCGACCTACCTGTCGGTCTACCTGGAACGCGCGGCGCGCATGCAGATCCGCGCGCAGGCCTTCGGCCCGCTGACGCCGGTGGACGATGCGCTGGCGCGCGAAGCGCACGACTATCTGCTCAAGCCCTCGATCGTCAATGCGACGTTCAATTACTGGGCCCGGCAGACGCATGGCATTGCGCCCTTGCCGCTGCCCGCCGCCTGATACCGCGCAGCCCCATTCCTCCAGAACTTTTTTCGGGGAGTCATGATGATGACGACCAAGCCTGCGGCTGCGCGCTCGCGCCGCGATTACGTGACGGCCGGACTGGCCAGCATGATGGGCACCACCATCGAGTGGTACGACTTTTTCCTTTACGGCACCGCTGCCGCGCTGATTTTCAACAAGATCTTCTTTCCTTCCTTCGATCCGCTGACGGGCACGCTGGCGGCGTTCGCCACCTATTCCGTGGGCTTTTTCGCACGGCCGCTGGGCGGCGTGATCTTCGGCCACTACGGCGACAAGATCGGCCGCAAATCCATGCTGCTGATCACCCTGTTGCTGATGGGCGTGCCCACCATCCTGATCGGACTGATCCCTTCCTATGAACAGATCGGCTACTGGGCCGCGGTGCTGCTGGTGCTGATGCGCTTCCTGCAAGGCATCGCGGTCGGCGGCGAATGGGGCGGGGCAGTGCTGATGGCGGTGGAGCATGCGCCGGATGGCAAGAAGGGCTTTTTCGGCAGCCTGCCGCAAGCCGGCGTGGCGCCGGGCCTGATCCTGTCGTCGCTGGCGATGGGGGCGGTCGCGACCTTGCCCGAGGCCGACATGCTGGCCTGGGGCTGGCGCCTGCCTTTCCTGGCCAGCGTGGTTCTGCTGCTGGTGGGCTGGTTCATCCGGGTCAAGGTGGCCGAGTCGCCAGACTTCGAGCAGATGAAAGAGAAGGGCGCCAAGGTCGAAGTGCCGGTGGCGGAAGTCCTGAAGCACCATCGCCGCGCGCTGCTGGTGGTGGTGGGCGCAAGGCTGGCGGAAGTGACCTGGTTCTATACCGTGGTGACGTTCTCGCTGGCCTACGCCACGGGCACGCTGGGCATTGCGCGTTCCGTGATGCTGGACGCCACGATCTGGGGCGCGGCCGTGGCGCTGTTCACCATGCCGCTGTTCGGCATGCTGGGCGACAAGATCGGGCACAAGTGGGTGTTCATGGCCGGCACCCTGGGCATCCTGGCGTGCGCGCCGGTGTTCTTCCATCTGCTGGGCACGCGGGACACGGGCTGGATCATCCTGGCGGTTTGCCTGGCGGTCGGCCTGGTCTACGCTTGCCTCTATGGGCCGGAAGGCACCTTGTTCTCCAGCCAGTTCCCGGCCGAGGTGCGCTACACGGGCATATCGCTGGCGGTACAGGTGTCCGGCGCCATCGGCGGCGGCCTGGCGCCCATCGTGGCGACCTGGCTGCTGGCCAAGGGCGGGGGCGATCCCCAGTACGTGGTGTGGTACCTGAGCATCCTGGGTGTGATCGCCCTGTTCAGCGCCTGGCTGATGCGCAGCGAGGCGCCTGCGGTTGCGGCCTTGCGGGTGCCGGCCCGCGCCAACCTGAGGACGCCATGAAGACCATCGACTATTACTTCTGGATGAACTCCGACTGGGCCTACCTCGGCGCCGACAGGCTGGAGGCGCTGGCGGCGCGCCAGCAGGCGGTGATCCGCTACCTGCCGGTGGACCTGCCCGAGGTCTACGCCCGCACCGGCGGCATCCTGCTGGGCCTGCGCGCACCTGAGCGCCAGGCTTACCGCGTGACGGAGCTGGCGCGCTGGTGCCGCAAGCTGGACATCCGCGTCAATCCGCAACCGGCCTATATGTGCCCGGATGCCAGCCTGGCTTCGCGCATCGTCATCGCGGCGGACCATGCCGGCCTGCCGGTGGCGGCGCTGTACAAGGCGATCCTGAAAGCGGAGTGGTGCGACGAGCAGGACATCTCCGACGAGGCCACCCTGCGCGCCATCCTGGCGCAGCAGGGGCTGGATGCTCCGGCGCTGCTGGCCGCGGCGGCCGAGCCCGGCATCGAGGCCGTCTACCGCCGCAACACCAACGACGCGGTCGCGGCCGGGGTGTTCGGATCGCCATCGTATGTGTACCGGGGCGAAGTGTTCTGGGGGCAGGACCGGCTGGAGATGCTGGAGGAGGCGGTGGCGGCGTAGGCTGGGAGGCGTCAGCGCGCCGTAGAGGCCGCTGCCGGCTGCTGCTGCCTGGCGTGAGCCAGGAAATCGGCCGCAACGACGATGTCTTCGTCGTTGCGGCGGTCTTCCTTCATGTAGGGGACGCGCTCGCGGAAGTCATGCCGCAACGCGCCAGTGCCTGTCCCGACGGCGAAATCGGGATGCTTGGCCACGCGCAAGTCCACCGCCTGGGCGGCGTGCATCAGTTCCACCGCGAGCAGGGTGGTCAGCCGGTCGATCTGAGCGGCCACTCTGCGGCCCGTGGCGGGGGCATTGGTCCCCACGTCTTCGATATTGCCGGCCTGGGGCTGCACATCGGTGGCGATCGGCAGCGCCAGGACCCGTATCTCGGCGGCAAGCGACGAGACGGTTTTCTGGATCGGGCCATATCCGATCGAGCCATTGCCCGGGCTGAGAAACCGCGGCAGCCCGGTGAACGCCGTATCGGTCAACCGAAGCGTGCGCTGCGCCGACAACTGGGCCACCTGTGACAAGGCCACGCCCATGCTCTGCAAGGGCAGGGCCCAGGCGCTGGGATCGAATCCGGCGTTGGGAATCACGGCGCCCTGGACTGGACCCTGCGTGACGTAGAACTGCAATTCATAAGGCTGGGCATCGCTTGCGGGCCGGGCATCCAGCGCCACGGTAGGGTTGTCGTCGGAACTATTGATCTGCAGCAGCAGTTGTCGCTGCAGCAGCTCCAGCATGTCCCGGGCGGCCCCATGGGCCTGGCTCACCGTGCGAAAGCTCAACGGATCCTGCAGCGCGCGTTTCGGGTCCTGCCGCCACAGCGAGCTGCCACGCAACAGCGTGAGGATATGTTGGGCCGTGCTTACCTGCCCGTCATACGGGCGTTGGGCCTGGGACGCGGACAACAGCGGAGCGAGGTTGCCGTCCAGCCCTTCAAGCGACAGCGCGGCGACCGCATCGGCCTGGGAAAGCAGCCTGGCGGCGTCCAACGCCGCCAGCGACGCGACGGCGGCGCCATAGGCATTGGAACTGACGATGGCCAGCGCGTCTTTGCCGAAGGGTTGTATCGGCGTCAGCCCCGCCTGACGCAATGCCTGCGACGCGGGCAGGCGCTGACCGCCGTAGTAGGCCTGGCCTTCGCCCATCATCGCCAGTCCGATCTGCGGAAGAATCGTAATGTCGGCCTGCCCGACCGAACCCTCGCCGAACATGACGGGGGTCACCCCGCGATTGAGGAATTCGGCGTACTGGCGCAGCACGGCAGGCTGCAATCCGGCGCCGCCGAACAGGGCCGTGTTCAGCCGGATGAGCATCGCGGCCCGCGTGACTTCCTGGGGCGCCTCGCTGCCGTAGGCGGCGCTGTGCGAGCGCAGCAGGTTGCGGTTGAACTGCTCCGACAGCTTGCGGACCTCGGGCGAAATCGCGCCGCCCTGGAATATGGTCTGGTCCTTGTTCAGACCCACGCCCCGGTTCAATCCGTACACCGGGCGGTCCAGTCGCGCATACGCCAGCAGCAGCTCATAGGAGCGTTCCGCCCGCTGCATTGCGTCGTCGGCCACCGTCACGCGGCAGCCTTGCCTGGCCACGGATTCGATCTGCGCCAGGGTCAGCGAGCGGCCGTCCAGCTCGACTGGCGCGCAGGCGGCTGCGGTGGCGGCCAATGGCCAGAGCAAGGCGCCGAGCAGGGCGGCGCCCAGTGAACGGCGGATGAGTGCGCCATGGAGGCGGGTAGGGGAGAACGGTGAGTTCAGCGTGGGCATTGCGACTCCTGGCATGACGGAAGCTACGGATGCTGTGGATGCGGCGCGCCCCGCGGACCGACTGGCGGTCCGCGGAGGAAAGCGTGCAAATTGGGGGGGGCGGGCGTTAGGGACCGAGGGGCAGGCGCAGCAGGTCCTGTCCCAGCACTACCGGTCCCTGGAAGGTCTGCCGTGCCTGGAGCCAATGCTCCGCCGGGGCGTCGCCCGGGACCAGGTGGGACAGCACCAGCGTCTTGACGCCAGCGCGGGTGGCAACTTCGCCGACCTGTTGCGGCGTGGTGTGGGCTTCCAGCAGTTGGCGGGCCAACGCTTGCTGGCGGGCATCCCAGGGCTTGGCGCCGACGATGTGGTCGACCCAGGCCGGATCGATCGCCTCGTGCACCAGGAAGTCCGCGCCGCGGGCCAGCTTGATCAGGTTTTCGCTGACCGCGGTATCGCCGGAGAACACCACGGAACCCGCCTTGGTGTCGAAACGGTAGGCGAAATTGGGATACACCAGCCCGTGCGGAACCAGGATGGCGCTGACCTTGACGCGCTCGTCCTGCCAGACTGGGAACGGGTCCATCGGCGGGGCCGGGTCGGTGTTGGGGTCCTTGACCACGCCGTCCGGAACCTCGATGTCGTGCGCCTGGAAGAACTGCCGGATGTCCGGCACGCCTTCGCTGCGCACCCGGATGTTCAGATCGGCCGACATGCCGGCAATGACCGATTCGACCAGGTCGCGAGTCCCCGCGGAAGGATTCTCCGAGTGGATCACGGGGGCGTCCTTCATGCCAGGCGCGAGCGGCGGCAGCGCGCCGCGCCGGCCAGGCCCGTAAATCTGCATCGATGCCTTGGCGCGGCGGCGGGCGCTGGGGTCATACATGAGCAGGTTGGCCAGATCGATGATGTGGTCGGTATGCAGATGCGTCAGGAAGACGGCCTGCTCCGAGCCGGGCTTGACGCCCGCGCGGCGCAACTGGCGATAGGCGCCCGAGCCCAGGTCGACGACGTAGGCCTTGCCATCCACCAGTACGGCCGAGGATATTCCGTGCGGCGAGTCATCCCCGTACCAGGTCGGGCCGCCGGCGACCCCCAGGAGCACCAGCTCGGCCGAGCCGGGCGGTTCAGCCGCGAGCGGCGCCGAACAAAAGCAGGCCAAGGTCAGGGCGGCGGCTGCGATCCATGTCTTGCGCGCGTCAAACATGGCGGCCCTGCGGAAGAAGGGTCAGCGCCACCAGTGCGACCACGCAGGCGCCCATCACGTAGAGCGCGGGCGCAAACGCCACGCCCGTGGTGTAGGTGATCCAGGTAAGAATGGCGGGCGCGAATCCGCCCAGCACCGTGACCGCCGTGTTGTACGACAGGGACATGCCCGAAGACCGGACTGCCGTGGGAAACACTTCCGACAAGGCCGCGGGGGCCACGCCCACGTACATCGCCACCATCAGGCAGAACAGCGATTGCACCACGATGAGTGCGCCCAGGGTGTGTGTCGCCTTCAGCCACATCATCAGCGGGTAGACGGCGATCAGCAGGATCAGCGCCGCTGCGCGCAGAACGGTGCGGCGCCCGTAGCGGTCCGACAGCGTGCCGGAAAATACGCAACCGCCGATCAGAAACAGATTGCCCACGAGCGCCGCCGTGAAGGCCTGTGAACTGGAGAAGCCCAGCGATTTCTGCACATAAATGGGCATGAAGATGATCAGCGCGTAGGGGCCGACCGCCCACAGCACCGACATGCACAGGCCGGTCAGAAGCTCCTTGGGGTAGTTGCGCAGGACCGCCAGCAGCGGCGCCTTGACGTGGTCGCCCTGGCGCTCCTGGCGCGCCTGTTCCTCGCGGAAATGCGGCGTTTCGTCCAGCGCCCGCCGCATCCACAGACCCACCGGCGCGATCGCCAGCCCGATGATGAACGGCACGCGCCAGCCCCATTCGCCCACCTGTTGTTCGGTCAGCAGCGTGGTGACCAAGGTCGCCACCAGCGCGCCCAGCAGGTTGGAGATGCCCATGCTGGCCTGCAGCCACGAGGCATACTGGCCGCGTTTGCCCTCTGGCGCATGTTCGACCAGGAAGGCGGTGGCGCCGCCGACCTCGCCGCCGGCAGAGAAACCTTGCAGCACGCGGCCGCAGACGATCAGCAGCGGGGCTCCCACGCCGATCGCGGCATACGGCGGAGCTGCCGCGATCAGCAGCGTGCCCACGGCCATCAGCATGATGGTCAGGGTCAATGCCGCCTTGCGGCCGGCGCGGTCGCCATAGGAACCCAGCACCAACGCGCCCAGGGGACGCACCACGAAGCCCAGGCCGAAGGCCAGGAACGAGGCCATCAGTTGCACGGTGGGATCGGAGTTGTGGAAAAAGTTCTGTCCGATGTAGACAGCGAAGAGGGCATAGACGGTGAAGTCATACCATTCGAGGGCATTGCCGGCCGACGCGGCAATCACTGCCTTGCGGCCGCTGCGCTCCTGCGCCGTGGCCTGATGCGCCGGACGGCCGGGTGGAGCTCCGGCTCCCGGATTGATCGTGATGTCTTTCATTGCTTTCCCCTGGAATCATGCGTGCTTGGAGCACGCTCTGAATAAACTGAAAATGAACCGCCGCCCCTTGGCCCTGCGGCGGCACGCGCACGCCTTCAAGCATCGTGCCGCCCACGGTCGCTAGTCGCTCTGTCCAGGGCTGTTGTGGCTGTATCGGGTGGTGTCGATTCGTGCGATGTTCTTCTTGCGCACTTCGTCCAGCGCGTCTTCGTAGCCCGCATCCGCATAGCGCAGTACGCCGCTGGCCGTGTCGTTGGTCATCGACAGGCGCAGGCGCTGGTCGGCGGCCTCGGTGCCGTCCGCCACCACGGTTACGCCGGCGCTGGTCATGTAGCCGCTGTATCCGCCGCCGCCCGAATGGATCGCCACCAGGTCGGCGCTGGACGAGCAATTGATCATGGCATTGAGCAACGGCCAGTCGGCGATGGCGTCGGAGCCGTCGCGCATGTTTTCCGTCATGATGTTCGGATGGGCCATGGCGCCGGCGTCCAGGTGGTCGCGTGTGAAGGCCACGGGCCCGCTCAGCACGCCTTCGCGCACCATCCGGTTCACTTCCAGCGCCAGCTCGGTACGCTCGCCGTGGCCGAGCCAGGCGATGCGCGCGGGCAGGCCCTCGAACGGCACTTCCTTGCGCGCCAGCCGGATCCAGTTGGACACGATGAAGTTGTCCGGGAAACGTTGCAGCAGGAAGTCGTCGATCTTGCGGATGTCGTCCGCGTCGTTGGACAGCGCGATCCAGCGGAACGGACCGATGGCGCGCGCGAACAGGGGCCGCAGGAACGCCTCGGTGAAAACCGGGATTTCGAACGCGCGCTCGACGCCGCCCTGTTTCGCATGGGTGCGGATCAGGTTGCCGTTGTCGAAGACGATCGAACCGCGGTCCTTGAATCCCAGCATCGCGGTGACGTGGCGGACGATGGAGGCGCGGCTGGCGTCCATCAGCCCAGGCACGTCGTTGCGGCGCATGTCGGCCACCTGTTCCAGCGTATGCCCGGCGGGAATGTAGCCGTAGACCAGGTCGTGCGCCGAGGTCTGGTCGGTGACGATATCGGGCACGATGCCGCGGGCCAGGATTTCGGGGTAGACGTCCGCGGCATTGCCCAACAGGCCGACCGAAACGGGTTCGCGGCGGGCCTGTGCCGCCTGGATCAACTCCAGGGCTTCGTCCAGGGTGTCGGCGCGCCGTTCAAGAAAGCCTGCCTTGATGCGTTTTTCGATGCGCTCGGGGTTGATCTCCACCGTGAGGATGGCGGCATTCGCCATGCGGCCGGCCAGCGGCTGCGCGCCGCCCATGCCGCCCATGCCCGCCGTCAGGATGAAGCGTCCCCGCAGATCGTTGTCGAAGTGGCGTTCAGCGATGCGCGAGAAGATCTCATAGGTGCCCTGGATCACGCCTTGCGAGCCGATGTACTGCCAGTCGCCCGCCGTCAGTCCGCCCCAGCAGATCAGGTTGTCGCGTTCCATCTGGTAGAAGTTCTCGGCATGCGCCCACTGGCCGACCATGTTGCAGTTAGCCATGATCACGATTGGCGCTTGCGGATGCGTGCGCAGCACGCCTATGGGTTTGCCCGACTGGACGATGAGGGTCTGGTCCTCCTCCAGTTCCATCAGGGCCTGCACCATGGCGTCATGCGCGGGCCAGTCGCGCGCGGCCCGGCCCAGCGCGGCGTAGACCACCAGGTTGGCCGGGTCTTCGCCCACCGCCAGCACGTTTTCCAGCAGGCGCAGCAGCGCTTCCTGGCGCCAGCCTTTGCAGCGCAGGGTGCTGCCGCCGGGGATGTTGAATTCTCGTTTCACGCCGTTTACCTCAGGATGCCAATGCGTAGTCGGTGAAGTTCATGCCCAGCGCCTTTTCCACGATGGGATAGACGGAAGGATCCGTCACACTGGAAGACAGGGGGATGTGTTGCTTTTGCACGTGCAGCACGCTGACTTGCAGGCCCTCGCGCAGCTTGCCCGCGCTGACGGGGTTACCGTCGCTGTCCAGCGTGGTGATCACATCCGGATAGCAGGCCACCCGTTCTCCCTGGCCGTCGGTCACCGCCATGTGTTCGTTCATCACATGGATGATGCGCTTGGAGGCGCCTTCGCCGATTTCGACGGTGCCGATGTCGAAGGCTTCGTCGGTGTAGCGCAGCGTATTGCGCACCACCTTGCCGGAAGCGATGATCTCGCCCTGCGTGGCTTTGCAGATCGCGTCGATGACCGCGCTGCCGCCGCGCGCTTGTGCGGCGATGATGGCCTCGCCCAGCGCCAGGGCCTTGCTGATGCCGCCCAGCGCTGCATGGCGGCGCACATAGGAAGCGCGTATGGGGTTGCGGCAGCTGGCGATGAAGCCGCCCGCCATGTCGGCCGCCTTGCGCAGCACCGGCGATACCTTGCCGGTGGCGCCATGGACGGTCAGCTCCATATAGGAATTGCTGGCGCGGTTGCCACCCACCGCGCACTGGATCATCGGTTCCGGGCTGCCCGCCAATCCCAGCGAACCCATGTCGCCGGTGGGGTGGGCGCGGATGTCGCCGACGGCGTCGACGACCTTGGTTCCCAGCACGGCCGAAGGCAGCCAGCCGTTCAGCGTGCTGGACATGCCGTTCTGGCCGATGATCAGCCCGTAGATCCGCTCTCCGAGCGCGTCCTGCAGCCGTTGCGCGGCCTTGACGTAGTCGATGCCCAGCATTTGCCAGTCGGTGAGCCCGCCCGGCGCGCCAATCGCGGCCGCCGTGGCGATCCAGGCGTCGTCCGGCACCTCATCCATGGTTACCAGTTCAGGGCGGCCTATGGTGACGGCAAGCGAGCCCAGCTCACGCCCATGCTCGGCCCAGCCGCCTCCGCCGCAGGCGAATACCGACCCGCCTCGAACCGCAGCCTCGACATCTTGCATCGTCAAAATTCTTCCCATGACGCCTTTCCTCCCGGTTGCTCATTTCAATGATTCCCGCAACGGTTGCGGGATGGACGGGGGGATCATAGGAAGCAGCCTTGATAATGTCGTATTACCTTTTATGCTTTGTACATAACATGGTGTTAATTACTGGACGCGCTCATAGCGGAGCGCTTGGGCAGCGGGAAAAGGGCCTGAGGGATATCCCCTAGTCTCGTGATCGAGGCGCCGGGCTGATTCAGCCGCGCTGGTCGAGCTTGTGGAGCACGTCGATGAAGGCTAGCGCCAGCCGGGACAGGGGCTGGAGCGCGAGATGAAACACATTGACCGGCGCGTTCACGGTGCCGATGATCGGCAGGGTCACCACTTCCGACCAGATCGGCCCGGCTACCGTAATCTCGTCCACCAGCGCCACGCCTGCGCCAGCTTGGACCAGGGCGCAGGCGACGTGCGCCTGCTGGACCTCGATGCGCGGTTCGGGTTGTGCATGTTCGCCGCCGAACAGCTTGTTGATCAACATGCCGAAGGGAATGTCCGCGCTGTAACCGATCAGCGGCTCTTCGGCCAGATCGTGCACCGTCACGCGGCCGCGCGCCGCCAGCGGATGCCCTTTGGGCAGCACCGCCACGATCTGGTTTTCATACAGCGGCTGCCACGCCAGGCTGGGGTGTTCCACCGGCATGTAGGCCACGCCCAGTTCCACCTGTTGCGTCAACAGCGATTGCTGCATCACCGTGGGGATCAAGGTTTGCAGGACGATGCGCACTTCCGGGAATTGCCGTCGGAACTGCGCGATGGCGCGGGGCAGCAAGGACTGGCCCAGGCTGGGGCTGCAGGACAGGCGCAGTTGCCCCTCGCGGTTTTCGGCGAGATTGTCGGCGACCTCGTTCACGCGCTGCACGTTCTGGTACAGCGCCGTGACCTCCACGAACAGCCGGTGGGCCTCAGGGGTGGGGTACAGCCGGCCCTTGATGCGCTGGAACAGCATCAAGCCCAGGCGCTGCTCCGTATAGGCGATCAGCCGGCTGACCGCGGGCTGCGAAACAAACAGCAGCTTGGATGCGCCGCTGATGGAGCCGCTGAGCATGATGGCCCGGAAGACTTCGATCTGCCGCAGATTCAATTTCATATGCTTAACCTGATGTTAATTCTCACGCACATATAAGCATAAGACGTTTTGGATGGCCGCTCCTACACTGCCTGCACTCAACACAGGATGGAAGCGGTCATGAGCGATTTCGATTTGGTGGTGCGCGGCAACATCGTCGACCCGGATGGCGTGGTGATGGACGGCTGGCTGGCGGTCAGGGACGGCAAGGTCGCGGCGCGCGGCGCTGGCGAGGCCCCCGCGGGCCGCGACAGCGTGGATGCGCGGGGCCAGTGGATCGTGCCCGGCGTGGTCGACGGCCAGGTGCATTCGGGCAGCCAGCTGAACCAGGAAGGACTGGGCTGGGCATCGCGCGCGGCTGCCGCCGGCGGGGTGACGGTCATGGTCGACATGCCCTACGACGATCCGGAACCCGTGGCTTCGCGTCCGCAGCTCGACGCCAAGATCGCCGAGGTGGAGCGCGATTGCCATGTGGACGTGGCGCTGTTCGGCACCCTGAACACCCAGCACGGCGTGGCGGCCGCGGCGGGGCTTATCGAAGGCGGCGTATGCGCCTTCAAGTTTTCGACCTTCGAAGCGACCCCGGGCCGATTTCCCCGCATCGAGGAAGACGATCTGTACGAAGCCTTCCGCCTGATCGCTCCATCCGGACTGGTTTGCGGCGTACACAACCAGATGCAGGAACTGACCCGCAAGAACATCGCGCGGCTGGTCGAGGCCGACGACACCGGCTGGGACGCGTTCATGCGCGCGCATACGCCGCTGATCGAGAACCTGGCGACGGCGCTGATCTATGAGATCGGCGCCGAAACCGGCGCGCGCGCCCATGCGGTACACGTGTCGACTTCCCGCGGTTTCGAGATCTGCAATATGTACCGCCGCAACGGCCATCGCGCCAGCATCGAAACCTGCGTGCAGTATCTGATGCTGAACCACGAAGAGCACACCCGCCGCTTCGGCGCGAAGACCAAGCACTATCCGCCGATCCGTCCCAAGGCCGAGGTCGACCTGCTCTGGACCCATATCGCCAAGGACGAATGCACCTTCGTGTCGTCGGACCATGTCAGCTGGGGCCTGGAGCGCAAGCAGAATCCGAACGTATTCAAGAACTCGTCCGGCGGCCCGGGCCTGGAAACGCTGTTGCCCGCTTTCTGGACCGGCTGCGAAGAGCATGGCATCGCGCCGTCCATGGTGGTGCGCCAACTGAGCCGCAACCCCGCGCAGCACTTCCTGCTGGATGACCGCAAGGGTTCGTTGGAGGTGGGCAAGGACGCCGACATCGTCATCCTCAAGCCGGAACGTTATGCCTTCGATCCGTCTACCAGCCTGTCGGCGGTGCAATGGAGTTCGTTCGAAGGCCGCGAGTTCACCGTGCGCGTCGCGGGCACCTGGTGCCGCGGCCAGCAGGTCTACGATGGCAAGGGCATCGTCAATCAGAAGGGCGACGGCCGCTTCCTGCGTCCGCGCCAGGCCTGAGGGAAACGGCAATGTCTGTGCAGTTTCCTCCCCTGAACGCCGAGCGCCTCTGGGCCCGCGTCGAAACCCTTTCCCGTTTCACCCTGCCCGACGTCCCCTGGACGCGCCGCGCATTCTCGCCG
>NZ_QWFB01000020.1:0-115944 GCF_003576205.1 Achromobacter sp. K91 | reverse complement strand
AGATGTGTATAAGAGACAGGATGGAAAGTCTCGGGGCCTCGCCTTGCGGGTAGTCGTAGAAGCCATCTCCGGATGGCTTTTTCTTGACTGGAATTCAGCCCGCGCTTGCGGAGCAAGCGAAGCACAAGATGCGCCGAAAGCGTAAAGCGCCAGCAAATGAAAAAAGGCACTTCGCTTTCGCGAAAGTGCCTTATCTTCATTGAATTCTTTGGGGTGGCTGATGGGGCTCGAACCCACGACAACCGGAATCACAATCCGGGACTCTACCAACTGAGCTACAGCCACCTCTGATACTGCTTTTCTTCCTTGCCGCGCTGCTTTTGAAAGCTGCTCAACAACGAAGAGGCCGAATTCTAGCACGTTTTTTTAATCCGTGTGAAACCGGCCCTGCCGCCCCACTTGCCAGCGCGGGCCACCTTGCTATCCTTCGCCATTGATCATCTACGGAGGCCGCGCTTACGCCATCGCCATGGACCGCATACACGCAATCTTGATCGATTACTGGCCCCATCTGGTGTTTGCCATCAGCATCGTGGCCGGAACGGGCGCGGCGGTGCATGCCGCGATGACCAAACAGGACGTGCGGGCGGCCATAGGCTGGGTGGGGGTGGCGCTGTTTTCGCCGCTGTTCGGCGCGTTGTTCTATTTCGTGGCGGGCATCAACCGGATCCGCAAGACTCGGCTGTCGCAGCAGCGCGATGA
Organism: Achromobacter sp. K91; assembly: GCF_003576205.1. NCBI lineage: Bacteria > Pseudomonadati > Pseudomonadota > Betaproteobacteria > Burkholderiales > Alcaligenaceae > Achromobacter > Achromobacter sp. K91. The sequence continues at coordinate 115,242 of NZ_QWFB01000020.1, read as the reverse complement.
GGCGATGGTGGTGGATGCGGAGCAGGTCGAGACTGCGCCGGTGGACGTGGCGCCGATCTCGGGCCAGCAGTTCGCGTCGCTGAAGGTGCTGGGCGACCGCGTCAGCCGCTTCCGCCTGCTGGGCGGCAACGCGGTGCGGCCGCTGGCCGGCGGTGACGAGGCCTATCCGGCGATGCTGCAGGCGATCCGCGAAGCGCGCCACGCGGTGGCGATGCAGAGCTATATCTTCGACAACGACGCGATCGGGCGGGAGATGGCGCAGGCGCTGATCGAGGCGCGCGAGCGCGGGGTCGAGGTGCGGGTGCTGATCGACGCCATCGGTTCCAAGTATTCGCGGCCGCCCATCGTGCGCATGCTGTCGCGCGGCGGGGTGCCGGTAGCGCGCTTCATGACCAATCCGCTGGGGGTGCTGCGCATGCCCTATGCCAACCTGCGCAGCCACCGCAAGGTGCTGGTGGTGGACGGACGCCTGGGCTTTACCGGCGGAATGAACGTGCGCGCGGCCTTCGTCAGCGCGCTGGCGGGCGATGGCACCAACCGCGATACGCACTTCCGGGTGGAAGGACCGATCGTGACGCAGCTGATGTCGGTGTTTGCGCACGACTGGAACTTCACGACGCACGAATCCCTGCCGGCCAGGCCCTGGTTCGATCCCGAGGCCTTGCCGCCGACGGGCGACGTGCCGATGCGCTGCGTGCCGTCCGGCCCGGACCGCGCGCTGGGCAGCACGCACAACATGCTGCTGGGCGCGCTGGCGGTGGCGCAGCGCCACGTGCGCATCCAGTCGCCCTACTTCCTGCCGGACCAGACGCTGATCGGCGCGCTGGCCACGGCCGCGCGGCGCGGCGTGGTGGTGGACATCGTGATTCCCGGGAAGAACAACCTGCGGCTGGTGGACTACGCGATGACGGCCCAGCTGGACCAGGTGGTGCGCACGGGCTGCCGGGTCTGGCGTTCGCATGGCGCGTTCGACCACTCCAAGCTGATGACGGTGGACGACGCGTGGGCCTATGTGGGTTCGTCCAACCTGGATCCGCGCAGCCTGCGGCTGAACTTCGAGCTGGATACTGAAATCTACGATCCCGGCGTGGCGAGCTGGATCGGCGCGCGGGTCGACGGCTTGATCGCGCAGGGCCAGCGCGAGACGCTGGAGAACCTGCTGCGCGCGCCGTTCGCCAAGCGCCTGCGCAACAAGGTGATCTGGCTGGCTACACCTTACTTGTAGACCCGCAGGAAGCTCAACCGTCGGAAGCCGGCGCGGGCGCGGCGCGCACCGCGAAGACCGCGTTGGCCTTGAGCATGACGCGGCCTTCGACCTGCAGCAGGCAGGTGGCGTAGATCAGACGGCGGCCCTGCTTGTCGATGCGGACATGGGCTTCGAGCCAGTCCCCGGGCTTGACCGGGTTCAAGTATTCCACCGACATCTGCACCGTGACCACCGAGGCCTGCGCCTGCTCGGCGATGGTATGGCCCAGCGCGCTGTCGGCCAGCGTGGCGAGCAGGCCGCCGTGGGCGATGGCGTGCATATTGGTGTGCGCCATCCCCACGCGCAGGGCCAGGACGCAATCGGCATCGCGCTTGTAGAGCGCGCCGAGGTCGGCCAGATGTTCCATGAAGGGGCTGCTGGGGCGCCAAGGCGCGAAACCGGAAGGAATGGAGTCTGTCATGCTCAAGCCTGGTTTTTTCACGCGGAATACCTCGAGTATCGCAAAGAAGTCTGCTGCCGGCACCGCTATCCGCAGACCTGTGATCGCGGCGCGGACGATCCGCAAGTCAGAGTAAGATTTACGCCATAACAAACCCCTACATGGCAGGAGCAGTGGAAGATGGCGAAAGTCGGCATGGTTGGTATCGGCCTCATGGGCCATGGCATTGCAAGCAATCTGGTCAAGCACGGGCACGCGCTGACCGTGCTTGAGCACCCGGGCAATCAGCCCCTGGACGCGCTGAAGGCCGCGGGCGCAACCAGCGTGACCGATGGCGCCACGCTGGCGGCCCAGTCTGACGTGATCATCCTCTGCGTTACCGGCAGCCCGCAGGTCGAGGCCGTGCTGCTGTCCGAGGGCGGCGTGCTGGCGGGCTTGCGTCCCGGTACGGTGATCATCGATTGCTCGACGGCGATCCCCTCTTCCACCGTCAAGGTGGCGCAGGCCGTAACGGAATCCGGCGGCCGCTTCCTCGATGCGCCGATGACGCGCACCCCCAAGGAAGCCGCCGAGGGCCGGCTCAATCTGCTGGTGGGCGGCGACGCCGCGCTGTTCGAGGAATGCAAGCCGCTGCTGGCCTGCTTCGCCGAGAACATCACGCACGCCGGCCCGATCGGCGCCGGCCATCGCATGAAGCTGCTGCACAACTACGTGTCGCTGGGCGTGGTCGCGCTGCTGTCGGAAGCCGCAGCTTGCGCGCTGCGCGCGGAGATCGATCCGGCGGTGTTCGCCGACGTGCTGGCCAAGGGCGGCGGCGGCGGCGTGGCGCTGGAACGCATCAAGCCTTACCTGCTGGAACAGGATCCGTCCTCGCTGCGGTTCTTCATGTCGAATGCGCAGAAGGATTTGTCCTACTACAACACCATGGCCGCGGAAACGGGCGCGGTACGGGAAATCGGCGCGGCCGTGCAGCACACGTTCGACCAGGCCGTCACTCAGGGCGGCGGCGACCGCTACGTGCCGGAACTGGTATCGCTGCTGAAGGACCGCTAGGACGGTCCTGGAGACCATCGCATCCGGCGTCACGGATGCGATGGCAAACGCTGCGGACGGCATCGCCCACAGTCCGCGGGGATCAACGGCCGGCCACCGCTACCGCGCGCGGCAGGCCCCGCGCCGGCAGGCGCAAGGAAATCAGGGCCGCCGCCAACAGCAGCGCGCCCGCTGCCCCGAAGGCCACCCAATGCGTGCCGAAGGTCTCATAGGCCCAGCCGCCCAGCCATGAGCTGATCATGCCGCCAACCTGGTGGCCCAGGTAGACCAGTCCATAAAGCACGCCCACCAGCCGCACGCCGTAGACGTCCGCAAGAATGGCCGACGACAGGGCGATGCTGCCAGCCCACGCGATGCCGCCCAGGGTGGCCGCGGCGTACAGTTCCCAATGCGCGCCCACCATGACCAGCGCGAAGAAACCCAGCCCGCGCACGAGATAGATCGCGGCCAGGATGGCGCGCCGTTCGACCTGGTCGGACATGCGCCCCAGCACCAGGGTGCTGAAGATGGCGACCAGGCCGATCAGGCCGATGCCCAGCGAACTGGTGGTGGCGTCAAAGCCATGGTCCATCAGCATGGGCACGCCGTGCGTGCCCAGCAGGTTCATGCTGAAACCACAGGCGAACAGGCCCAGCGCCACCTGCCAGAACGGCAGCGAGTTCAGCGCCGCGCGCACATTGGGCGCCGGCTGCTTCGCCGCAGCTTTGGCCGGTCCCGCCTTGTCGATGATCTGGTGCGGCAGCAGGTCGGTGTGCTCCGGCGCTTCATCGCGCATGACGAAGAGCGCCATCGGCACGGTCAGCAGCGCGAACAGCGCGGCGAAGCCCAGCAGCGTTTCCTGCCAGCCCACGGCCGAGATCGCGAAGGTCAGGGTCGGCGTCATCAGCGCGATGCCGGCCATGGAACCGGTGGACAGGAAGAACAGCGCCATGCCGCGCTGGCGCGTGAACCAGCGGCTGATCACCGGCGTCAACGCTACCGGGCTGGTGAAGCCCAGGCCGATGGACAGCGCCACGCCGAAGGACAGCAGGAATTCGATGGGGCCGCGCGCGTAGACCGTCCAGATGATCGACAACACGACGATGGCGGTGCCGGTCAGCAGCACGAAGCGGGTGCCGCGCGTGCCGACCAGATAACCTGCTACCGGCATGGCCAGCCCATAGCAGAGCATGCCGATCGCGACGATGCCGGACAGCGTACTGCGCGTGAAGCCCAGGGCGTCGGCGATGGGCAGGAAGAACGGCCCGACCCCCATGCGCAGGCCGACCGTCAACAGGGTGAGTACCGTAGCGGCGCCTACGATGTTCCAGCCGAAATACCAGCCGCCCGACTCTTGCTTCTCCACTTGCGCTTCTCCTCGATATCTTCTTGTGGCCGCTTGGCGCGCCCAGGTTCGCCAGCGCCGCCCAAAAAGGCGCGGCGGGAGCGGGAAGAACGAGGCGTGCACCGGCTTGTCGTCTCCGGCGGCCTGACGACGCCGGACGCGTCATATTACTCCTGGCTATATGCCTGCTCCGCCCGGAATCGGGGAATCTGTTCGGTGAGCGGTCACCGAAGCGCTGTATAGTGCTCGCCATTTCGTCGCGCCCGAAGCAGACCGTGAAGTCCAAGACCTCGATGTTCGCCCTGTCCCGCCAGGAAATCGCGCTGGTGCTGGTCACCATGCTGTGGGGCAGCACCTTCCTCATCATCCACATCGCCATGCAGCACAGCGGACCGCTGTTCTTCGTGGGCGTGCGTTTCACCATCGCCGGCCTGATGGCGCTGCTGATGTTCCGCAAGCACATGGCTGCGATCACCCGCCAGGAGGTCGGCGCCGGCATCGCCATCGGCTGCGCCCTGTTCCTGGGCTACTTCCTGCAGACCTACGGCTTGCAGACCATCACCAGCAGCCAGTCCGCCTTCATCACGGCGATGTACGTGCCCATCGTGCCGCTGCTGCAATGGGCCGTGCTGAAGAAGCCGCCAGGCCTGATGAGCTGGGTGGGCGTGGCGCTGGCCTTCGCGGGCCTGATCCTGCTGGCGGGTCCGCAGGCGGGCGCGCTGAATTTCAGCGTGGGCGAAGCGGCGACGCTTGCCGGGGCCGCGGCGATCGCCGCGGAGATCATCCTGATCGGCCACTATGCCAAGAAGGTCGACAGCCGCCGCGTCACCTTCGTGCAGTTGTTGACGGCAGGCCTGGTGTCGTTCGCGCTGATGCCCGTGATGGGCGAGGCGGTGCCCGAATTCTCATGGCTGTGGGCGGGCGCGGCCATCGGCCTGGGACTGGCCAGCGCCATCATCCAGCTGACCATGAACTGGGCGCAGAAGTCGGTGTCTCCAACCCGGGCCACCGTCATCTATGCCGGCGAGCCTGTGTGGGGCGGCATCGTGGGACGCCTGGCCGGCGACCGGCTCCCGGCGCTGGCGTTGGTAGGCGCCGGCCTGATCGTGGCGGGCGTACTGGCAAGCGAGGCCAAGTTCACCCGCAGGAAAAAACCGCAAGCACAGGGCGCCGACTAGCGGGCCAGGCGCGCGATCAGCCCGGCCTGCGCGGGGTACAGCCGTTGCAGGTCGGCGGCGTCGGCCAACTCGAACTCGCTGAACTCGAAGCCAGGCGCCACCGTGCAGCCGGCCAGCGCATAGCCGGCGGGGTCGGCCAATTCTGCCGCGAACCAGCTGCCGGCCGGCACGACCGCCTGGAACGCGGCCTCAGGGTCCTTCAGCGCGTCGCCCAGCCGCAGGCAGCGGTAAGCGCCGTCCGGCGCCAGCACATGGACAAGCAGCGCCCCGCCCGCATGGAAATGCCAGAGTTCGTCGGACCGGATGCGGTGCCAGGTCGACCAGGCGCCGTCGCATAGCAGGTAGTAGATGGCGGTGCTGGCCGAGCGGCGCGCGCCGTCGCCGCGCGTCACGGCATCGGCGGCGCGATAGGTTTCGCGGTAGTAGCCGCCTTCGGGGTGCGGCAGCAGGTCCAGGCGGCGGATGAGATCGGCGGATGCGGTCATGGCGGGACGGGCGCGTAGAGGATGACGCCAGTCTAGAGCAAAGCCGCGCGTCCTAGGCCGCCTGCTCCAGAAACGCCTGCAGGGCGGGCACCGTGTTCAGCACATGCTGGCGCATGGCCGCTTCGCAACGCGCCGGGTCGCGCGTCTGCAACTCGGCGATCAATTCCTGGTGCGATTCGCGCACGCGCAGGACGCGGCCGGGCTGGGCCACCCACAGGCGCATATAGGGTTCGACGACGGAATGCAGCTCCGAGATCTGGCGTAGCAGGCGCGGCTGCTGGCAGAAGCTGCACAGGTATTCGTGGAATTCGCGATGCGCCGTGATCCAGTCCAGGTGTTCGCCCGGCCCCTGCTCCAGCTGTTCCAGCAGCAGCGACAGGCGGCGGATGTGCTCGGCGCCCATGTGCAGCACCGCGTTACGCATGGCCAGGCCTTCCAGCACGGACCGCATTTCGAACACTTCCAGCATTTCCTGCTGATTCAGGCCGCGCACCACCGCGCCGCGGTTGGCGCGGATCTCGACCAATCCTTCCGAGGCCAGCCGGCGCAGCGCGCCGCGTACCGGCATGCGGCTGGTACCGATTTCGGCCGCGACCACCTCGGGCACCAGGCGCTGGCCGGGCGCGTAGCGGCCCAGGCGGATTTCGCGCTGCAGATGCAGGTAGGCCTCGTCTTCGGCGCTGATGGCTGTCTTTTGGAATTGCAGCATTGGAGTCCCGGGGCTAGGGCCGACGGATAGGCCCACGAAAGCCGCCATGATAGATAACCGCAAAAATAACACAAATTGGATCCAGTGATCCATGGATGCAAATCCTAATGGTCTTGCAGCGCCCGCTTGCGTCTAATCCCTGCACGCACTCCATAACGCGATCAAGGGGAATTCATGAAGTTTCGTTTCATCCGGGCGCTGGCAGGCGCCGCCGCCGTGGCCTTTGCCGCCCAAGCGGGCGCCCAGGCGACCGACTGGCCGCAGCATCCGGTGCGCATCGTCGTGCCCTTCCAGGCCGGTTCCGCCACCGACCTGATTTCGCGCCAGCTGGGCGCCGCGCTGTCGACGGAACTGGGCCAGCCCTTCGTCGTCGAAGCCCGTCCGGGCGCCGCGGCTGCTATCGGCAGCGCTTCGGTGGCACGCGCAACGCCCGACGGCTACACGCTGTTGATGGGCGGCCCCGCCGCCATCGTGACCAACCGCTTCCTGCAAAAGCGCCTGTCCTACGACCCCGACGCCTTCGCGCTGGTATCCATGGTGGCGTACACCCCCAACATCCTGCTGGCCAATCCGTCGCAGCCGTTCAAGACCTTGCCGGAAATGGTGGCCTACGCCCGCGCCAACCCGGGCAAACTGACCTACGCCTCGTTCGGCACCGGCACGACTTCGCACATGGCGGGCGAAATGCTCAAGTCCGTGGCCGGCATCGACATCCTGCACGTGCCGTACAAGGGCGCCGGCGAAGCCATCCCCGCGCTGCTCAGCGGCCAGGTCTCGATGTACTTCGACACCATCATGACCGGCCTGCCCCAGGCCAAGAGCGGCGCGCTGCTGGCGCTGGGCATGTCCAACGCCAAGCGCTCGGCGCTGGCGCCCGAGATTCCCACGATCGCGGAACAGGGCTACGCCGGCTACGACATCGCGCCGTGGTACGGTCTGGTCGCGCCCGAAGGCACGCCCGCTCCGGTGCTCGACAAGCTCAACCGCGCCGTCAACAAAGTGCTTGCCGATCCGGCGCTGCGCAGTAAGCTCGCGGAAGCTGGCGCGGAGCCCCGCGGCGGCAGCCGCGAGGAGTTCGCCGCCTTCATCAAGGCCGAAATCCCGCGCACCAAGCAGCTGATCGATCAGGCCGGCATCACGCCGCAGTAATTTTCACTACGAGTTCCCCGTTTCCATGTCCTTACCCTTCGATTGGTCTTTCCCCTACGCATCCCGGAAGATGCCGGTCCTGGCCGCCAACGCGGTCGCCACCAGCCAGCCGCTGGCGGCCCAAGCCGGGCTGCGCATGCTGCTGGCCGGCGGCAACGCCGTGGACAACGCCATCGCCACCGCCATCGCGCTGACAGTGGTCGAACCCGTCATGAACGGCATCGGCGGCGACATGTTCGCGCTGGTCTGGCATGACGGCCAGCTGCACGGTCTGAACTCCAGCGGCTGCGCGCCCGCCGCGTGGACGCCGGAGTACTTCGCCGGCCGCGACGCCATGCCCGGCACCGGCTGGGGCACGGTGACCGTGCCGGGCCAGGTCGCGGGATGGAAGGCGCTGTCGGAGCGCTTCGGCAAGCTGCCTTTCGCGCAGTTGTTCGAACCCGCCATCGCCTATGCCGAGGAAGGGTTCGCGGTATCGCCCACCATCGCCCGCCAGTGGGCCACGCAAGCACCCAAGCTGGCGCAGGAGCCAGGCTTTGCCGCCGCCTTCCTGCCCGAGGGCCGTGCACCGCAGGCCGGCGAATGGTGGCGCTTTCCCGCGCAGGGCAAGACGCTGCGCGCCATCGCCGAAAGCGGCGGCGAGAGCTTCTACCGCGGCGAGCTCGCCCGCAAGATCGCCGACTTCGCGCGCCAGACCGGCGGCGCGCTCAGTGCCGAGGACCTGGCGGAGCACCGTCCCGAATGGGTCACGCCAATCTCGCAATCGTTCCGCGGCTACGAACTGCACGAGATCCCGCCCAGCGGCCAGGGCATCTCGGCGCTGATGGCGCTGGGCATGCTGGAACAGTTCGACCTGGAAAGCATGGGCCGCGACAGCGCGGACTACTACCACGTCAGCATCGAAGCGATGAAGCTGGCGTTCGCGGACCTGCACCACCACGTCGCCGATCCGCGCCACATGCGCACCAGCGCCGCCGCCCTGCTGGACCGCAGCTACCTGGCCGAGCGCGCGCGCCAGATTTCCATGGACCGCGCCAGCGTGCCGGTCGCGGGCACGCCCGCCACCGGCGGCACCGTGTACCTGACGGCGGCCGACGCCAGCGGCACCATGGTGTCCTTCATCCAGTCCAACTACCACGGCTTCGGTTCCGGCGTGGTGGTGCCCGACACCGGCATCAGCCTGCACAACCGCGGCCTGAACTTCGTGTTGACGCCCGGCCACGCCAATCAGGTCGCGCCGCGCAAGAAGCCGATGCACACCATCATCCCCGCCTTCGTCACGCGCGGCGGCCAGCCGCTGATGTCGTTCGGCGTGATGGGCGGATCGATGCAGGCCCAGGGTCATCTGCAAATGGTCACGCGCCTGGCGGCGTTCGGCCAGAACCCGCAGGCCATGAGCGACGCGCCGCGCTTCCGCGTGGAAAAAGGCCCGGTGGTCAATGTGGAATCGCACTTGCCGGCGGACGTGGTCGACGCGCTGCGCGCACGCGGCCACAACGTCGCCGTGGCGCCCGCCGACAGCCTGGAATTCGGTTCGGCGCAGCTGATCTGCCGCCTGCCGCAAGGCGGCTACGTGGCGGCGTCCGACTCGCGCCGCGACGGTCAGGCCGTGGGCTTCTGAGTCTGGCCGGGCCCGGATCCAGGCCCGGCCCTTGACGATAAAGCCATCGCCGCCGGCCTCCGGCGGCGATCTGCCGGCGTACCGGCGATCACCAAGACGTAGCGCCGGCTGGTGTAGACCGGCTCAAGCTCCACTCCCGTCTGCTCGCGCACCCGCCGCAGATCCGCTTTTTCCACTGCCAGGAATACCCTGCCGTCCTTGGGCAATACGGCCTCCAAGCCTTCCAGCGGCACCCGTGCGGCCGCGCCCCGCGAGTAGTAGCGCGCCGAGAACGGCAGGCTGTCGACGAAGTAGAGCTTTTCGCCGGGCGCCATCAGCGCATCGGCCCGGGCGACAAGGTGTTTTTCCGTTTTGAGCCGCTCCGGCTTGGCCAGCAGCAAGCCGCAGAAAACAATCACCGCAATCGGCCCCAACGCCATGCAGGCCGTCGCCACGCGGGCTGGCGCCAGGGCGCGGGCGCGGCTCAGGCATGCGCCTATCGCCAAGGCCAGCGGCGGCAAGGCCGGCAGCGCGTAGGTCCACAGGATGTTGCCCGACAGGGTGAAGAAGAGCGGCGTGGCCGCGCCCCAGGCCAACAGATAGGTCCAGCGTGGCCGGCGCAGCCATCTGCCGGCCCGCCGCACCGGCCCGCGCCAGCGTCGGGCAAGCAGCCAGACGCCAAACACTCCCCAAGGCAACGACGCCACGATCCCGTCCAGCCAGATGGCGCCGTAGGGCCGGCTGTGCGCCGAGCCGTAGAGATCGCCGGTCCAGCCCGGATCCACGAAGCGCAGGACGTGCTCGCCTACGATGAAATACTGGATGAAGCCCGGCGTCTTGATCTCCGCCGCCACGTACCAGGGCAGCACCAGGACCGCCGTCATCACGCTTCCCGCTGCCCATGGCAGGCGCCGCAGGCTGGCCCGGACGTTCCCATGCCAGAGCATCCAGGGCACGATGGCGCCCGCCACCAACACCACGGCCAGCGGTCCCTTGGACAACAGGCCGATCGCCAGTCCCAGGAAAAATCCGTAGCGCCAGAACCCCGCCGCCGGCCCGCGCGCCAGGATGAATGACGCCATGCTCAGCGTGACGCCCAGGGCAAGGAACGGATCGGTCAACACTGCCCCGGCCGCGACCAGGGGCAGGAACATGGATGCGTACACCAGCACGGTCCATCTGGCGGCCTGTAGCGTAAACAGGCGGCGCCCCAGCGCATGAAGAATGGCAAGCGTCGCCGCCGTGGCCAGCAGCGACGGCAGCCTGATGCTGAATTCGCTCAACCCCAGCAACCGGATCGACAGCGCCTCGGCCCAGAACCCCAATGGGGGCTTGCCCCAGAACGGCACGCCCGGTGCGAACCAGGGCGTGATCCAGTCGCCCGCTTCCGCCATCAGCCTGGCGATCTCCGCATAGCGCGGCTCGGACGTGTCGGCGAATGGCACCAGGACCATCGCCAAGAGGCGCACGCCCAGTATCGCCGCCAGCCCGGCGGCCATGGTCCGCGCGCTCAGCTGCAAGCCGCATCCCTCCCATGGCCCGATGCCGCCATGCCCGCCGCTCCGCTGTGCTGCACGTCGCGCACCAGATAGACCGGCCGCTGCTTGCTTTCCATATAGGTCTTGCCCACGTACTCGCCCAACAGACCGATGGTGATGAGTTGCACGCCGCCCATGAAGGTCATCATCGCCATCAGCGAGGGGTAGCCGGCGACGTCATCGCCGAACATCAGGGTCTTGAAGATGATGGCGGCGCCGAAGACCGCGCCGCCCAGGGCCGCGGCCGCCCCCAGCCCCGTCGCCCAGCGCAGGGGCGCGGTGGAGAACGAGGTGATGCCTTCCATGGCCAGGCGGAACAGCGCCAGGTAGCTCCATTTGGTGACGCCAGCGGCGCGGGGCTCGCGGTCGTAATCGATGATCCGGGTCGGCATGCCCACCCAGGCGTACAGGCCCTTCATGTAGCGGCACCGTTCGGGCAGCTGCAGCAAAGCCGTCACGGCGCGCCGGCTCATCAGCCGGAAATCGCCGGTGTCGGGCGGGATCGCGGCCTTGCTCAAGCGGCTCAGCAGCCTGTAGTAGGCATAGGCGGAAAACCGCTTCAGGACGCTTTCCCCCGCGCGGCTGCGCCGCCGCATGCTGACGACGTCGGCGCCCTCTTTCCAGGCCCGCACCATGGCGGGGATGGCCTCGGGCGGATCCTGCAGATCGGCATCCAGCATGATGACCGCGGCTCCGGCCGCATGTTCTATCCCTGCTGTCATCGCGGCCTCCTTGCCGAAATTCCGGCTCAGCCTGACCAGCTTGATGCCGCGTTCCTCGCGCAGCAGGGTCTGCAGGTATTCGGCGCTGCCGTCGCTGCTGCCGTCGTCGACGAACACGATCTCGTAGGACAGCCCCAACGTCTTCAAGACCCGCCGCAGGCGTTCGTGGCAGGCCGGCAGCACCTCCATTTCGTTGAGGAATGGAATGATGACGGATAGCTGTATCGGGCTGATTGCGCCCAGCACAGCGATATCGAGATCGGGTCTGGCATTCATCGGATCGCCTCCGTAACGGACCTACTCCCGGGCCAAGGCCGGTTTCGACAGTTCAAGTTCGTCGGCGTCGTCGTTCCTGTGCGCCAGGCGGTAAAGGGCCGGCAGTACCAGCAGCGTGAGGATGGTGGAAGAGATGATGCCGCCGATCACCACGGTGGCCAGCGGACGCTGGACCTCGGCGCCCGTGCCGGTGGCGATCGCCATCGGCACGAAGCCCAGCGAGGCCACCAGCGCCGTCATCAGCACCGGACGCAGGCGCGTCAGCGCCCCGATACGCACGGCCTCGGCCACGGACTTGCCTTCCACGCGCAGGCCGCTGATGAACGACAGCATCACCAGGCCGTTCAGCACCGCTACGCCGCACAGCGCGATGAAGCCCACCGCGGCGGTTATGGACAACGGTATGCCGCGCATCCACAAGGCGATCACGCCGCCGGTCAGCGCGAAGGGGATACCGGTGAACACCAGCAACCCGTCCTTGACGTTGCCGAACATCGCGAACAGCAACGCGAACACCAGCACCAGCGCCGCCGGCACCACGATCTGCAGGCGCTTGGCCGCGGATTGCAACTGCTCGAAGGTGCCGCCCCAGGAGGTCCAGTAGCCCGCCGGCACCTGCACCTTTTGCCCGATGGCCACGGTGGCCTCGGACACGAACGTGCCCAGGTCGCGGCCGCGCACGTTGGCGCTGACCACGATGCGGCGCTTGCCGTCCTCGCGCGAGATCTGGTTGGGGCCCGGCGCCAGATCGAAGGTGGCGACCTCGCTCAGCGGGATGTAGGCGGCCTGCGCCTGCCCGTCCTGCCTGGGCAGGGCAATGGGCAGCTTCTTCAACGCGGACAGGTTCTCGCGCACGGTTTCGGGCAGACGCACCACGATGTCGAAGCGCCGGTCTCCCTGAAAAAAGGTCCCCGCCTCTCGACCTCCCACGGCGATGGCCAGCGTGTCCTGCACGTCCGCCATGCTCAGCCCGTAACGCGCGGCGCGGGCGCGGTCGATGTTGACCGTCAGCATCGGCAGCCCGGTGGTCTGCTCGACTTTCACTTCCGAAGCGCCCGGTATCGTCTGCAAGACCTCGGCGATCTCTGCTGCCGTACGATTCAGCACGTCGTTGTCATCGCCGAACACCTTCACCGCCACGTCGCTGCGCACGCCCGAGATCAGCTCGTTGAAGCGCAGCTGGATGGGCTGGGAGAACTCATAGTTGCTGCCGGGAACCTGGCTGGCTTCCTCCTGGATCGCCGCCAGCAGTTCGGCGCGGGTCTTCCTGGGGCTGGGCCACTGGTCCATCGGCTTGAGCATGATGTAGCCGTCGGAAATGCTGGGCGGCATGGCATCGGAGGCGATCTCCGCCGTGCCGGTGCGGGCGAACACGCGCTCGATTTCCGGGAACTTCTGCTTCAGCCTGGTCTCCAGTTGCTTCTGCATCTCGACTGACTGCGTGAGGCTGGTGCCCGGGATCCGCAGCGCCTGGATCGCCATGTCGCCTTCGTTCAGGTTGGGGATGAACTCGCTGCCCATGCGCGCCGCCAGCACCCCGCTCAACACCACCAAGACGGTTGCTCCCGCCAGGATCAGCGGCGTGCGGCGCAGCGCGACGTCGAGCAGGGGCTCGTAGCGGCGCTTGGCCCAGGCCATCAGGCGATTCTCCTTTTCGGAGACGTTGTTCCCCATGAACAGCGCCACGGCGGCCGGCACGAAGGTCACGGACAGGATCATCGCCCCCAGCAGCGCCAGCACCACGGTCAGCGCCATGGGATGGAACATGCGTCCTTCCACCCCGCTCAGGGCGAAGATCGGCAGGTACACGACCATGATGATCAACTGGCCGAACAGCAGCGGCCTGCGGGCCTCGCGCGCGGCCGCGAACACCTCGTGGAAGCGTTCGCTGCGCGTGAGCGGCCTGCCATGGTGCGCCCGCGCGTGGCTCAGGCGCCGCACGCAGTTCTCCACGATGACGACCGCGCCGTCGACGATGATGCCGAAGTCCAGCGCACCCAGGCTCATCAGGTTGGCGCTGACCTTGTAGGTCACCATGCCGGTGAAGGTGAACAGCATGGACAGCGGGATGATCATCGCCGTGATCAGCGCCGCGCGGATGTTCCCCAGGAACACGAACAGGATGACGATGACCAGCGCCGCGCCTTCCAGCAGGTTCTTCTTGACGGTGGCGATGGCCTTGTCGATCAGGGTGGTGCGGTCGTAGACCGTCACCGCCTGCACGCCCGCCGGCAGCGTTTTATTGATGGCTTCCAGCTTGACGGACACGGCTTGGGACACCGCGCGGCTGTTCTCGCCTATCAGCATGAACACCGTGCCCAGCACCACTTCCTCGCCGTTGCTGGTAGCCGCCCCCGTGCGCAGCTCGCGCCCGATGGACACCTCGGCCACGTCGCGTATCCGGATCGCCTGGCCCTCCACGGTTGCCAGCACCACGTCGCGGATGTCGTCCATGGACCGGACCTGCCCGGGCGCCCGGATCAGGTACTGCTCCCCCTTGCGTTCGATGTAGCCCGCACCGGTGTTGGCGTTGTTCCTGTCCAGCGCGGCCATGATGTCGGTCAGCGCCAGTCCGTAGGAGGCCAGCTTCTCGGTGCTGGGCGCTACCTGGTACTCCTTGGCATAGCCGCCGATGGCGTTGATCTCGGTGACGCCGGGAATATTGCGCAGCTGCGGCTTGATGATCCAGTCCTGGATCTCGCGCAGGTCCATGGGGGTGTAGGGTGTGCCGTCGGGTTTCCTGGCATCGTCCTGCGCCTCCACCGTCCACAAGTAGATCTCGCCCAGGCCCGAGGATATCGGCCCCATCATGGGCGTCACGCCTTCGGGCAAGTTTTCCTTCGCTTCCTGCAGGCGCTGGTTCACCAGCTGGCGGGCGAAATAGATGTCGGTGCCGTCCTTGAAGATGACGGTCACCTGCGACAGGCCGTAGCGCGATAGCGAGCGCGTCTGCTGCAACCCCGGCAGGCCGGCCATCACCGTCTCTATCGGATAGGTGATGCGCTGCTCGGTCTCCAGCGGCGAGTACCCAGGCGCCCCGGCATTGATCTGGACCTGGACGTTGGTGATGTCCGGCACCGCGTCGATGGCGAGCCGGGAATAGTTGTAGACGCCGATGGCGGCCATGCCCAGGGTGACGAACAGCACCAGCCAGCGCTGCTCAATAGCGAAACGGATCAAGCGTTCAAACATGTTCCGCCCCGGCTCAGTGTGCGTGCTCGGCGCCGGCCTTGCCCAGCTCCGACTTGAGGACGAAGGTGTTCTCGACGGCATAGCGCGTACCGGGGGCAAGCCCTGACAGCACCTCTACCCGGTCATTCGAAGCCTTGCCCAGCTTCACCGGCTGCACCACAAAGCCGCCGGGCGCCTCCACGAACACGGCAGGCTGGTTGTCGATGGTCTGGACCGCGTCGGCCGCCACCGTCACCGCGGCGTCCGACATCCGCGTGACCACGTCGACGGAAACGAAAAGCCCTGGACGCCAGGCCATGTCCGGATTCTCCAGCGTGACGCGCGCAGTGGCCGTGCGCGTCTGCTGCCCCAGCAACGAGCCGATGTACGAGACCGTGCCCTCGGCCCTGCCGGCGAACGCGGCGGAGCTCACGCTGGCCGCTTCGCCTACGCGTACATCCTGCAAATCCTTGGGCGCGATCACGAATTCGGCCCAGACGGTGCGCAGGTCCGACAAGGTGAAGATGCTGGCGTTGTCGGGCAAGGCTTCGCCCAGCGCGATGTGCTTTTCCACCACCACGCCGTCAAAGGGCGCGCGGATCTCCAGGCTGCCCAGGTCCTTGGAGCGCGGCTCGGCGCCCACGGTGCGCAATTTCTGCTCCGCGTTCTGCACGGCGATTTCCGCCTCCTGCAGCGCGGTGCGGGCCGCCTGGTAGTCCTGTTCCGCTGATACCTTTTCCTGCCACAGGCGCAGTTCGCGCCTGTGGGTCTGGGCCGCCAGGTCGCGCCGCTTGGCCGCCGCCAGCCATTCGCTGCGCAACTCGGACAGCGCCGAGCTGGACAAGACGGCCAGCAGTTCGCCCTTCTTGACCTGCTGGCCCAGGTCGGCCGACACGCTTTGCACCACGCCGGCCATGCGCGGCACCACGTGCGCGGTCCGGTCCGCATTGAACTTGATCTCGCCGGGGAACTGCGCCGATGTCGCCAGCGCGGCGGGCGCAGCAACCTCGGACTTGATGCCGGCCACCGCGATCTGCTCGGGCGTGAGCGCGATTTTTTCCTGTTCCTTCTCGGCCTGCTCGCCCTGCCCGGTCTCGGCATGTCCGTGCTCCGCCTCGCCTGCCGCCTGCGCCGGATACACGGACGCCAACAGCAGCGCCGCGCACAGGCCGGCCGCGGTCCACATCTTGGGGGGTTGCTTGCTCTTGTGCTTTGCCATTTTCTTATGCTCGTTTCAACGTCCGAGAATGCGGTCTATATCCGCGGAAGCCTGGTACACGGATGCCAGCACCGTCAGGTAGGCGATGTTTCCGTCGGAGAGGGTGCGCTGCGCGTCCAGCACTTCCAGGAAGCCGAACTTCCCCGCCTCGAAGCCTTTGCGCGCAGCCTCATAGGCCTGGGTGGCCCCCGGCAGCACGGCGCTCCGATACTCGCGCGCGGAACCCGCTGCCAGATCGAATCGGGTCACGGCCTGCAACAGTTCTCCCATCAGGCCGGATTCCAGCTCGCGGTATTGGTCCTGCGCCTTGTAGGCCTGCATGGTGGCGGCGTAGACATTGCCCTGGTTGCGGTCGAAGATCGGCAGCGGAATGGACACGCCAAGCTGGGCCTTGTCGCGGCCCGCTTCGTTGTCGCGGGCCACGCCGGCGCTCAGCGTGATGTCGGGATAGCGCTTGCTCTTCTCGACTTCCAGCTGTGCCTGCCCCAGGTCGACGGCAAGCTTGCCGCCCTGCATCCTGGGCGATGCGGCCAGGCCTGCCCGCAACTCGTCTATCGACGCCCGTTCCGGCAATGCGTTCAGATCCGCGCCCACGCTGGCAAAACCCGGCTCTGCTTCGCCCCACAGCAGGCCGAGCTTGCGGCGTGCGCCCAGTAGCGCAGCCTCGGCCGCGCGCGCCTCGATGCGCGCGTTGGCCAACGCGACCTGGGCCTTGCTGCCCTCCAGTGGCGGCGCCTTGCCCGCGGCCACGCGCCTCTCCGCCAGCCGCAAGGCGCCGCTGGCGATATCCACGGTGCCGCGCGTCACGCGCACGGACTCCTGCGCCACCGCCACATCGAAATAGGCCGCGATGACTGCCGCGCGCAGGCCGGCCCGCGTGTCCGCGACGCCCTGGCGCGCCATGTCCCTGGACAGCTCAGCCGCCTTGACCCGCGCGGCGCGCTTGCCGCCGGTTTCCAGCGGGACGTTCAACATGGCGGTGGTGGTGCGCGTGGCCGATTGCGTGTCGTCCACGCTCACGTCGATGGAAGGGTTAGGCAGCACGCCCGCCTGCGTGAGCAGGCCCTCGCTCGCCGCGGCCTCGTTCTTCGCCGCGGCAAACCCGGGATTGCGTTCGAGCGCCGCGGCCAGGGCGCGCTCCAGCGTCAGCACGGCGCCGTTCTCGCTCTGCGCCGTGGGTACGGAAGTTCGGGCTGCGCCCGCGTTCTGCGCGGATGCGGCAGCAGACGCGGCGATCATCGAGGCCGCCAGGATCAGCGGCATAGCGGATACATGCATGGTTCAACCAGGAAAGGGGCGAGCCGGCAATGTATCCAGACGGGTTCGTCAATCGAGCGACAGAAAAATGACATTTCCGTAAGGTTCGCGGCCTTACGAAAACGTAATCAGGGCGTCGGCGAATTGACGGGCATAGGTCCGTAGAGTGTCACCGTCGCTACACAAACAGCGTGTATGCGCCTGACGCAACACCGCGATCGGCGCCGCGCTCAACCTGGGAGATATCCATGAAGACCAAAACCGTTACCGCTGCCCTCGCCCTGGGTTCCGCCCTGGCCCTTCCTTTTGCCGCCAGCGCATCGAGCACCTGGCACCAGACCAACACGGAGATCGGCTACGCCATCGCGCCGGACCACGCCGTCAGCGGCAAGACGCGCGACGAGGTGAAGACCGAATTGGCCGTGGCCAAGTCCGACCCGAAGCAGTGGTTTCTGACCAATCTGAACGCCGCCAAGCCGGGCTGGGCCAAGCAGGGCACCTCCCGTACCCGCGCCGACGCGATGGCGGAGCTGGAAGCCATGACGCCGGCCGAACGCGCCCGCCTGGACGAGATCTACACCCCGGGCTGAGCGCCGGGCCCGTGGCGCACGCGCTCCGCGTGCCCGCCGGCGCTGCGCAGGGCGGCTGGGCCGCCCTGTTTGCGTTTATTCCCCAGAACGATTCCGCCTAGAATAGACGCAGCATCCGAGGACTTCCGCGCACTCTTTTTATTTCCGCTGACATGAAAGTACTCGTAATCGAAGACGAAAAAAAACTCGCCGAGTACTTGCGGCGAGCGCTGACCGAACACAACTACGTGGTCGACGTGGCCCAGGACGGCGTCACCGGACTGCATCTGGTGCGTGAAAGCCAGTACGACCTGGTCCTGCTGGACGTGATGCTGCCCGCCATGGACGGCTTTTCGGTGCTGGCCGAGATCCGCAAGACCAGCCGCGTCCCCGTCCTGATGCTGACCGCGCGCGACAAGCTCGAAGATCGCGTCAAGGGCCTGCGCGACGGGGCCGACGACTACCTGGCCAAGCCTTTCGCCTTGTCGGAACTGCTGGCCCGCGTGCTGGCGCTGGGCCGGCGCAGCGGCCACGGCCAGACCGAGACCATCGCCCAGAACGTGCTGCGCATCGACGGGCTGGAACTGGACCTGCTGCGCCGGCGCGCCAGCCGCGACGGCGTGCGGCTGGACCTGACCGCCAAGGAATTCACTCTCCTGGCCCTGCTGATGCGCAAGCAAGGCGAAGTCCTGTCGCGGCTGGAGCTGGCCGAACAGGTGTGGGACATCAACTTCAACAGCAACACCAACGTGGTCGAAGTCGCGATCCGCCGCCTGCGCGGCAAGGTCGACGAACCCTTCGACAAGAAACTGCTGCACACCGTGCGCGGCATGGGCTACGTGCTGGAACCGCGGAGCGACTGATGCCCGGGCAGCGCCCCAAATCGCTGCACCGCTGGCTGTCGCGCTGGCTGGCGATCCAGACTTTCATCGCGCTCGGCCTGGTATGCGCGGTGGTCTATTACGCGACCAACCTCAACCTGGCCAGCCGCCAGGAAGCCTTGCTGCAGCAGAAGGTCGAGGTCGTACGGCACCTGGTCGAGGAAAACGCCGCCAGCCAGGACTCCACCCGCTTGCGCCACAAGCTCAGCGACTTCTTCTATGGCCGCCCCGACTTCTCGCTGGTGTTGGAGATCGACGGCGAAAAGGTCTATTACGGCAGCCCCATCGCCGGCGACAACGACTTCAAGCATGAGCGGCGCATCGCTTTCACGCTTCCCTTCCCCGGCGCGCCCGGCGACGCCATGAACGCCGAACTGGTGCTGGACATCTCCAGCGACATCCGGCTGCGCAAGGCGCTGGCCTGGACCCTGTTCGCCTGCGCGCTCGCGGGCGCCATCGTCGTGGCCGCGGTAGGAACCCTGCTGGTGCGCCGCGGACTGGCGCCGCTGGATGCGCTGGGCAAGCAGGCCGCGCAGCTGTCTCCGGACCGCATCGGCGAACGGCTGGACGAAAGCGGCCAGCCCTGCGAGATCCGGCCCCTGGTGCGCCAGTTCAACGCCGTGCTGCAGCGGCTGGAGCGCGCCTACGTGCAGATGGAGGGATTCAATGCCGACGTGGCCCACGAGATGCGCACGCCACTCGCAACGCTGATCGGCGAGACCGAGCTGGCGCTGAGCACGCGCCCGTCGCCGCAGGCCTTGCGCGAAACGCTGGGTTCCAACCTGGAAGAACTGCAGCGCCTCTCCAGCATCGTCAACGACATGCTGTTCCTGTCGCAGGCCGACCGCGGCGCGCAGGCCCGGGGCAGCTGGCAGGCCAGCCTGGCCGCCATCGTCCAGGAGGTGACGCAATACCACGAGGCCGAGGCGCTGGACGCGGGGGTCGATATCGCGGTGGTGGGCGATGCGTCGGCCCAGGTCGATCGCGCACTGTTCCAGCGCGCCGTGTCGAACCTGGTCTCGAACGCGGTGCGCTATGCCGCTCCCGGCAGCGTGATCGAGGTCGATATCTCCCGCGGCGACGCTGGCGAAATCCTGATCGCCGTGCGCAACACCGGCGAACCCATACCGGAAGAACATCTGCCACGGCTTTTCTACCGCTTCTACCGCAGCGACAGCTCGCGCGAGTTCGATGCCAACCATCATGGACTGGGATTGGCCATCGTCGCCGCCATCGCCCGCATGCACGGCGGCC
Source organism: Achromobacter sp. K91 (assembly GCF_003576205.1). NCBI lineage: Bacteria > Pseudomonadati > Pseudomonadota > Betaproteobacteria > Burkholderiales > Alcaligenaceae > Achromobacter > Achromobacter sp. K91. The sequence continues at coordinate 95,211 of NZ_QWFB01000020.1, read as the reverse complement.
GCAGCTACGCCAGATCGGTCAACCGGACCACCACCATAGGCTTCAGCATCGCGGCGGCCGACATTACAGAAAGCTAATCCGCCTGTCCGGATTCTGTTCGCGCCCGTTCCCTAGAATTTCTCCATGCCCCTCGAAGCATGGAGAGAATATGAACCGCCTGACCCTGTTGATCCTCGCCGTTTCCGTTGCTGCGGCGGCTCCGGCCGTCCGGGCCGAACCGAAAGCCCGCGAACAGGTCAGGCTCGAACTCAAGCAGGCAAAGAACGCCGACCTCGTCACGTATGGCGAACTGGATTACCCGCCGTCTCCGCCCGCCGCCGAGTCCAAGACCCGCGCGCAAGTGCGCGCCGATCTGGCGCTGTGGAAGCGTTCGGGCATGGCGGATCTCTACCGCGGGTCGCAGAGGCCCGATGTCTTCAGCCTCAAGTACCGCCAGCGCTATGCCGAGTATGTAAGGATGCGCACGGGCGCGGAGTACCAGCAGCAGCTGGAGATCGAGAACGGCAGGCAGTAAGGCCTACATACGCGCGGCGCGAAGCCGCGCGCCCCGCCTTCACATCGGCTTCAGGTCGACCTCTTTGGCGATCTTGCCAAAGGTTTCCAGGTCGCTCTTCACACGGGCCGTGGTCTCGGCCGGCGTGGACACGCGCGGAATCATCGCCAGGTCCAGCAGGCGCTGCTTCATTTCCGGCTTGGCGAACTCGCGCGCCAGGGCCTGCTGGATCTTGTCGACGATCTCGTCCGGCGTGCCCTTGGGCGCGGCCAGGCCGAACCAGGCGACCGCGGAGAACCCGGGCAGGCCGGCTTCTGGCGCGGTGGGCACATCGGGCAAGGCCGCCACGCGTTCCGGGTTCGTGACGAACAAGGGCCGCACCTTGCCTGCCTTGATGAAGGGCGTCTGCACGCCGGTATTGTCCAGCACCGCGTCGATATGGCCGCCCAGCAGGTCGTTCATGGCCGGGCTGCTGCCCTTGTAGGGCACGATGTTGACCTGCATGCCGGCGGCGCGCGCAAACATGAGTTGGGTCAGGTGTTGCTGGGTGCCCAGGCCGGCATTGCCGAAGGTGATCTTGTTCGGGTTCTTGCGGCCGTAGTCGATGAATTCCTTGAGATTCTTGGCGGGGAATTCATTGTTCGTGACCACCACGAAAGGCAGGTCGACCAGTACCGTGATCTGCTTGAAGTCTTCCAGCGGCTTGTAGCGCAGCTTGTAGACGTAGGGATTGACGGCCATGGTGCCGCTGGCGGTCAACGCCAGCGTGTAGCCGTCCGGCTCGGCGCGCGAGACGAACTCGGTGCCCAGCACGCCGCCCGCGCCCGGCTTGGCCTCGACGATGGCCGGCTTGCCCAGTTCAGTCTGCAAAGCCTGCGCGGCGAAGCGCGCCAGCATGTCGGCGGACCCGCCCGTCGCGTAGGGCAGGACGATCGTGATCGGCTTGCTGGGATAGGCGTCCGCGGCCATCGCGGGCGCGGCGATCCCGGCCGCCAGACAGGCAGCGGCCAGAGTTTTCAGATGCTTGACCATCAATGATTTCCCCTCGTGGTGTATCGACTGCGCTTGCACCCGGGGAAGATTAAGCGGTCCCGCGTTATATGGCTAATCAACAATTAAAATAGATCTCTATCACCAATATTGATAATCACCCAGGACTGCGATGCTGACCTCGATGGACTTGAACCTGCTGCGCATCTTCGATGCGGTCATGACCGAACGCAACGTCACGCGCGCGGCCTCCGCGCTGCACATGACGCAGCCCGCGGTCAGCAACGCCATCAACCGGCTGCGCCTGACCTTGAAGGATCCGCTGTTCGTGAAGATCCAGGGCGGCGTGCTGCCCACGCAGCGCGCCGAACTGCTGTGGCCCCCGATCCGCGACGCGCTGGCCCGCATCGCCGACACGCTGGAGCGCAACGATTTCGACCCGGCGCGTTCCGAGGCCGTGTTCCGCATGGCCATGTCCGACTACGTGGCGGACCAGGTCATCCGGCCGCTGTTCGTGGAGCAGCAGACAGTGGCGCCCAATGTCCGCATCCATCTGCATCCCTACTCGCTGGACAACGCCGGCGTGCTGCTGGAAAAAGGCGAAGTCGACATGGCGGCGGGCGTGTATTCGAACTTCGGCTCGTCCCTGCGCACCCTGCCGCTGGAAACGCTGACCTACGTCTGCGCCATGCGCAAGGGCCACCCGCTGCTGGCGCAGCCGCGCTTCACGCTGGACAGCTTCCTGCGCGCGCGCCATCTGATGGTCAGCCTGCTGGGCACGCCGACCCTGATCGACCATGAGCTCGCGCCCCACGGCTACAAGCGCAACGTGGTGCTCACCATCAACCAGTTCGCCCTGGCGCCGCGCCTGCTGGCCGAAACCGACCTGATCTGCGTGGTGCCGCTGAACACCGTGCGCAACAGCCCCTACAGCCATCTGCTGGAAGCCGTCGAGGCGCCCTTCCCGTTCGCGCCGCGCACGGTCAACCTGATCTGGCATGAACGCTCGGACAACATCCCCGCGCATCGCTGGCTGCGCGAAGAGATACTCAAGGTCTGCCAGGCGCAAGGAATGGTGTTCGACCAGGCGCAGCCGGCAGAGTCCCATCCGTACTGATCCGTACCGACAAATCATTCACAACAGTGATAATCACTGATACCAATCTTTGATTGGACCGAATGATGGTGCGTCAATAGCATTCTGGTCATCCCACTCCCGGCGCCTTGCGCGCCAGCATCCTGGAGACCAGCGTGACCCAGACCGCATCCGCCCCGGGCGCCCGCCGTTTTCGCGTCGGCTTCGACGTAGGCGGCACGTTCACCGATTTCACCCTGCTCGCCGAGCACACCGGTGAACTGCATTATTTCAAGGTGCCTTCGACACCGCACGATCCGTCCGAGGCCATCCAGACGGGCCTGGCCCATCTAATCCGCGAACACGAGATCGCCGGCTCCGAGCTGGCGCACGTGGGCCACGGCACCACGGTGGCCACCAACATGGTCATCGAGCGCAGGGGTTCGCGCTGCGCGCTGGTCACCACCCGCGGCTTTCGCGACGTGCTGGAGATCGGCCGGCAGACACGCCCCCATCTGTACGACTACAACGTCACCAAGCCGCACCCCCTGGCGCCGCGCGAGTGGCGCTTCGAAGTGACCGAGCGCGTCGGCGCCGACGGTTCCGTGCTGCAGGCGCTGGACGAAGACGAGGTGGTGGCGGTGGCGCGCGAGCTGGCTGCAGCCCGCGTCGAATCGGTCGCCATCTGCTTCATGCACAGCTACCGCAACGATGCCCACGAACGCCGCACCCGCGACATCCTGGCCGAACACCTGCCGGGCGTCTATCTGAGCGTGTCCAGCGAGATCCTGCCGGAGTTCCGCGAATATGAACGCATGTCCACCACCGCGCTCAATGCCTATGTCGGCCCGCGCATGGCTGGCTACATGCGCAACCTGGTAAGTTCGGTGCGCGCCATGGGCGTGGCGGCCGAGCCGACCACGGTGCATTCCAATGGCGGTCTGATGTCGGTGGAATCGGTGCTGACGGCTCCGGTGCGCACCTGCGTTTCGGGCCCCGCCGCCGGCGTAATCGGCGCGACCGAACTGGGCCGCGTGGCTGCGCTGCCCAACCTGATCACCTTTGACGTGGGCGGGACCAGCACCGACGTGTCGCTGGTGGCCGAACTGCGGCCGTTGTTCACCTCCAGCCGCCTGGTGGCCGACTATCCGGTCAAGACCCAGATGGTGGACGTGCACGTCATCGGCGCGGGCGGCGGCAGCATCGCGCGCATCGACGACGCGGGCGCGCTCAAGGTCGGCCCGCAGAGCGCGGGTGCGGTGCCCGGCCCCATCGCCTACAACCGGGGCGGCCAGGTCGTGACCATCACCGACGCCCACGTCGTGCTGGGCCGGCTGAATCCAGTCGCGCTGCTGGAAGGCCGCATGGCCGTGCATGCGCGCCAGGCGCGCGAGGCGCTGGAGGCGCAGATCGCCCGCCCGCTGGGACTGAGCGTGGAAGAAGCCGCCTACGGCATTCTGCGCATCGCCAACTCCAACATGGCGCGCGCGGTACGCGCGGTCTCCACCGAACGGGGCCATGACATCCGCAAGTTCGCCCTCTGCGCCTTTGGCGGCGCAGGCGGCCTGCATGCCGCCGAACTGGCGCGCGATTGCGGCATCGGCACCCTGCTGATTCCGCAGGAGCCGGGTACCATGTGCGCGCGCGGCATCCTGCTGTCCGACATTTCCATGGACTTCGTGCAGACGCTGATGGCGCACGCCACCGCGGACGGCTGGACCGCCGTGCTGCAGGCGCTGGAAGCCCTGGCCGGCAAGGCGCGCGCCTGGCTGTCCAGCGAAGGCGTGAACGACTCGGAGCAGCGCCTCTCCGCCGTGATCGACGCGCGCTACCAGGGCCAGAACTTCGAAATCGCCGTGCCGCTGGATGGCATGCAGCTGATGCCGCTGGATGAGTTCGTCGCGGCATTCAGCGCCGCGCACGTGCGCGAGTATGGCTATGACGCCGCCGGCCGTCCGGTGGAGATCGTCAATTGCCGGGTGCGCGCCATCGGCCTGGTGCCACGCGCGCCCCTGGCCCGCGTGCAAGGCGGCGAAAGCGTGGCCGGCGCCCTGAAGGAACGCCGCAACGTGTACTTCGAAGGGGCGGGCTGGGTGGACACGCCCATTCTGCGCCGCGCCCTGCTGCCGGTGGGCGTGCCCGTGGACGGTCCGGCCGTGATCGAGGAAATGAGCTCGACCACCGTCGTGCTGCCGGGCCAGCAGGCGCGCGCCGACGAATACGGCAACCTCGTCGTCAACCTCAACAGCTAAGGCGTACGCCATGACCAATCGATCGACTTCCGCTGCCGGCACGGACACCTTCGACCCCATCGAAATGGAGGTCTTCAGCAACCGCCTGCTGTCCATTACCGAGGAAATGGGCAACACGCTGATCCGTTCGTCCTTTTCCACCAACATCAAGGAACGCAAGGATTGCTCCGTGGCGCTGTTCGACGCCGCCGGCCGCCTGGTAGCGCAGGCGGCCCACGTGCCGGTGCACCTGGGATCGTTGTCCGGCGGCATAGACGCCGTGCTGCGGCGCTACGGCGCGGCCGGCGTGCGCCCGGGCGACGCGTTCCTGTGCAACGACGCCTATCTGGCTGGCGGCACGCACGCGCCCGACATCACCGTCATCACTCCCATCTTTCACGAAGGCGTGCTGCGTTTCTTCGCGGCAAACATCGGCCACCATACCGACGTCGGCGGCGCCGTTCCCGGCTCCACGTCGCACCATCTGAAGACGGTTTGGGAGGAAGGCATCCGCCTGCCGGCCATGCGCATCGTGCGCGAGGGCGAGCTGGACATGGACCTGCTGGAGATGATTGCGCACAACACGCGCGAACCGGACAACCGCATGCACGATATCCGCGCCCAGATCGCCACCAACGACAAGGGCGCCAGGCTGATGCTGGAACTGGTGCAGCAGTCGGGCCTGGAGACCGTGCTGTCCGCCATCGACAGCATCATGGTGTACACCGAAAGACGCCTGCGCAACCGCATCGCGCAACTGCCGACCGGGACCTATACCTTCACCGAGCGCATGGACGACGACGGCATGGGCGGCGATCCCGTCACCATCCAGGCCAACGTAGAGGCGCGCGACGGCCAGCTCCATGTCGATTTCACCGGCACCAGCAAGCAGGCGCGCGGCGCATTCAACCTGCCCGCCAGCGCCCTGAACGCCAGCGTCTACTTCGCGGTGAAGGCCATGCTCGACCCCGAGCTCATGCCCAACAACGGCCTGTTCCAGCCCATCACCATCACCGCCCCCGAGGGCACCATTACCAACCCGCGCTTTCCGGCGGCGGTGGGCGCGCGCGTCACCACCGCGCAGCGCGTGGCCGGCACGGTGATCGGCGCGCTGGGCCAGCTGTTGCCGCCAGACCGCGCCATGGCTTCGTGCAACGACGTCATGCCTTCCATGCTGTTCTCCGTGCCCATGCAGGACGGCAAGGGCACCTTCGTCTACCTGGAAACGCTGGGCGGCGGCGCGGGCGGACGCGCGCAGGGCGACGGCATGGACGGCATCCAGGTGCACGTGACCAATACCTCCAACCTGCCCGCCGAAGCGCTGGAGATCGAGTACCCGCTGCTGGTCGAGGAGTACGCGCTGGTCAACGACAGCGGCGGCGCGGGCCGCCACCGCGGCGGCATGGGCATCGCGCGCCAGATCCGTTCGCTGCATGATCAGCTGATCTGCACCATCCGCTGCGACGCCGCGCTGTTTGGCGCGGCCGGCCTGAACGGCGGCCTGGCGGGAGGCACCTCGCGCGTGATCCAGAACCCCGGCCGCGCCGACGAGCAGCGCCTGCCCAACAAGATCGCCAGCCACGGCCTGGCCAGCGGCCAGTCCGTGCGCCTGGAAACGCCCGGCGGCGGCGGCTACGGCGCGCCCGCTGACCGTAGCGTGGCCGCCATCCGCAACGACGTGCTGGGCGGCAAGGTCAGCCGGGCCGCGGCCGAACGCGACTATGGCGCGGAACGGGTGGCGCTGGCGCTGCAAGGAGACGCGGCATGAACGCGCCTGCCCCCGGCCCCCGCAGCGGCGGCGAACTGCTGGTCGCGCAGCTGCAGGCCTATGGCGTGGAGCGCGTGTTCATGGTGCCGGGCGAAAGCTTCCTGCCATGCATCGATGCGCTCTACGCCCGGCGCGACGCGATCGAAGCGGTGGTCTGCCGCCAGGAAGGAGGCGCCGCCTACATGGCCGAGGCGCATGGCAAGCTGACCGGCCAGCCGGGCATCTGCTTTGTCTCGCGCGGCCCGGGCGCCACCAATGCGGCGATCGGCGTGCACACCGCAAGGGAAGACTCCACGCCCATGATCCTGTTCATCGGCCAGGTCGGCGGCGACACCGCCGACCGCCAATGCTTCCAGGAAGTGGACTACCGCGCCATGTACGCGCCGCTGGCGAAATGGGTCGCGCAGATCGAGCGGGCCGACCGCATTCCCGAATACCTGGCGCGCGCCTGGTCGATCGCCACTAGCGGACGCCCCGGGCCAGTGGTCCTCTCCCTGCCCGAAGACATGCTGTCCAGCGTCGCCGACGTGGCCCTGGCTGCCGCGCCACAGCCGCCCTGCGCCCGTCCGGCCGACGCCGACATGCTGCGCCTGCGTGACCTGCTGGAAGCGGCGGAGCGGCCCTTGCTGCTGCTGGGCGGCTCGCGCTGGCCGCAAGCCGCGCGCGAGGCCGTGCGCGACTTCGCGCTGCGCTTCGACCTGCCCGTGGCCACCGCCTGGCGACGCCTGGAGCTGTTCGACAACGACCATCCCAATTTCGTGGGCCAGGTCAGCGCCAGCATGCCGCCGCACCAGAAGCGCGCCGTCATGGACAGCGACCTCGTCATCGCGCTGGGCACCCGCCTGTGCGAACCAACGACCATCAACTATGAATGGCTGGCCTCGCCCACGCCGCGCCAGACGCTGATCCACATCCACCCGGACGCCAACGAGATCGGGCGGCTGTGCACGCCGGCGCTGGGCATGGTCGCCAGTGTGGACGGCTTCGCCCAGGCCGCATCGGGACTGGCGCCGACGCCGGGCTGGCAGCCGCGCCGCCGGGGCGCTGTAGCGGCCGCCGCAGCGCCTGCGCTGCCGCCCACGCCCGGCCCGCTGGACCTGAACGCGGCGGCGCGCCACGTCGCGGCCACGCTGCCGCGGCATTCCTGCGTCACGGTGGGCGCGGGAAATTACGCGCTCTATGCGCACCGGCACATCGCCTTCAAGGGACCGGGCAGCCAGCTTGCGCCCGCCGTCGGCGCCATGGGCTACGGCCTGCCCGCAGCCATCGCGGCCAAGCTGCGCGACCGCGATGCGGCCGTGGTCTGCTTCGCCGGCGACGGCTGTTTCCAGATGACCATGCAGGAGCTGGCCACCGCGGCGCAGTACCGGCTGGGCATTGTGGTGCTGGTCTTCAACAATGGCCTGTTCGGCACCATCCGCCTGCATCAGGAGCGCGCCTATCCCGGACGCGCCCTGGCGACGGAACTGGTCAACCCCGATTTCGCGCGGCTCGCGCACAGCTATGGCGGCTACGGCGCTGCGGTCGAGCGCACGGAGGATTTTGCGCCGGCCTATGATGCCGCGCTGGCGTATGCCCGGGAGCATCGCATGCCGGCCATCGTGGAGCTGCGCTACGACGCCGACATCATCCTGCCCGACCGCACCCTGTCGCAGTTGCGCCGCGCGGAGACCGCCGCATGAAACCGCTGCTGCGCCGCGTGTCGGCGCCCGAATCGACGCCGCTGCGCCTGACCTGGAACGGCTTGCCGCTGCAAGCCCATGAGGGCGACACCGTGCTGACGGCGTTGCTGCTGGCCGCGCAGCACCTGCGCGTCACCTTGGGCGAAGGCGCGCCGCGCGCCGGCTTCTGCCTGATGGGCGCCTGCCAGGATTGCTGGGTGCAGACGGCGGACGGCGCACGCCTGCGCGCCTGTTCCACCGCAGTCGAAGACGGCATGGAACTGGTCAGCGCCCAGCCCGGAGAACTCGCATGCAAATGAACCCGCCCGGCGCCGATGACTCGCCGCGCATGGTGGTGGTGGGCGCCGGGCCCGCGGGCGTGCGCGCCGCGCAGACGCTGCTGCGCCACGGCGTGCGTCCGGTGATCGTGGACGAAGCCGCCTTGCCTGGCGGCCAGATCTATCGCCAGGGCGCGGCCCCTCGCGGCACCGCGCGCCAGCGCTATGGCTTCGAATGGAAGCGCGCGCAAGCCATCCACGCGGCGGGCGCGGACCTGGCCTCCCGCGCCGACTATCGCGCCGCCACCGCGGTGTGGAATGCCGCCCCGGGCTGCCTGGACCTGGTCCGCGACGGCGAACTGGAAACCCTGCCCTACTCACGGCTGCTGCTCGCCACCGGCGCCACCGACCGCGTCCTGCCCTTCCCGGGCTGGACCCTGCCCGGCGTCTACTCGCTGGGCGGCGCGCAGATCGCGCTGAAGAGCCAGGGCTGTACGTTTGGGCCGCGCATCGTGTTCGCCGGCACTGGCCCCCTGCTCTATCTGGTCGCCTACCAATATGCGCGCGCCGGCGCCCAGGTGCAGGCCGTGCTGGACTGCGCGCCGCCAGGCAGCCAGGTCCGCGCCGCGCCGGCGCTGCTGAGCCAGCCCGGCATGCTGGCCAAAGGCATGTACTACCTGGGCTGGCTGCGCGCCCACGGCGTGCCGGTGCACCATGGCGCACGGCTGGATGCGGCCGAAGGCGCAGGCCGCGTCGAGCGCGCGCTTGCGACCCTGGGCGGCAAGCAGCGCGCCATTGCTTGCGACGCGCTTGCGGTCGGCCACGGGCTGCGCGCGGAAACGCAGCTTGCCGACCTGCTGGACTGCGCCTTCGACTTCGATGCCGCGCAGCGCGCCTGGCTGCCGCGCCGCGACCCGGACGGCCGCAGCACGGCGACCGGCGTCTATCTGGCCGGCGACGGCGCCGGCATCGGCGGCGCGGTCCTGGCCGAGCTTGCGGGCGAACGCGCCGCGCTGGCCATGCTGGCAGACAGCGGCATCGACGTCAGCGCCGCCAGGGTGCAGTGGCTGGCCCGCCGCCAGGCGCGCTGGGCGCAATTCCGCCGCGGCCTGGACCGGGCCTTTCCCCTGCCGGGCGCGGGCGCCGACTGCGACGACTCCGTCATGGTCTGCCGCTGCGAGGAAGTGCGCGCCGGCACGTTGCGCGCCGCGGCCGCGCAATACGCCATCCACGATCTCAACCGCTTGAAGGCGCTGACGCGCATCGGCATGGGCCTGTGCCAGGGACGCATGTGCCAGGCGGGCGCGGCCGAGCTGCTGGCCGACTGCCGCGGACTGGCCTTGGCGGACATAGGCCGGCTACGCGGGCAGGCGCCCGTCAAGCCCCTGAACCTGTCCATGCTCGGCAAGGTGGAACCATGAACCCGCTGCACACGGAAGTCGCCATCATCGGCGCCGGCCTGGTGGGCGCCAGCGCCGCCCTGGCGCTGCGCCGCATGGGGGTCGCCACGGCGCTGATCGACGGCGGCGCAAGCGGCGCACGCGCCAGCGGCGTCAACTTCGGTGGCGTACGCCGCCAGGGACGCTCGATCGAGCAGCTGTATCTGGCGCAGCGCGCACACGGCATCTGGTCGCGCCTGCCGGACCTCATCGGCACCGATGCGGAATACGTGCGCAGCGGCCACCTGAAGCTGGCGCGCTCCGAGTCCGACCTGGAGAAGCTTTGTGCCTACCGCGACAAGGTCAGCGACTTCGACCTGGGCCTGGAGATCATCGACGCCGCCGAGCTGCGTCGCCGCTTTCCCGCGCTGGGTCCGGGCATTGCCGGCGGCTCGCTATGTCCGGAGGATGGCCAGGCCAATCCACGACTGGTCGCGCCCGCCTTCGCCCATGCCGCTGCGCGCGCCGGCGCCAGCCTGCTCGAACATTGCGCCATCACCCAGGCAGACACCCAGGGTAGCGGCTTCCTGCTGACCGCCGCCGACGGCCGGCGCATACGCGCCGACACCGTCATCAATGCGGCGGGCGCCTGGGGCGCGGCGGTGGCCCGTTGGTTCGGCGACGACCTGCCCCTGCAGGTCAAGTATCCGACCATGCTGGTCACTGAGCCTCTCACGCCGCAGATCGGCGTGTCGTTGGGCGTGGAAGGCGGCGGCTTCTATGCCCGCCAGGTCGCGCGCGGCAATGTGGTCATGGGCGGCGGCTACGGCAGCGCGCTGCCGGGAGACCGCAGCCGGCCGGGCCGCGCCGCGCTCGCCGAACTCGGCCGCATCGCTCCGAGCGTGCTCCCGGCGCTGGCCTGCGCCAGCGTGATCCGCTGCTGGTCAGGCATCGAAGGCTATTTCAGCGACAAGAACCCGGTCATCGACTTCAGCCCCAGAGTGCCGCGGCTGCTGCATGCTTTCGGCTTCTCGGGCGGGGGCTTTCAGATCGCGCCGGCGGTGGGCGAGGTCGTCGCCGAAATGGCGACGGGGCGCGGCGGCTTGATGATGGCGGAGAAGTTCTCGGCCAGCCGCTGGGAGGCCGCCCAGGCCTGATCGGTGCGAGAGCCTGGGCGCGGCCCTCACAGGCATGCGAGTTGCTCGCTTCCCGCGGGGCGGCATTTCCTGCCGCCATCCACGGCAAAGGAGCACTATCCATGGTCAGAAAATCCATAGTTCACGGCCTGGGCGCAGCAATGCTCGCCTTGGCGCTGGCAGGCTGCGCGGCGCAGGACGGCCATCGCAGCACGGGCCAGTACACCGATGACGTCACTACCACGGCGCGCGTGCGGGAGGCGTTGCTGAAGACGCCCAATTTACGGTCCAACACCATACAGGTTGAAACCTACCAGGGCGTGGTCCAGCTCAGCGGCTTTGCCGACAACGAAGACAGCGCGGCCTCCGCCGTCGGTGCGGCCCGGGGCGTGGCGGGCGTGAAGGAGATCCGCAACAACATCCAGGTGCGAAATCCGCAGTAATGCGCGGCGGCGCTCGGGAGGACGGGCCAGCCGGGCACGCGGCTTGCTGCGCAACGTCTCATAGAGCCCATTGCAGCGCTACGGAGAATCATCATGCCTGGCACGCCCGTCAACTCCCTGCCCGATCCCGAGACCGATCCCTCCCCCCGCCCCGACCTGGGTCCCAGCGATTCGTCGGACTCGGCCAGCGACCTGCCTCAGGATCTGGTCCATACCGATAGCGATGCTCAAGGCACAGGCGACCGCGAAAGCGCCAACCCGCGCGACCGCGACCACGAAGGCGCCGACATAGGCGCGGACCGGGTCACCGATGCAGACCATGCCGGCGTATCGCGCAAGCCGCCCGACCCGGTGCGCAACGGCGGCTAGGCCAGGCGATCCTCAACCGGAAAGCGCCATCCGCCATGGACGCGATCGAACGGGTTGCCGCGTACATGCATGAACACGCCCTGACGCTGGTCACGGCGGAATCATGCACGGCCGGCCTCATCGCCGCCACGCTGGCGGATGTGGCGGGCGCCGGTTCGCTGCTGGACTGCGCATTCGTGGTCTATTCCCCGCAGGCAAAGATGCGTTGCCTTGGGGTGACGCCCGCGACCCTGGCGCGACATAACCTCACGAGCGAGCCGGTAGCGCGGGAGATGGCGCTGGGCGCATCGCGGCAAAGCCCGGCGCTGATCGCCATTTCCAATACAGGCGTCACCGACTCGGTCGACGACGACATTCCCGCTGGCACGCAGTGCTATGCCTGGGTCTTCAAGGCGGGCCAGGCCGATGCCGCGCCGGCAATCTACGCCGAAACCCGGCGCTTCTCCGGCAACCGCAACGGCATACGCCTGGCCAGCGCCCGCTATGCCCTGCAGCGTCTGGTGGAGTACCACGCCGAACTGACGGGCAAGCCCAAGCCCCGCTGAAGTCGCTGACGGGCGGGAACAGCGATTGCTGGTGGCTGCAGGCTCCCACCCATAACGGCGCACCGCGCCCAAATCTGGAGGTTTCCATGAAAACCCGCTATCTGACCGCCACGATCCTCGCCTCGCTGACGTTGGCTGCCGCCCATGCTGCGCAGGCGCAAACCGCGCCCGCCGCGCCTCCCACGGCCGCGGCAGCGAAACTGGACAGCGCCGACCGGGACTTCCTGGAGAACGCAGCCCAGGCCGGCCACCTGGAAGTCGCTGGCAGCAAGCTCGCTCTTGAAAAAGCCCGCGATCCGGACGTGAAGGCGTTTGCCCAGAAAATGATCGACGACCACGGCAAGGCCGGCCAGCAATTGGCCACACTTGCGCAAGGCAAGGGTTATCAGGCGCCGACCGAACCCTCGCTGGTGCAGCAGGCAAAACTGAAGGCGCTGGGCTTGCGCGACGACAGCTTCGACAAGGCCTATGTGGACGAGATTGGCGTATCCGCGCACCAGGACGCGGTGAAGCTCTTCGAGAAAGCCTCGAACGACGTGAAGGATCCCGACGTCAAGCAATTCGCGATCGAGACCCTGCCGGTGCTGCAACAACACCTGGAAATGGCGACAGCCATGCAGCAACGCCTGGATGCCGCCAAGAAATAGGAGTCTTCCCCGAGATTTGGATACCAGCGAAGGAACAGATGCGCATACCTGCGGGCGCATCTGCAACCAGTGCGCTTGCTGCGGAACATGCATATGGATCGCGAGGAACTATTGGCACAAATGATCGCCACGCCAGCGGTCGACCGGGACTTCCATGACTGGCCCGAGGTGCTGGCCAACTATGCGGAATGCCTGATGGCGCTGCAGCCCAGGCTGCAGCCCGAAGAGCTGGAAAGGCTGATACGGGTTGGCGCGGATTTCTATCGCACGCTGGCGCGCGCCGAACAATATCGGCACGCGTCAGTCTGGGACGAACCGCAGCCGTAACGCTCAACCATAGGAGCCATATGAGCGCCTGTGGTACGCCTCCCTGACGTAGCGCTTGAGTTCTGCCTCAACTGAAGAGACGGCGGCAGCTGGTTCCGCCTGCGGATCGAGCAAGCGCCGCGCTGCTTCGAGCGTGCGCCGCGCCCTCAGTTCACCTTCGCTCAAGATCTCGGCGGGCGCCGCCGTCGTATCGCGCTCTTTGTCCATGACGCTGCTCCTGAAGGCGGGCGGAATGCCGCCGCCTCGCTATCAGCAAACCACGTGCCCGCGCGGACGGCACGGCAATTGCTGCGTTGCGGCTTTCCTCCAGGAGACGGCATGCTCGCAAACTGGCTGCCTGAGGTCCGGGGCCTTTCGGACCATCCGCTGATGCTTTGGGCATTGGCGCTGACGGCGGGCGCCGCGTTGTTCTTCGCGCTGAGCGCCGCCTTGCGGATCACGCGGTCGCGGCTGCGGCAGCGCGCCGACACGCCAGGCCATCCTCTTGCGCGTTCGGTCTCCGAGGTCCTGCGGCGCACCAACAGTGTCATTTTGCTGTTGCTGTCCATCCTGATCGGCGCCGAATTCATCGGCGCCCCACTGCCCTGGAGCGCGGGCAAAGCCCAGCATCTTTGGTTCGTGCTGCTGACGCTTCAGCTCGCCCTGTGGCTCGACCGGGCAGTCGAGGTGGGACTCGATCATGCACTGGCCGCGCGCGGCCAGGTCAATGCCGTCACCGCCACCTTGTTCCGGTTCCTGCTGCGCACGCTGGTTGCCGTCATCGCCCTGCTGGCCATGCTGGACAATCTGGGCGTGAACATCACCGCGCTGGTGGCCAGCCTGGGCATCGGCGGCGTCGCCGTCGCGCTGGCGGTCCAGACCATACTGAGCGATCTGTTCGCCTCGATCTCGATCGGGCTCGACAAGCCCTTCGAGGCTGGGGATTTCATCGTCTTCGGACAGGTGGCGGGCAGCATCGAGCACGTGGGCCTGAAGACGACGCGCATCCGCAGCCTGGGCGGCGAACAGATCGTGTGTTCCAACACGGAGCTGCTCAAGCAGACCATCCAGAACTACAAGCGGATGCAGCAACGGCGCATCATCTTCACCGTCCGCATCACCTACATGACGCCGGTGGACCGCGCCGCCACCGTGCCGGAGCTGATCCGACAGCAGATCGAACGCCAATCCGGCACCCGCTACGACCGGGCGCACCTGGCCCGTTTCGGCGATAACGCGCTGGAGTACGAAGCCGTCTACTACGTCATGACAGCGGACTACAACCGCTACATGGACATACAACAGGAGATCAACCTGGGCATCATGCGCGAGCTGGACACGGCAGGCATCGCGCTGGCGCTCCCCGAACGCATCGTGCACCTGCCGGCGCCCGCCCGGCAGGACGCCGATGAGCAAGCCGGCTAGCGGAGCGCCGGTGGGACCAACGCGCGGTCCAGCAGCGCGGCCAGGCGGGCGAGCCCGGCCTCCACCGGCCCCGAGATGTGCACGCGCAAGCACGGCCGGCCCCGCGAGGCCAACTCTTCCATGTCGCCCAAGGCCTGCGCACGCTGCATGGCGGCGAAACCCAGGGCGTGGCCGGGCGCTTCCAGCTCCTCCCCGGCGTCCGCGGTAATGAACAGGAATCGTCCGCCCGCGGGGCCGCCCTTGTGCAGCTGGCCTATGGAATGCAGGTAGCGCGGACCGAACCCGACCATGGTTGCAGCGCCGGTCGCCTGGCGCAGCCGGCAGCGCATCCCGGCGAGGCGCGCGTCATGGACCGGATTCCGGGCGACATAGGCCAGCAGCGACACGTAGTCGCCCTGATCCATTCCCGCAAAATACGACGCCAGCAGCTCGATCGCGGTCGCCCCCTCGGCCTCGCCATGGAAGGCCAGCGCGCCTTCGATCAGCCGGGGCATAAGGTCGGCTACGCCGATGCCGGCTTCGTGGCGCGCCGCCAGGGCCTGCGTGCGCGCCTTGCTGGCTTCCACGTCCGGCTGATCGAACGGATTGACGCGCAGCACGGCGGCGGCCACGGCGGTGGCCATTTCCCAACGAAAGAACTCCTGGCCGAGCGACTGGGCAGACGGCAGTTCGCAACGCGCCACCGGGAATCCCGCAGCGGCCAGCCGCCGCATGCGCGTGTCCAGCTCGGCGCCGGGCGTATCGCTGCGCGCAAGATGGACGAACATGCGGTCGCGGCCATAATCGCACGCATCCCCGGCCGGCTCGTGGGCCACGGGAATGATGCCCCGCCCATTCTTGCCGGTGGATTCGGCCAGCAATTGCTCGAGCCAACACCCCACGTACTCCAGCCCGGGCGCGGCCAGGATGGTGAGCTTGTTGCGGCCGTCCAATGCTGCCTCGCCCAGCAGCGCTCCCAGAAGCAACCCCGGATTGGTGCGCGCCTGGGCCTGCGCCGCACATGCCCGCACCATGGGGCGGGCGCTGCGCAGGAATTCCGCTGGATCGTGCCCCAGCAGCGCCAGCGCGACCAGTCCGAAGGGCGACAGCACGGAGTTGCGCCCGCCCACGGACGGCTCGCCCTCGAAGGCGGCGGCATAACCGTCCGTCCGCGCGCGGTCCAGCATCGGAGACCCCGGATCGGTAATGGCGACAAAGCGCTGCCCCGCTTCCTGCCGTCCAAGCCGCCGCGCCACCTGTTCATGGAAGTAGGCAGCGAGCATGCGCGATTCCAGGGTCGATCCGGACTTGCTGCAGACGACAAACAGGCAACGCGTGAGATCCACCGCGGACTGCACCGCGCGCACCTGGGCCGCGTCGGTGGAGTCCAGCACGTGCAGGCGCAAGCCTCCGCTGGCCACGCCCAGCGTGCGGGCCAGCGCCTCCGCGCCGAGGCTGGCGCCCCCCATGCCCAGCAACACCGCATCCGAGAACCCGGCCACGCACAACCTGCGGCAGATTGCCGTCATGCGGCCGAGCGCCCGGGGCGCCATGCCCGGTTGCAGCCAACCCAGCCAGCGATCCTCATCGGTCCCGGTCCACAGCGTGGCGTCGCGTTGCCACAGACGCGCCATCCAGGCTTCGTTTTCGGCTTGCTCGATACGCTGGCGGATACGCGCGGCCAGACCGGCCGGCGCCTGGAAGCTGAAGCCGTTGAGCGCCGCCTGACGGCCCAGGGAGACAGGGGCTCGTTCGCCGTGGCGTCTTCCCAAAAACCGGGCCGGGCGTATTGCCTGAACAGCATCGTGGGTAAGAGGAGTATGCATGGGAAGGGCCGGCCGACCGGCATGGGAAGAAGAAAGGGAAAAAAATGGAGGGGAAAAAGGGCGGCTCGCGGCCGCCCTCCCGAGCTGCGCCCTACCAGTAGGGATCCTGGTTGTAGTACTTGTGCACGCTCAACGCCCAGCTTTCGTCCGCCATCCTGGGCCAGTCGTCCTTGTCGAAGCCCGGCGCGTTCTTCAAGACCTCCTTGTCGACATTCAGGATGAAGCACTTGCGGTCGGTGTCCAGCGTCAAGGCCGCCCACGGAATCGCGAAGAGCTTGTCGCCCATGCCCAGGATGCCGCCGCGCGACAGCACGGCGTAGGCCACGCGTCCCCGCGGCACGTCGATCATGATGTCCTTGATCGACCCCAGGCTTTCTCCCGAGGCGTTGACGACGTCGTTGCCGTCAAGGGTGTCCGCCGCCATGATCTCGGGGCCAGGCCCGGTCGCGGAATCCTTGGGGCCGCCAACGATATTGGTTTGATGCTCCATACGTCTCTCCTATGCGGGGACCATCCCCACGTTGAACCACGGTCATGGCTGTATCGCTACGCCATTCTTTCGCAGGCCTGCGCGCAACGCTTGCAGGTTTCTTCGCACTCCGTCATGCCGTCCAGGCCGGCACAGCTTTCCGCGCAAGCCCTGCAGATTTCCGCGCATGCGGCGCAAATTCTGCCGTGCTGTTCGATGCCGATGAGCATCGTGTGTGCAGCCGTTCGACAGATCTCGGCGCATGCCAGCATCAGGCGGAAATGCCCCGGCTCGACATGTTCGCCGCCGGCCTCCAGGCAATGCTGCGACGCGGTTTGCAGGCAGCTCCGATAGCAGTCGAGGCAAAGGCGCGTGCAGTCCTCGATTTCCTTGTCATTTCCAGACATCGTGTCCTCCTTGCGTTCGATCCGGGTCGATCTATTCAGCAAGCGCCATGCCCGACCATTCAATGGCTCAACCGCAAGGCGACGCCGAGAACACCGGCAGGATCTCCCATGCGATCGCCACCGCGGAAAGCGCGCAGAGCATCCCGGTAAGCCTGGCGTGGAACTGCGGCAGGCCGTGCTGCCGGACGCGCCCGCGCTGATGCCGGCAGACCGCGGCCATGGCGGCCACGGCCAGCGCGCTGGCGGCCAGGATGATCCATGACGACGCGGGCAGCCCAAGCGCAAAGTCTGCCTGCGCGTGGCGCGCGCACGCGATGGCGTTGACCGCATAGATGAGCAGGTAGTGGGCCAGCCAGATCACCGGCCCCGCGACCAGAAGCAGCAACTCCAGCCAGGCGCGTCTTTTCATGGCGCTAGCCCGCCAGCCGCGGAAAGGCGTGGATCAGGCCCATGCCCAACAGGCCCTGCGCCACGCTGTAGTGCCAAAGGATGGCGGTGCTGTCAAAACAGGATCTGCGGGCCAGGCTGAGCCTGCCCGCCACGGACCGCGCGATCGTGAACAGGCCCATCAGGCCGCAGAACGCCACGAAGGCGGCCTGCCAGCCGACCAAGGCGTAGACCGAGGCTTCGTAGGCCGATGCCTGGGGCCGCAGGCCTGCCTGCCAGTGCGCCAGCGCCTCCAGGCCGACCGCTGCCGCCATCGATGTGATCGCCAGCGCAATGCTCCATCTCAGTCGGCTGCGCCTGCCCTGCCGCAATCCACGCCCGGCCAGGACCAGGAGCGCGGAGGATCCGGCCAGGAGCGCTGCCGACATCCAAGGCCAGGACAGGCCGCTGCCCACTGGCGACCATTTCCCCGGTGATGCCGTCCACAGGAACAGATAGGAGAAGACCAGCGAACCGAAAATGCTCGCGCACACCATCACCAGCATGATCATGGCCCACCAGGAATGCGCGCCGCTGCCCGCGCAAGTCAAGGGCAGCCGCAATCCCGCGCCGATGTCCACGTCCATCCTGTCCGGTCCCGTGTCAGCATCCCAGAGCCAGCGCCACAAGGACACGATCGCCAATAGCCCGAAAGCCCCCGCCAGCATGGGCAGCTTGAAGGTCAGCAACAGGAAGAAGCCCGCCGTGCCCAAGGCCGCAAGCAGCGGCGACCATGCCGGGCCAGGCAGCGCCAGCACGTAATCCGGCTCGGCGTCCACCGCGCTCGTCACCAGCGTGGAACGCAGGCCGGCGGGAGCATGGGGCAGGAAATGGCGGCCCGCCTCCACCTCCGCCGCCAGGCCCGGCTGGTCCCACAAGGGCTCGCGGCTGGTGATCCGCGGCACGCTACGCACGCCGTAGGCATCAGTGGGCAGCCATTCCAGCGTGCCGGCGCCCCACACATTGCCCGCTCCCGAACCCAGGGTGGGGCGGAAATTGCGGATCAGGTCGACCAGGAAAACCAGCACGCCAGCCGCGATGAAGTAGGCGCCGACGGTGGAAGCAAGATTCAGGGCGTTCCATCCCTGGCTGTCCGCATAGGTGTACACCCGCCTGGGCATGCCAGCCAGGCCGGTGAAATGCATTGGAAAGAAGGCGAGATTGAATCCCGCGAACATCAGCCAGAAAGACCAGCGGCCCAGCCGTTCGGACAGCGCGCGGGTACTGATGAAGGGCATCCAGTAGTAAAACGCGGCGAACAGCGGAAACACCATTCCGCCGAACAGCACATAGTGCAGGTGGGCAACTACAAAGTAGGTATCGTGCACTTGCAGGTCGAACGGGATGACGGCCACCATGACACCCGTCAGCCCGCCCAGCACGAAAGTGAAGAAGAACCCCAGGATGAAGAGCATGGGCGTCTTCAGCGGCCGCAGCCGCGTCGCGGCGGCAATCGTGGCGATCCAGGCGAATACCTGCATGGCCGTGGGCACCGATACCGCCATGCTGGCGGCCGACGCGAAGCTCAGCGAAAGCGGCGGAATGCCCGTGGCGTACATATGGTGCACCCACAGCCCGAAACTGAGAAACCCGGTGCCCACCACGGCCGCCACCACCAGCGGGTATCCCACCAGGCGCGCGCCAGTCATGGCCGGAATGATCATCGACACCATCCCGGCCGCCGGCAGGAAAATGATGTAGACCTCCGGGTGCCCGAAGAACCAGAACAGGTGCTGCCACAATAATGGCGCGCCGCCTCGCTCGACGATGAAAAACGGCATGTCGAAGGCCCGCTCCAGTTCCAGCAGCATGGTGGCGACGATGACAGCGGGAAACGCAATGATCACCATGCCGCAGAACACCAGCATCACCCAGGCGTAGACCGGCATCCTGTCCAGCGTCATGCCTGGGGCCCGCGTGCGCAGTATGCCCACGGCCAGTTCGATGGCTCCCGCGATGGCCGAGATCTCGATGAATCCTATGCCCAACAGCCACAGGTCCGCATTGAGGGCCGGCGAGTACGCGGCGCTCGTGAGCGGCGGATACATGAACCAGCCCCCATCCGGCGCCAGTCCCGCGAAGATGCTGCAAAAGAAGACCAGGCCGCCGATTGCGTAAGCCCAATATGCGTAGGCCGACAGGCGCGGAAACGGCAGATCGCGCGCGCCCAGCATGTTCGGCAGCAGCAACACCGCCACCGCCTCCACGGCTGGCACGGCAAACAGAAACATCATCACCGTGCCGTGCATGGTGAACAGCTGGTTGTACAGCGCATGCCCTACCAGCGGGTTGTCCGGCACGGCCAACTGCGTACGCATGATCAGCGCCAGCACGCCCGCCAGCAGAAAGAACAGCAGGGCCGTGCCGATGTAGAGCAGGCCGATGGACGTGTTGTTGACGACAGTCAGCGCGCGCCAGCCGGTGGGACGCCGCCATGCGCGTTGCAAGCTCTCAAGTTCTCCGTCCGGCCGCGGGAGCGGATTTGGAAGCTGGCTCGACCCGGAGGAAGGCTGGGAATCCGCCATTACTTCAGTGAACCAAGATAGCCGGCCACGGCGCGCAGTTCTTCCCCGGACAGATGGCCGAAGGCAGGCATGAGGTTTCCCGGTTTAATGTGCTGGCTACCCGCGATCCAGCCCGCCAAAGCGCCTGCATCATTGGATATGGCGCCTGCCAACCGCGGCCGGGTAGCGACGTGGGTCAGATCCGGCCCCAGGGAGCCCGCTGCCCGTGTGCCCCGCACGGCATGGCATTGCGCGCAGTCGCGCTGGAAGACCGCGGCGCCCGCCTGCAATGTTGCGGGCGGCTCGGCCGCAGGCGCGCGCTGCGCCGCCAACCATGCGCTGAAATCCGCGGGAGGCAACGCCTGCACGTCGAACTGCATCTTGGCATGCTGCGCGCCGCAATACTCCGCGCATACGCCACGGAACGCGCCGGGCTCGCGCGCCATCAAGCGCAGGCGGTTCACCCTCCCGGGAACCAGGTCCAGCTTTCCTGCCAGCGCGGGCACCCAGAAGCTGTGGATGACATTGGCGGAACTCAGCAGGATCTCCACCGGCGCGCCAACGGGAATGCGTATGTCGTTCGCCGTTTCGAACAGCAGCGCGCCCGTTTCGTCCCGATAGCGCACCCGCCACCACCAAAGCTCCCCTGCTACCTCGATGCGGATTGCAGTGTCGGGCCCGCGGGCCATGGCGGCCGCGGCCTGCAACGCATAGGCAAGCAACGCCGTCAGCACGGCGACCGGGAACGCCACGCCGGCCACCACGATCAACGCAGGCCGGCCCAGCGCGCGGCGCATGGGTGCGGACCCGTACATCGCCAACCCCAGCACCACGGCAGCCGCCAGGAAGATCAGCGCTGCGCCCAGGTACAGCACCCAGCCGATTTCTGCGATCCGGGCGGAGTCTTCGCCCCGCGGATCGAGGACGGATTGCAGGCCCGCCCATGGCGCGCCAGGCACCACAGTGGCCAGCAGGAATGGAGGCATGGGAGACATATCCAGGAATACGGCTTGCAGGAACAGCTGCGGCTTACCCGAGCGCCGGGCGGGACGCTTCCGCTCAGCATGCGGCGTGCCTGGCAAGCGCGCCGCGGCACGGAAGTTGCTGAGCAAGCGGGCGTCAGCGTCAACCGGCCCAAACCCTTGTACTTTCCCGCCTGCCCTGCCTCGGCGCTTCTGGGCGCCGCCGCCCTGCTGCTATTGGGCGCATGCGGAGACGACCGGCCGCCGTTGGCGCCTGCCGGTCAGCCTGAACAACTGGAAGGCGCCGACCCCGCGCGCGGCCGGCTCCTGATCTCCCGGCATGGATGCCTTGCGTGCCACACGGTTCCCGGAATGCCCGGCCCGGCAACGCGAGTGGGACCGCCGCTCGATGACGTGCCGCGCCGGGCCTACCTGGGCGGCATATTGCCGAACACGCCAGACAACCTGGCGCGCTGGCTGCTGGATCCACCCGCGATCAATCCCCTCACTGCGATGCCCGCCACGGGGCTGACGCCGGCGCAGGCCAGGGACATTGCGGCCTTCCTGCTGACCCGCCCATGATTTCCCGGAGACCGCCGTGAAAAGCTGGAAAGTCGCCGGCCTGACCGTCCTGGCTTGCGCCGCAGCCGGCGCGGGGCTGGGCGCGGCTGCGGTCTGGTTCGGCTGGTATGACGTCAGCGCCACCGGCTCGCACACCTTGCCCGTGCATGAGTTGCTGGAGGCAGCGCAGACCCGTTCGGTGCAGCGCCGCTCAGCGAACGTGCAGGTCCCCGGATTGAACGCGCCGCGCATGGCACGCGACGGATACGCGCTTTACCAGAAACATTGCGTCCAATGCCACGGCGCCCCAGGAGTCGCACCCGAACCGTATGCGCTGGGGCTGAACCCGGCACCCGCCGCATTGGTCGCGACCGCCAGGGACCGCAGCGCGGCCGATATCTTCTGGATCATTCAGCAAGGCATCAAGATGACGGGCATGCCTGCCTGGCAGTACCGGCTGACGGATGCCGAAATCTGGAACATTGTCGCGTTCATGCGCGTGCTGCCGGCCCTGTCGCCGGCCGACTACAGGACCTGGGGGACGACTCAGGAATCGGCGCCGCCGGCCAAGCCCGCGCAGACCGTGGCGCCCGTGGGCGATCCCGCAGCCGGGCGCGCGGCGCTGCAGCAGTATCTTTGCGCCACTTGCCACGCCATCCCTGGAGTGGCGGGCGCGCGCCATCACGTGGGGCCTGCGTTGGGCGGTATCTCGCAACGCCCCTACATCGCGGGCGGCGTGCCCAACACCCCGGCCAATCTGGAACGCTGGCTGCGCGACCCGGCAGCGGTAAAGCCCGGCTCCGCCATGCCGGATCTCGGTTTGAACGAACAGGATGCGCGCGACATCGCGGCGTTTCTCTACACACTGCCGCCCGCGGACTAGCCGCGCGCAAAGCGTCGCACCCCGCGCCGTGCAAGCGGCCGCGGCAGGGTATGCCGCGACAAGCTCAGCCCTTGCTGCGCGCCCCGCCCCCCCGGTTGCGCCGGCTTTGCTGATCCTGTCCGGTGCCTATCTGGCTGACATGGCCCTCCTTCTTGGTCCGGTGCTGCTCATCGCGGTGGCTGGCCTGCAGTTCGCGGTCGGTATCGTCGGTTGACGGGTTGGGCTTGCTGTCTTTGGGTTTCATGGCGGGCCTCCTTGGAATGGACCGGATCCCTCAGCAAATGCCATGCCCCGGTCGCAATCGCGCTGGCCTTGCCTGAGCGCGGCACGGCGCTTGCTAGGGCAAGGCCATGGAAAAATTCGCCGAAATCTTCGCGCTACAGGCGGGCTTTGTCGAGATGATCATCCGCGGCACCACGATGTACTGGGTGCTGTACGCCTTGTTGCGAATCTCCGGCCGGCGCGACATGGGCTCCCTGGGCATGGCGGACATGCTCGTGCTGGTCCTGGTGGCCGACGCCGCCGGCAACGCCATGTCGGGCGATTCGTACTCCATGGGCGACGGCATCATCGTGGTCGCCACGATAGTGGGCTGGAGCTACCTCCTGGACCGGCTGAGCTACTACGTCCCTCCTTTGCGCCGCCTGCTGGAGCCGCAGCGGGTCTGCCTGATCAAGTCCGGAAAAGTGCTGGTGCATGGGCTGCGAAAAGAACACATCACACGCAGCGAGCTGATGGAGCAGCTGCGGCTCAAAGGCGTGGCGAACCTGGCGGAAGTCGACAGGGCCTATCTCGAGGCCACGGGCGAGTTCAGCGTGATCCGCATGCGCGAACGCCCCAGGACGACGGGCGCGTCCACGCTGGAGGAGGAAGAGTCCTGAATCGGTATTTTTTTCCGACGCACCCAGGCCGGGCTTCCGGGGCGGGCGCTTGCGCCGCCTACTTCCCGCCGGCCAGTTTGCGCGCCCGCTGCAACGCATCGACGATCGTTCCGTAAGCGGCTTGCCGGCCCCTTGCATCCGGATTGCGCAAGGCATAGGACGGGTGGTAGGCCGCCAGCACCGGTATGGAGTCACGCGCCAGGGTCTGGCCCAAGGCCGCAGCAAGCGTCTGACTGCGATCGCGCAGTACGGCGCCCAGCGCCGTCGCTCCCAGGGCGATGATGACCCGGGGGCGCACATCTTCGATCTCCCTGTCCAGCCAATAGCTGCAAGCCTGGATTTCGCTCTGGGCGGGCGACTTGTGCATGCGGCGCTTGCCGCGCAGCTGCCATTTGAAGTGCTTGACGGCATTGGTCACGTACACCACGGCGCGCTCCACCCCGGCCTGCGCCAGTGCTTTGTCCAGCAGGGCGCCGGCCGGACCGACGAAGGGCAGCCCTGCCAGGTCTTCCTTGTCGCCTGGCTGTTCTCCCACCAACATGATGGCCGCGTGGCCGGCGCCCGCACCGGGCACCGCCTGCGTAGCGTTGCGCCACAAGCCGCAACGGCGGCAAGCCTTCAGCGTCCGCGGCTTCTGTCCGGGGATGATGTCGTCCGGGTCGGCATCGGAGGGATCGGCTTCTTTCATGGCGTTTTTCCTAGCCTCGCACAGCGGCGCCCAACGCGGCGGGATGCGCCTCGGCCGCCAGCCCTGCCCGCCAGCGCCGCCCCCCTTGCGCCAGACTCCGTGCCGCGCTGAAATAGGCCACGGTGCGCGCCAGGCCTTCGGCCGGATCAATCTGCGGAGACCAGCCCAGGCAGCGCCTGGCCAGCGATATATCGGGACAGCGTTGCATCGGATCGTCCAAGGGCAGATTCCGGTGCACCAGCGGAACTTGCGCGCCGGTCAGCTCACGCACCATGTCCGCCATTTCCAGCATCGTCAATTCAGCGGGGTTGCCCAAATTGACGGGACGGCCGACCGCCGCGGGGCTTTCCATCAACCGTACCAGTCCGTCGATCAAGTCGTCCACATAGCAGAACGAACGCGTCTGCATGCCGTCGCCGTAAATGGTGAGCGGCTCGCCCGCCAGCGCCTGCACGATGAAGTTGGACACCACGCGCCCGTCGTCCGGCGCCATATGGGGCCCATACGTGTTGAAGATGCGGGCGATCTTCACCACCACGCCCTCATGCCGGGCGTACTCCATGAATATGGTCTCCGCGCAGCGTTTGCCCTCGTCGTAGCAGGAACGCGGCCCCACCGGGTTGACATGTCCCCAGTACCCTTCCCTTTGCGGATGTTCCAGCGGATCTCCGTAGACCTCGCTGGTCGACGCCTGCAGCACGCACGCGCCGCAGCGCCGCGCCAACTCCAGCAATTGCATCGAGCCCAGCACGCAGGTGCGCAAAGTCCTCAATGGATCGGCCTGGTAATGCACTGGCGACGCTGGACAGGCCAGGTTGTAGATGCGGTCGACCGCGATATCCGCGAGAGGCGCCACGATATCGTGGCGCAAGACCGAAAAGCGCGGATGCGAAGCAAGCCCGGCGAGATTGCAGGCGCGCCCCGTCTGGAAATTGTCCACGCACAAGACATCCCAGCCATCTGCCAGTAGACGCGCGCAGAGGTTCGAACCCAGGAAACCGGCTCCGCCTGCAACCAGCGCCCGGCCCGTTCGTACAGTATCGTCCATCATGCTGCCTCCAGTATCGTGTCGAACACGTTCATCCAATCGCGGACAAAGCGTTCCATGCCGAAACGCTCCAGCGCAGTCTGTCTCCCCGCGGCGCCCCAGGAACGCGCGAGTCCGGGCTCGCGCAGGAGCTGGCGCGCCACCTCGACCAGACGGTCCTGCCGCGTGTCCACGTAACCGTTCTCGCCGTTCCGGATCACCGTGGGCAATTCGGTTGCCGCGTAGCCCACCACCGGCACGCCGCAAAGCATGGCCTCCACCAGCGAAAGGCCCAGGCTGGCATAGCGAATGGGGCTGAAAAAGTAGCGGTGACACGCCAGGCATGACGCGACCTCCATGTTGGGGAGCTCTCCCAGGCCGCCCAGCTCCTCGGAGCCCATGCCGATGAGGTCCAGCGGCGTATGCGCGCGGATGGACTCGAAGATATCGCGGCCCAGCCGCCGCCCTCGGCGTGCCAGATGGTTGATCACCGCTATGCCGCGTTCCTGCGAACCGTCATAGGAGGCGCCCGGCGGTGGCACGCCATGCTCGACCACACGCACCGGCATGCTGCCGTTGTCCCACATCGCCGCATTGAACGGCGTCACATGCACGATCAAGCCCCGGTCGTGCGTGAACGGGTGCGGCGTATCCGTGGGATGCGGCTCCGGCGGATTGTGCTCCAGGTAAACGCAGGGCAAAGCGCGCTGCTGGTCGCTGAGCAGCAAGCGCGCGTCCTCGAGGTTCTGCCGCGACTGGTACAGCACACAGTCGAACCGCAACGAGCGCAGGTCCGCGGCCGGAACCTGGGCGACGTTATCGGTCCAGGGGATGCGCTGGCCCAGTACGCCATAGCCGGGCGGGCCTCCGGGCAGTTCCGGAACAATGAAGTCGTGGGGCACGTGGCCCAGCGCATACAGATAGTTGCCATGCACGTGCCAGGTCAGGATGCGCAGGCGCCGGACCGCAGGGTCCGTGGTGAGCGGTGTGATCATGGCGCCGACCTCTCCAGTTGCCTGCGCGCCTGGTCCAGCACCTGCGGCACCATCACGGCCAACGCGCAGGGATGGCCGATGGGACACTCATGAAAGGCGCAAGGGCGGCACGGCGCGCTGGCAGCCAGCACCCGGTGACGCTGGCTATCCAGCGGCGCCCACCGCTGCGCGTCGCTGCCGCAGGCGATGACGACGCTGGGCGCCCCCATCGCGGCCGCCACATGCGAAATGCCAGTGTCATTGCAGATCAGCAGCCGGCAAGCTCCCACCAAGGCGGCCAGGCTTCCCAGGCCGGTCGCGCCGCACAGATCGGCCAGCGGCACGGCGGCCTCCCGCCGCAGCTGGTCGACCATGTCTCTTTCCGCGCTCGTACCCGTCAACGCGACCTGCCAGCCCTGGCCGGCCAAGGACGTCGCCACCCGCGCGTAACGGTCCAACGGCCAACGCCGCGAGGGCAGGCGCGCTCCGATGTGCATGAGCACCAGTCTGGCGGGATCCAGCGCGTGTGCGCGCAGCAGGTATTGCGCAGCGCGCCTGTCCGCCTCCGTACAGCGAAATTCCAGTCGGTCGTCGCTGGCGTCGATCCCAAGATGACGCAACAGCGCCAGATAACGGCGCGGCTCCGGCAGTCCGTCAGGCCAAGCCATGCAAAGCCCCGGAACCTCGCCATTGGCGTCGGGCACGAATCCGCCCCACCTGGCAGCCCCCAGCTTTTGCACCAGCGCGTTCGAGCTGGCCCCGCTGCCATGCAACTGCAGCGCCACGTCGAACCGACGTTGCCGCATTTGCTCGAAGAAGTCGGGCAATTCCTGCGGACTGGCCGGCTGTTCCGGGAACTCGGGTATGCCGGGAAATCGGATCAGTTCATCAACATAGGACTGGAAGCGGTCACGGAATTCCCGCGCCCCTTCCAGCCCGATCAAGGCGATATGCGCTCGCGGAAACGCGCGCCGCAATGCCCGCAACGCGGGCACCGCGCATAGCAGGTCGCCGAGCTGCAAGGCGCGGAACACGGCAATGCTGGCCAGGGGGCGAGAGGAATCAAGCAGCATGGTCATGGCCGGCCCCTTCCAAACCGGAGCAGGCCCACGCAGCGCCACCAGATCGAGAGCAGCGGAATGCAGGCCGACGTGATCGCCAGGTCCGCCACGTCGCGCGCGGAGCGCCGAGTGCCGCGCAGGCGCCGCAGGAAAAAGCGCGTGCTCAGCCCGGCCCAGAGAGCCGCGGCCACGAGCGCAGCGTAAGGACGTCCGAACGCAGCCAACGCGAGGGCGGCCGCCAGCGCCAAGGTCACGAACAGGTAGAAAGGCCAGGCCGTGGATCGAATCCGGCGCCGGTAGAGCAGGGGATACTTGCGGCGCAAGAGCATGTCGAACATCGCCTTTTTCTGCATGCCCAGGCCCGCAACAAACCGGGCCCGCCGCAATGGATGCAGCACGCGCGCGCGCGGCTCGCGCTTCACCACACGGCCGCTGTCCAGCAGCGCGAAATGCAGGTCCGAGTCCTCGCGCCACGCCATCGTATAGCGCGGATCGAAGCCGCCCACCGCCTGCAGCGCCGAGCGCCGCACAAAGCAGTTCGCGGTAATGAACTCGGAGCGAGTCAAGCCGGCCGCGTCGCGCTCGTAATCGTTGGGCGGCTCCGGAATGGGCATTTCGGTGGTTCCGGTCACGGCAGCGATATCCGCCGTCAGTGCACTCACGCCATGGCGCAGCCACTGCGGCTCGGGTATGGTGTCATCGTCGGTAAAAGCTATGATTTCCGCCTTTGCGCTGCGCCAGCCCAGATTGCGCGCACCCGCTGGACCTCGCGTTCCCGCCACCGGCAGATAGCGCAATGCCGGACGGTTGCCCCACGCCTCCCTCAGCAGGTCGACCTGCGCTCGCGTGGCGCTGCTGACGGCGTCGTCGCAAACCAGGACCTCGTAGTCATCGCGCGAGAACTGCTGGCGCGCCAAGGCCCGCAGGCAGCGTTCCAGCAGCGCCGGCCGCCTGAAGGTGGGGACGACCACCGACACCTGGATCGGTTCCGGAATGCCGTTCATCGCGGTTTCTCTATCAGGTACGGTCCGATGACCAGCGCGTCCAGGGGCGAGGTCCAAAAGCACTCGACGGCATCGCGGGGCGTGCAGACCACCGGTTCTCCGCGGGTATTGAAGGAGGTATTCACCAGCACGGGCACGCCCGTCAGGCGCTCGAACGCTGCCAGCAGGTCGTAGTAGCGCGGATTCTGGTCGCGGCGCACCGTCTGCACGCGCGCCGTCCCGTCTATGTGACGGACAGCAGGTATCTGCTGCGCCTTGTGGGCCAGCACGTCATAGACGAACAGCATGAACGGCGCGCAGATCGTCCCTCCCCGCCCGTCGAACCACTCGGACGCCCGCTCTTCGATCACGACGGGCGCGACCGGCCGGAAATCCTCGCGGTCCTTCAGGCCATTCAGCCGCGCCTGCATGGCCCCATCCAGCGGCGAGGCCAGGATGGACCTCGCACCGAGCGCACGCGGGCCGAACTCCATCCGGCCCTGGAACCACCCCAGGATCTTGTCCTGGGCCAGCAACGCCGCGGCTTCACCCGCCACGTCGTCCAGCCGGCGAAAATCCTGCCGCGATCCATACAAAAAGCGCTCGATCTCGTCGTCCGGATAGGACGGACCGAGATAAGCGTCCTCCATCGCCCATTCGCGCTTGCCGCCGCGCCGGTGATAGTCCACATACAACGCGGCGCCCAGCGCCGTGCCCGCGTCGCCGGCCGCCGGCTGAACCCACACGCTTTTGAAGGGGCCGTCACGCGCGATGCGCGCGTTCATCACGCAGTTCAGCGCCACACCGCCCGCCATGCTGAGATTGGCGGCTCCCGTTGCCTCATGCAGCCACTGCACCATATGCAACGCGGTCTCCTCCAGCACGTATTGCAACGAACTTGCGATGTTCTTATGGCGGTCGTCAAAGGGCGCGCCGCGGCGCCTGGCTGGACCAAAGCGTTCCACAAGATTGGCCGGATGCAGTGAGTACCCGCCCGCTTCCTCCAGGTGCAGGATTTCGCGGAATTCATTGCGGAACGCCGGTTTTCCATACGAGCCCAAGGCCATCACCTTGTACTCGTCGCTGGAATGCAGGAACCCGAGATAGCTTGTCACCTCCTCATAAAGCAGTCCGAGCGAATGCGGCAGGTCGATCTGCTTCAACCGCGCATACTCGCCCGCGGAAAAATTGCCGTAGCTGGTGGTGGTTCGCTCTCCCCGTCCGTCCATGGTCAGCACTGCGGATTCCGCGCAAGGCGCCGCCAGGAACGCGCTCGCTTCATGCGACAGGTGATGATCCAGATAGACCCAGCGGTCCATGATGTGCTCCAGCGTCAGGTCGTCGAAGCGCGGGGACTTGAGATGGTGAGGCGCCCCGTCCAGAAGCTGCCTTGGCGCATTCACCAGGTACGACAGGAACAACGGATCCCAGGGCGAACTTCCCTCCTCCGCAACGCCGGCCCGCGCAGGCTCCAGGGGCAATGCGATATCCGCAGGGTGGGGCCGCCCTTCAGCGAGCAGCGCCGGATCGTATGAATAGACGATGTGGTCAACGTCCCGCAGCCTGATTCCCGCGGCCGACAGGCAATAGTCGATCGCGTAGTACGGCAATTGCCAGGTGGTGAACGGGACCGGCCGCTTGCCGTGCTTGACGCGCGTGAACCGTTCTTCCTCCGCCGCCGCCAGCACCACGCCGTCGCGGACCAGGGCGGCGGAGCAATCGTGGTATGCCGCGTTTATGCCTAGAGTAAACATGGGATCTCCTTCATGACGGTGCCCATCGCAGGTCTTGCCGCCCGCGCTTCGGCCAGCAGCTCGCGCGCAGCCTCGGTCACGCGTTCGGGCTTCACCCCGGCGAGGCAGGCCTGATGGCCCAGGGGGCAGACGCTTCGATAGCAGTACTTGCAGGGAACGTCCTGATTCAGCACACGAGAGGACGTCTGCCATGGCGTGTGCTGCGGATTGGTCAGCGCATACAGGTCCACCACGGGCACGCCCAGCGCCGCCGCGATGTGCGCAGGACCGCTGTTGTTGCAGACCATCAGAGCGGCCCCTTCCAGGACGGCGCCCAACTCGCCCAGGGTGAGCTGGTCGGACAGGTCGATCAACCCCGGCAGCAACGGACGGGCATTCATCAACGCTGGGGCCAGCGCCGGGTCCTCATGGCCGCCCAGCAGAAGCATGCGCCGCCCGTCGCCGCGCAAACCGACCAGCGCCTGCATCATCAAGGCAGCGGGATAGCGCCGCGACGGCGCGGTGGCGCCGGCGTGCGCGCAGATCCAGCCTTCCTGCTCGGTCACGCCCTGCTCATGCAGCTTGCGCCGCAAGGACAGCCGGTCTGCCTCGGACACGCAAAACGACATACGGGTGTCGGCGCTGAACGCGCCTACGCTGGCCACCAGGTCCAACTGACGCCGCACCTCGTGGCGTATGCCTGCGTCGGGCTCGGTTTCCCGCTGCCAGTCCGAGATGAGGCGGTAGGGATTCTCGCGGCTGTGGGCCAGCACCCGAGGCACGCCGGCCAGGTGGCACAGCAGCGCCGCAGGCAGCGGACTCTGGCTGTAGGCCGTGAATATGACGGCGGCCTCCGGCCGCAAGGCCTGCAGCCGCCTGATCGCAGCCAGATCGTCCTCTCGCCCCCGGGATGCATTCTTGATCCAGGCCGCGTCATACGCCAGGACGGTATCGATCTCCGGAATGTGCCGCGCCAGCCGGGCCCCGGAGGACGATGTCAGCAAGGACAGCCGTTGGGCGCCGGACTGCTTCAATGCGCGGAAAGCGGGACTGCACATCAGCACATCGCCCATGTTGTCCAGGCGCACGCACAGTACATGCGAGCATTCACGCCATTCGCCGTTCATTTCACGCTCCCTGCGCCGGCTGGCTGCCGTCCAGGGCGGCGACTGCGATGCGCGCGGCCGCGTCCAGGTCCGGCGCTCGGCAATGGGGCATGCGATCGGGTCCTTCCCGCCATTCGGTTTCATGCCCGACGTCGAGCAGGATGCTGCGGCATCCGGCGAGGTTCCCCGCCTCCACGTCATCGAGGATGTCCCCGATGAACCACGACCGCGCGAGGTCAAGATCCAACTCCCGCGCGGCGCGCAGCAGTAGCCCGGGCCGGGGCTTACGGCATTCGCACTGGACCGCGTAGCCTTCGACCACGCCTTCCGGGTGGTGCGGGCACCAATAGAATCCGTCGAGGCGCGCGCCCGCGGCGCCGAACATCGCGGCAAGCTTGGCGTGCACGGCTTCCAGCGCCACGGCGGGAAACAGGCCTTTGGCGACTCCCGGCTGGTTGCTGACAACGACCAGTGGCACCCCCGCCGCAGCCAGCCGCGCCAAGCCGGAAAACGCCTGCGGCGCATAGGCCATGCGGCCGGGGTCGACGTTGTACGGGTCGTCCTCCAGCACGGTCCCATCCTTGTCCAGAAAGACCGCCGGCCTCATGGCCATGACGTTTCCTTCATGGGGAGGACCATCACCTCCGGCACCACCGTCTCGCCCGGCTGGGTCAGCACGAAACGCACGGCGCGCGCCACGTTCGCAGGATCCTGCAGGGTCCCCGTGTCGATGTCGGGGAAACGGTCCAGCAGAAACGGCGTACGCATACCCCCCGCGATGACGGCGCTGACCTTCAGACCCGCGCCGCGCAGCTCCGCATGCAGGGCGTGCGACAGGCCCATCAGCCCCCACTTGCTGGCGTGGTAGGCGCTGGCATTCGGCCAGGCGCGGCGCGCCGCGGTGGACGCGACATTGACGATGTGGCCTCCAGGGCTGAGCCTGTCCTTGCCCAGCTTGGCCATCAGGAAGGGGCCGGTCAGGTTGGTGCGCAGCACCCGTTCCCAGACGTCGGCATCCAGCTTGTCTATGGGCGCAGTGACGTCCACGCCGGCGCTGTTGACGATGGCGTCGAGCTTGCCGAACTGGCGCACCGCTGCGTCCAGTCCGTTCTGCACGTCCGCCACCACCCCCACATCCATGATGCACGCCATCACGTCGGCGCCTTCACGCTTGAGCTTGGCGGCCAGTTCATGGGCGCGCTGCTCGTCGATATCGGCGACGGCCACGCGCGCGCCCTCCGCCGCCAGCATCTCGCACAAGGCCGCTCCCAAGCCGCTGCCGCCCCCCGTCACGATGACGACTCGTCCTTCCAGGCTTTCGAATTCATGCATGCTTCACTCCTTCAAGCGGCAACGCGCGTGACATCGCGCGGCGCAAGCACCGGCGCAGCAGCCATGTGCCGGTAAATGGAAAGCAGGTCCTGCCCCACTCGCTTCCAGGTGTACAGGCGCCGCGCCCGCAGACGCCCGGCCTCGCCCATGCTTGCGCGCATTGCGGGATCGGCGGCCAGTTCCGCCAGCCGCGCGGCCAGGCTGTCGGGGTCGCGCGGCGGCACCAGGAATCCGGTCTTGCCATGCACCACCGTGCTGCGTATGCCGCCCGTGTCCGAACCCACTACGGGCCGCCCGCAGGCCATCGCTTCCACCGGGGTAATGCCGAACGGTTCGTACCAGGGAGTCGTCACGAATACATCGCTGGCGCTGTAGTAGGTGGCAAGTTCGTCACGATGGCGACGCCCCGTGAACTCCACCCACGCGCCGACACCCTCCTCGTCGGCGATTCTGCGCAGGCGTCCGATCTCGGGCGTGGCGCTTTCGTCGGCATCGTCGGAATTGCCGCCCACCACGCACAACCGGGCGACCACGCCATGGCGCCAGCGCAGCCGTCCCAGCGCACGGATGACGTTGTCCACGCCCTTGCGGGGAACCATCCTGCCCAGCTGCAGCAAGGTGTAGGCGTCATCATTCCAACCCAGCGTCGCACGGGCCCGGGCTGCATTCATGGGGGCCATCTCGGCCGCGTCGTAGCCGCAGGGAACGATGTCGATACGGCGCGGGTCGGCGCCGTACAGGCCCACCAGGTCGCGGCGGTCCTGGGGACATTCGGCAATGATGCGGTCCGCGCGCCTGATCACTTCCTCTTCGATGTCGAACCGGGTGTCGGGAAACAGATCCGCCTCCTGCTGGTACTGTCGGCGCACCTTGCCAAGCGCATGGAAGGTCACCGCCAAAGGAATCCCATAGCGTTGCGACACCGGCAACGAGGCCATGGCCGACATGAAAAAGTTGGCGTGGATGACGTCGTAGCCCTGGGCTTGCCGCCCGAAGTAGCGCAGCAGATAGGCCGCGAACTCATCCATGTAGGGCAGCATCTGCTCCTTGGGCAGATAGACTTCGGGGCCGGCAGGCACGTGGATCACCCTCACCCCCGGCATCCAGGCGTGTTCCGCCTGGAGCGCCGCGTTGTCCTTGCGCGTGAAGATATCCACCTGCATGCCGGCCCGTGCCAGCTCCCGCGCGACGTGCGCCACATAGACGTTCTGCCCGCCGCTGTCCACGCTGCCGGCGATGGCCAGCGGCGAAGCATGCTCGCTGATCAATGCGATCTTGTTCATGATGCGTCTCCGGATTGGCGCCCTGCCACGGCGCCGGCGACCCGGATGCGGTTTTCCACGTCCTTGACCCCCGCGCACGCGTCCACGCTGTCTTCGATGCGGTGCTTGGTGCGCCGGTCCGGCGCCGTGCCCTCCAGCGTCACGCAACCCTCGGCAACGCTGACCGACACATCGCTGACGTCCAGGCCGCTGTCCGCAAGGTGCTCGCAGACGATCTCGCGCACGCGCTCGTCGGTCCTGACATAACCGCGTGGGTCGATCCGGCGCGAACCCCGGTCCCGCCACGCCTGAGGGCCGCGGTTATAACCTCCACGCTCCGCGGTCTGGAAGGAAAGGTCTTGCTCATCGTCCCAGGCGGGACGATCCCCGTAGTAGCCGCCCTCCTCGTCGCCGAAGGAAGTCGGGCCGGAGTAAGAGGGTTCGCGCGAACCATATACCTGCTGCCGCTGGTAGGAGGGGTCCTCGTTGCTGAAGCCCCCATAACTGCTTTGGCCGGGATCGGCGCTGCGGCTGCGCAGGCCAGCACGGGTCGTACGCCCGCCCGGAGTTCGCGCGGCCTCGCGCCGGTAGGGCCCATCTCGGGAAGCATCCCGGCCGGGATCCCTGTCGAAATCGTCAGCGTCATGCCGGGGCGCGTATCTTGGATCATGCTTCATTGCTTGCTCCTCTTGCATTTCGTTCGATGCTGGCCGGGCCTTTGCGCGGCGCAGGACGTACGGTTTGAGAGGAGCAAGCAGCGTGCCGCAACGACTCTCCACGAGTCGTATTTTTCAGCCGGAGCGATGCTCGCGGCGCCTGTCGGCACTTCTTACCCGCGAGTGTAAGAAGTGCCATGATCGCCCTGCCCATGTGCGGCCGCGGGCAGCAGAGACCCCACGGTCGCCAGCAGCTCATTGGGGTCCACCGGCTTGGCCAGATGGACCTGGAATCCCGCCAACAGGCTGCGCAGGCGCGCCTCCTGCGTAACATGGCCGGACAGTGCAATAGCGGGCAATCTCAACGCCAGCGCCGCGCCCCGGTCCGCCTCCATCGCACGTATGCGCCCCACGACTTCGTAGCCATCGATGTCGGCCAGCGACAGATCGCAGATCAGCACCTGGGGCCACTGTTCGGCCGGCAGGGCCTCGAACGCCGCCAGTGCCTGCTCGCCGTCCTTGTGCTGGGCAACCCTCGCACCGTGCGAGCGCAGGATTTCGGCAAGCATCTCGCGCGCTTCCTGCTGGTCGTCGACCACCATGATGAATGCGTC
Source organism: Achromobacter sp. K91 (assembly GCF_003576205.1). Classification (NCBI taxonomy): domain Bacteria; kingdom Pseudomonadati; phylum Pseudomonadota; class Betaproteobacteria; order Burkholderiales; family Alcaligenaceae; genus Achromobacter; species Achromobacter sp. K91. Next base: position 60,131 of record NZ_QWFB01000020.1, on the reverse strand, counting down.
GCGCAGATTGGGCAGGCGCATATCGCTGCGCAGCGCCGTCGCCTCCACCGCGCGTACCGGGAAATCGGCGGAATAGGTCAGTCCGCCAGCCGGCGCGAACGCGCTATGGAAGACGCCGCCTTGCCGCTGGACCAAGGCGGAAAGCTGCGCGGGATCAAGCGCGGCCGCGGCACGCAAGGTATCGGGGACATTCAACGAATCGTCAGCTTCCACGGGCGCCGCATCCACCGCGCGCTCCTTGCGGCCGTCGGTCACGGCCAGCCGGGTCATCGGGCCTTCGCGACGCAGCCGGATTTCGATGCGTCCACCCGGCGGCGTGACGGCCACGGCATGCAGGCACAGGTCCCAGACCAGCTGCTGCAAGGTGCTCGGATCCCCCGTGATGCGCGCGGCTTCATTGCCGATCAAGGTGTAGAGGTTCACGCCTTTCTCCTGCGCGATCTCGCGCAGCGCGTCCAGCACGCCTGCCACGACCGCCAGCAGATTGACCGGCTGCCGCGTATCGTGCCCGCGGGCCTCCTCCAATGCGGACTGCTGACGCTGCAAGGCCCACATCTGCGCATACATCCCGTCCTGCGCCAGCAGCGCCTCATGCCGCCCCTGCTCGACCACGCGGCCGCGGTCCAGCACCAGGATGTTGTGCGCATGCACGATGGTGGACAGCCTGTGGGCGATGATCAGCGTCGTGCGCCCGCGGGAAAGCCGCTCCAGTTCGGCCTGGATGGCGCGCTCGGTACGGGTGTCCAGTGCGGACGTCGCCTCGTCGAAAACCAGGATGGGCGGATTCTTCAGGATGGCCCGCGCGATGGCGATACGCTGACGTTCGCCGCCCGAGAGCTTGACTCCGCGCTCGCCGACCGGCGTGTCGTACCCGGCGGGCAGGCTGTCGATGAAGTCGTGCACCCGCGCCCCGCGCGCCGCCTGGACGATCTGGTCGCGGGTGGCGTCCGGCCGGCTGTATGCGATGTTGTAGGCGATGGTGTCGTTGAAAAGCAGCGTGTCCTGTGGAACGATGCCCAGCGCCCGCCGCACGCTGCGCACATTGGCCGTGCGCAGATCCTGCCCATTGACGACGATGCGGCCCGCGTCCGGGTCGTAGAAGCGAAACAGCAGGCGCGCCAGCGTGGACTTGCCCGAACCGCTGCCGCCCACCACCGCCAGCGTAGTGCCCGCCGGAACCGAAAAGTCGATATCCCACAGGATCTGGCGCCCGGGCTCGTAGCCAAAGCCCACGTTTTCGAAGCGGATGTCGCCCGCGCCGGGATCCAGCGCCGGCAGGCTCGCGTCGTCGCCGGTTTCCGCGGGATGGCGCAGCAGGTCGCAAACCCGCTCCGCATTTACGAACGCTTCCTTCGCCTGCCTGAAGATGAGCCCAAGCGTATTGAGCGGCAGGCAGATCTGGATGATGTAGGCATTGACGAGCACCAGATCGCCCACCGTCATCTGCCCGCTCACGACCTGCTGGCCTGCCAGCAGCATGACCGCAGCCACGCCGCAGGCGATGATTCCGCTCTGGCCCACATGCAGCCGCGACAGCGAACGCTGGTTCCGTATTCCGACTTCGGTCCAATCGCCCAGCACGCGGGTCAGTTGCTCGGATTCCAGCGCTTCATTGGCATTGAGCTTCACCGCCTCGTAATTGAGCAGGCTGTCCACCATCCGGCCGCTGGCCCGTGAATCCAGTTCATTGAGCCGACGCTGATAGGCCACGCGTTTGCGTACCAGCACCGTCGTGTAGGTGAAGTAGGCGGCGAAGGTAACGGTGACGATGAGTGCGAACCAGGCGCTGTATCCCATTACCAGGATCAGCACGACGGAAACGATCTCCACCAGCGTCGGCAATAGCGTGAACAGGCCCGTGCCCAACAGGAACCCTACCCCGGCCGTTCCGCGCTCCACGTCGCGCGCCAGGCTGCCGGTCTGCCTGGCGCCGTGGAACCTGGCGCCCAGGCGCTGCAGCTGGTCGAACACGCGTATTGTGAAGTCCGCTACGCTGCGCTGGGCAACCCGCACGAACACCACATCTCGCAACTCGGTGAATACGCTGCCGCCGAATCGCATGAGCGCGTAGCCTAGCAGCAGGAACACCGGCAGCGTCAGCATGCCGGGCCCGCTTAGCGTATCGACAATCTGCTTGAGCAGGACCGGCACCAGTACCATGAGCAGCTTGGCCGCCACCAGCAATCCTACGGCGGCGGCAGTACGGCGCCGGTACTTCCACAGCGCCAGCAGAATGCTACGGGTGACCTCCTTGCGGGCGAAGTCGGTCCCATTGCTTCCGGTTTCCTTCATGGCAGGCTCCCTCGTAGACGGGGGACTGCGCCAGCAAATGCCATTCCGCCGCAACCGGTTTGATGCGTGCCGGCGCAACGCCATCCCGCAAAGCGGCACGCTTTCCGCTCAGGAACGATCCTGCCGCCCCAGAACCACCGCCTTGAACAGATACGCGATGGCGGCGGCGAAGGCCTCGTCGAACCAGGGATTCGCGCCGCTGACCGCTACCACGATGCCGTCGATAGCCACACTGCCCCACACCCGCGTGTCCTTGGCATGCAGCAGATGCGGTTGCAATGCGAGGACGTCGTGGCTGGATCGCCCGGTGCGCCAACTCAATCGCGCCTTGCCGCGGGCATAAGCGCCATAATCGGCGTCCCATTCCCGCGGATCTCCCACGCTTTCTTCGTAAAGAATGGCGCTCGCGAAGTCGCAAGCTTCCGGGCGGGCCAATGGATTCATGATCACCACGTGGAAAAAGCCGCTTTCGCCAACGCCGCTATCGCCGCGTGCGGCTTCGAGCATGGGAAGCGCAAGCTTCACGGCCTGCGCTGCCGCCTCCCGCTCCCAGTAGGCGGCCAAAGGTATGTTTTGCATGAGGAAATCCCTCCCAGTAGGTTTGCCGCGGCACATCGACGCGGGCGGTGCGCAATTCGCATGCCTGAAAGTCAGCGCCCGGCTTGCGTTGACCAGACCTGCTTCAGCTTTGCGCAAATGGAGGCATCCAAGGGACGACGGTGCGCCCGGATCGTCCGCCAGTGGGCGCAAGCGTCACGTAAGGCTTGGATTCGCGCTCCCCACGCGGGCACCCCGCGCAAGATGGAAAGACTGCGGGCCAATGCCAGCGCCGGAGGCAGCCGCAGCCAGGCCGTCCACAGCGCATTGCGCGCCAGCATCCGGCGTCGCAGCGCGCCGTCGCGCGCCAGCGATGGCCAATGGTGGACGTGCAACTGCGGTGCATAGACGATCCGCCCTCCCTCGGCCATGATGTCCTGCGCAAGCAAGGCTTCCTCGCCTCCGATGAAGAACGGCCGCCAATAGCCCCCCGCCAGCCGAAACGCGCCGACTCGCATCACGCAGGCACCAGCCATGAAACCCGTCAACTCCGGTCCCACCCCCGCAACCCGAGGCAGCGGGCTGCAGGCCATGGCCGCGCAGGCCGGGTCCTCGCGTTCGCCTGCTCCCACGCTGATGCAGGCGTTCAAGACGGCGATGTCGGCATGTCGGTCGAGCACGTCGGCTGCACGCTCCAGCGAACCGTGGCCCCACCAGGTGTCATCGTCGCAAAAAGCGACGTAGGGAGTCGTCACGCGCTCCACGCCCAGGTTGCGGCCGGCGGCTCCCAGGTTGGCGCCCGCGCGAATCAACAGCACATCCGGGAACTGGCGCAACACGGTCGACGCGGTGCCATCCGCGCTGCCGTTGTCCACGACGACGATGGGGTGGCTGTCCGGCTGCGCGTTCAGCCGCCCCAAGGTGCGGCAGAGTTCGCGGCAGCGGTTATGTGTCAGCACCACGACGGATACCCGCGGCGGCAAGGTCCATGCTCTCACCCTGGCGCTCCCGGTCCGACGATGCGCCAGTAGCCTTCGGGCTGCGCCGCGCTGGCCGGCAGTCCGCCCAGGCCCCGCAATTGCGATGCGTAGGCCATTACCGCCTGCGCCTTGCGTTCCAGGTCCGAGTTCAGCCGCGCGCGGGCGATGGCAATGCCGCGGGCTTCCAACTGCGCGAGCCGTTCTCGCACCGCGCCCGCGCGCGCACGGTATGGCACGTCCTCGTAGAGAAACCACGAGAGCCGCGGACATATCCGCCATACCCGCAGGCCCGCCTCGCTCACGCTGATGTGATCGTCATGAAATAACCCGAGGGGCAGGGCCACCCGGCGGGCTGCCACGCGGACCAGGGCATGCAACAGCCTGTCCGCAAGCAGGGAAATGTTTGCCTGCCGTTCCTGGCGGTATTGCGAATCAAGAAAGCCCAGGCCCAGGGCGGCGCTCGCCGTGATCCGCAAGGCCTCGCGTTCCTCGGCCATGCGCCCTTCCATCGCCTGGGCGGCCGTCGCGAATCCGCAGCGGCGGTCCCAGTCGGCGGCGCGGTCGGCCCTGTCGGGCAGGCCCGTACATACGGTAATGACGGTGCTGCCGGGATGAGCTTGCAGCAATCCGCCGCAACTGAAAACGGCATCGTCCAGATGCGGCGAAATCACGGCCAGCGGCCCGCCTGGGTCCAAGGAACCTGGACGGGCCGCAAAAGGATGGAGGGGCGTGGCAGGCATGTCTATGTGAATGGGCCGAAATGCGGATGGCGTCAGCAACCGCCATGCCGAAAGCGCCAGGACGGGGGCCGACTGACATGACGTCAGGACGTCGGTAAAAACTTCCGTTCCGCGGACCGTCACAGAGAGAGGAGAGACGGCCCGCCGGCCGGGCATGACGCTTGCGGATAGGTTCCAGCATTTCCCACATAGGAGCGTACTCATGAAAATCCGAGCCTTCACCTACGCGCTGGCCCTGTCCGCCGGACTGGCTTCGGCCGGTGCGCTGGCGCAGTCAGCCATGCCCACCTCGCCGTCCAACACGCCCAACGACAGCACCGCCGTCCCCCCCAACCAGCCCGTGCCGCCCGGACAGAAGCCGCCCGCGCCAAATGCGACGCCGAACACGCCGACCAACCCGCCCAACCTGAACAAGAGCGACCACACCCGGTCGGACATGCACAAGACCGACAAGCAGGGTCGCCACCGCGAAGCCAACGACAACGTGCCCAGTACCAAGGGCGGTGGCGCGGCGCCGCCTCCGGGCTACCCGAACTCGGGCGGTTCCAAGTAAGCGCGCAACGACGACGTGAACGCGAACCGCATACGGGCGTAGTTGTTTAGTTGTGTAAAGCACGTTCGGCAGGTTCTTCACACTCCTTAAAAGACCTCGGAAAGATTCATTCGACTGGATCGATACATTGCGCGGCAGCGGTCTGCGGACCTCCAAAAAACTGCCGTGCAAGCGAGGTTGCCCATGTCGGAAGTCGTCGTCTATGTCAGAAGCCAGCCCCGGCTGGGCGACCAGATCGTCGCCCTGCCGGCGCTCTATCAACTGAAAACCTGGTGGGCTTCCAGGCGGATCCGGGTGGTGGCCCGCGACGACCTGGCCGGCTTCTACCGCGGCGTGCCCTGGGTCGACGAGTTCGTCCGGGCCGCCACGTTCGGTGACTATCTGCGCACGCTCAAGAAGCACACCCCGGTTTGCGTCAGCCTGCATCACAGCAGCGAACGCTTCGGCCTGATCAACCTGCTGCGCCGGCCAACCATGCGCTTCGGTTTTCACAACGCGCGGATGAGCGACCTGGCCTGGACGCACTCCCATCGCAAGAGCATTGCCGAGTACATCGGCCTGGCCAATCTCCGGCTGCTGGCGTCGTACCAGCAGTTCGACGCCGAGGCCGCGGCGCGCCGCTGCTTCCAGACGCTGGCCCAACCTCATCGGCACGAGGAACCAGGGGCCGACGTGGTCATGATCCCTGGCGGCGGCTCCGGCGCGTTCAAGCGCTGGAGCCTGCTGAACTATCTGCGCCTGGCCGAGAGGCTGAAACTGCTGCTGGGCCCGGACACCCGCTTCCTGTTCGTGCTGGGGGAACAAGAGGTCATCGAACGCGACAAGCTCGAAACCATGCGGCGCCCTGAATTTTCCATCGCCTACTGCCGTTCGGTGCCGGAGCTCAGCGCCATCATGCTGCGTGCGCGCCTGATCGTAGCCAACGATTGCGGCCCGTCGCATATCGCCCAGGGCGCCTGCGTGCCCTACGTGGGCGTCTTCAACGAGTCCAATCCGGAATGGTTCTGGGACCGCCCCTACTCCGCCGCGGTCGTGCCCCGCCATCCCCGCGACGGCATCAATTCCATCACGCCCGATGACGTGCTGGGCGCCTGCCGCAAAGTCCTGGAGCATCATGCGCATCCTGCATACGCTGGCTGAACGCAGCTTGGGCGGGCTGGAATTCCGCGTCCTCGAACAATCGGCATGGCTGCAACGCCATGGCTACGAAGTGGCGATCGCGGCTCCGGCGGACAGTGAAATCGGGCGCGAAGCGCGGCAGCGCGGCCTGCGCGCGGTGGACATAGACTTCGATGCCGCCTACTCGCCGGCCACGGTCCTGAAGCTGCGGCGCGCGGTCAAGACGTTGCGCATCGACCTCATCGACAGCCACAGCCGCGCGGACGGCAAGACCGCCGCGCTGTGCCGCGACCTGTGCACGGTCGTCAGGACGCGCCACTTCGCCAAGCCCATGCCCTCCTCCCCGCGGCGCCGGCTGGAATGGAAACTCGGCTGCGACCACGTCATCGCGACCAGCCTGCTGGGCAAGCAGGAAATCGTCGCGGCGCGCCTGGCGCCCGCGCAGCGGATCAGCGTGGTCGGAGAGTGGGCCGCGGACGACTTCTTCCAGTCCGGCGACACGCCGCAATCGCGCCTGCGCACCCGGCAAGCCCTGGGCATCCGCGCCCCCGACAGCGCCTGCGTCATTGCCACCATAGGCATGCTGCGTCCCGAGAAGGGCCAGGCCGATCTGTTGCGCGTGGTGCACCGGTTACGCGGCCTGGGCCTGCCCGCCATCGCGTTGGTGGTCGGCATGCCCACGGCCAGCACCAAGCCCTATGCCTATGCGCTGCACCAGCTGACGGTGGATCTGGGCATCTCCGAGCATGTGGTGTTCGCCGGCCATCGCAACAATGTTGCGGAAATGATCCGCGCCGCCGACGTGGTGCTGGTGCCTTCGGCCACCGAAGCCTGGTCGCGCGTCGTGCCCGAATCGTTCGCCGCGCGCCGCCCCGTGGTCGCCAGCGACGTCGGCGGCTTGCCGGAAATCGTCACGCCGGGTCAGACCGGTTGGCTGGCCGCGCCGGGCGACGTCGCCGGCTACGCGGATTGCATCATGCAGATCCGCGGCGATCCGGAACGAACCGAAGCGGTAATCGGCAACGCCCGGGGCTACGCCGATGCCAATTTCCGGCTTGCGGGCAAGATGTTCAGCACCTTGGAAGCGTACAAGCGGGCGCTGCGTCCCGCCTGACGGGATGAGCGCCTCGGCGGAAGGGGTATCATGGTGCCCCCGATTTGTTTACCCGATTCAGTACCGTGACCAAGCCCGCCCTACTGCTCGTTCTGGCAATCGCCTTGACGGGTTGCTCCAAGCAGGAAGAGACCCCCTGGGAACGGCTTCAAGCCGCCACGCCGCAACTGCAGCTGGCCGCCAACACGCCGGAAGCGGCGGTGAAATCCTGGTGGCAGGTGCGCGACGCGCACGACCGCTATACCGCCACCGCCTGCAAGGAACTGGCCGAACTCTACCGTCCCTTCAGCGCCGCCGAAGACTCGCTGAGCACCGCACAGCTGCAGGCCCGGCAGAACGGCGACCAAAAATGCAGCGTCGAGATCTACGAGCGCAGTGTCGTCAACGTCGATGTCCAATCCGACACGCGCGCCTTCGTCGTCGCCCAGATCCGCAACACCACGCCCTCCACGCCCGGCTTTCCGGTGGACAACGACGAACGCGACCGCAAGGAGCGCGGCGTGCGCATGCAGTACCTGCTGGAACGCGCCGACAAGACCCAGGACTGGAAGATCGCCCAGGTGTATGGCCGCAACCGGTATTGCGAAGTGGCCCCGGTCAACGGCTGGTGCCCGCTGTACAACCAAGCGGCAGGCTCGGCGAATAGTTATGTTTATGAGTTCGGGCAGTAGGTGAGCCTCGGGCAGAAGCGCGTTCTGCCCGCATCCTCTTCAGGCCACCAGGAACACAGCTGGCCGCACCCGCACCGTCTTGCCCAACGTGCGCGCAACCGGCGATGCCTGCGCCGCGTCGCGAACCAGATCCTGCTGCGCCGCCGTCAGCGCCGCAGCGAAGCGCAAACTCACCTCGAATCCGGTTTCGTCATCCAGCCTATCGATGTCCACCTGCACCGTCGCCTCGGGCAACGCAACGCCGGCGCGGTCCGCGGCCATGCCGATGGACATGCAGACACAGGCCGCTAGCGCGCTTTCAAGAAGTTCGTGCGGCCGCATGCCCGCGGTTCCTCCCTTGCCGTCTTTTTGCGTGTCGGAGAGCAGGACGTTTTGGCCGTTCGTTACTTCCACGCCATAGGGCACGCCCACCCGTTTCGCCTTCACCATGCGGGTCTCCTGTCGAAGATGAAAGAGCCGACAGGCTAGGCCTGGATCGGGGACCGGGGAAGGCCAGCGGAGATGCTGGTATGGGATGTGACAGGGTGGACGTCATTGCAGCGCAACCGAAAAAATGGGGCTGCACGCGACCTGGCAGCACGGATACACCGTGCTCACCGACGGGCCGGCCGAAGGCGTAACATCCTCGGGGCTGACCCTCGACGATCCGAAGGAGCCGTTCGCGTGGGCTCCAGGCGCCAGCTCTGGCTCGTCGCCCTTAAGTTCTGTCTGGAACAATTAGGCAGATTTTTTGAATTTTTAGGCAGAATTCCGATTTGAAAAAGTGATTCACTCACGGTTCAGGCAAGCTTTCGCCTGCCATGCCCGCCCACCAAGGATTCCTCCATGACCCAACTTCAAATCAATGGCCAGGCCAAGGATATCGACGTCCCGGGCGAAACGCCCTTGCTCTGGACTTTACGGGATGAACTCGGCATGACCGGCACCAAATTCGGGTGCGGCATGGCGTTGTGCGGCGCCTGTACCGTGCACATGGACGGCGCGCCAATCCGGTCCTGTGTCACCCCGCTCTCCGCCGTGGCAGGCCACAGCATCACGACCATCGAAGGGATAGAGGCGGATGCGGTCGGCCGGGCGGTGCAGCAAGCCTGGATAGAACAGAACGTTGCCCAATGCGGCTACTGCCAGGCGGGCCAGATCATGACGGCGGTAAGCCTGCTCAAGGTCTCGGCGCAGCCGACCGACCAAGACATCGAGGACGCCATGAGCGGCAATATCTGCCGTTGCGGCACCTATCCTCGCATCCGCGCAGCCATCCAGCAGGCGGCCAGGCTCCTCGCCCAGGGAGGCAAGCAATGACGCACACCGCTCAACTTTCCCGGCGCGGCTTTCTGCAGGGCGCCTTGGGCGCGCTCACCCTGACGGTCACGGCCAGGGGTTTGATCACGGCAGCCTGGGCCGCCGAGTCCCCCGCCCAGAAGTACGGCGCTGACAGCATGCCCGGCGGCACCGTCGACGACCCGCTGGTTTTCGTCAGCATCGCCGCGGACGGCACCGTCACCATCGTCGCGCACCGCGCCGAAATGGGCACGGGCGTGCGCACCAGCCTGCCCATGGTGGTGGCCGACGAAATGGAAGCGCGCTGGGACCGCGTCAAGGTCATGCAGGCGCAGGCCGATGAAGCGCGCTATGGCAACCAGAACGTGGATGGCTCGCGCAGCGTGCGGCACTTCCTGATGCCCATGCGACGCGTCGGTGCGGCCGCCCGCCAAATGCTCGAAGCAGCGGCGGCAGCGCGCTGGTCGGTTCCTGTGGCCGAGGTCAAAGCGGTGCAACACGAGGTGCTGCACCAGCCTTCCGGGCGCCGGTTGACTTATGGCGAGTTGGCGGCGGACGCGGCCAAACAGCCGGTTCCCGCGGGCGATGCCCTCAAGCTCAAGGATCGGGCCGAGTTCCGCTATATCGGAAAGGAGCACGTGCGCCTGGTGGACCTGGAGGCCATCGGCAAGGGCCAGGCCAGCTACGGCATGGATATGCGCCTGCCAGGCATGGTCTATGCCGTCGTCGCACGTCCCCCTGTCGTCGGCGGCAAGCTGCGCCGTCTCGACAGCGCCAAGGCGCTGGCCGTGCCCGGCGTGCTGAAGGTCGTGGAGATTCCGCCAATGCAAGGGGCCCCCGCATTCCAGCCCCTGGGCGGCGTCGCAATCGTCGCGCGCAACACCTGGGCGGCCCGCCAAGGCCGCGACGCGCTGCAAATCGAATGGGACGACGGCCCCAACGGCAGCTACGACTCAAGCGCCTACCGCCAGACGCTGGAATCGGCAGCGCGCAAGCCCGGCAAGACCATGCGCAGCCAGGGCGATGCCGCGCAAGCCTGGGCCAAGGCGCCCGAAGCCGAGCGCGTCGCCGCGGAGTACTACGTTCCCCATCTGGCCCATGCCTCGATGGAACCGCCAGCGGCCACCGTCCGGATCAAGGATGGCCGCGCCGAGGTCTGGACGTCGATCCAGAACCCCATCGCCGCGCGCGATGCCGTCGCCGCCCGGCTGAAACTGGAGCCCGCCGACGTCACGGTCAATGTCTTGCTGCTGGGCGGCGGGTTCGGCCGCAAGTCCAAGCCCGATTTCGTGGACGAGGCAGCCATCGTCGCCCGCGCCATGCCCGAAGGCACGCCAGTCAAGCTGGTGTGGACTCGCGAGGACGACATTCATCATGACTATCTGCATACCGTGTCGGTCGAACGCCTGGAGGCCGTTCTGGACAAGAACGGCCAGGTCCAGTCCTGGCTGCACCGCAGTGCCGCCCCCACCATCGCCTCCCTCTTTTCGGAAGGCGCCAAGGGCCAGCAGCTCTTCGAATCGGCCATGTCGGCCATCAACATGCCGTACCGCATTCCCAACGTCCGGGTGGAAACGGCCGAAGTGGAGGCCCATGCCCGTATTGGCTGGTTCCGCTCGGTAGCCAACATTCCGCACGCTTACGCTGCCCAGTGCTTCATCGCCGAGTTGGCCCACCGCGCGGGCAAGGACCCCAAGGATTTCGCGCTCGACCTCATCGGCCCGGCGCGCAGGATCGACCCGGGCACAATGGCCGACACCTGGAACTACTCAGAATCCCCCGAGCTCTATCCCTACGACACGAGCCGCCTGCGCGGCGTGATCGAAGCGGCCTGCAAAGGCGCGGAATGGGGCAGAACACTGCCCCAGGGCCACGGCCTTGGGCTGGCATTCTGCTACAGCTTCATGAGCTACACCGCCACCGTGGTCGAGGTGGCCGTGGATGCAAAGGGCGAGGTGCGCGTGGTGGCCGTGGACATGGCGATGGACTGCGGTCCGCAAATCAACCCCGAACGCATCCGCGCGCAGATGGAAGGCGGCGCCATCATGGGCCTGGGCCTTGCCCTTGCCAGCGAGATCACGTTCGAACGCGGCCGCGTGAAGCAGAGCAACTTCCACGACTATGAAGTGCTGCGCCACAATGCCTCGCCGCGCGTGATCCGCACGCATCTGGTCAACGACGATCACACCCTGCCTCCTGGCGGCGTGGGCGAGCCCCCGGTGCCGCCCGTCGCGCCCGCGCTGTGCAATGCCATCTTTGCCGCCACCGGCAAGCGGATCCGCAGCCTGCCGGTGCGCAGGGTAGCCTAGGCATGGAGACGGTCGACGTCCGCGTGTTGCGCGAAGCCCGCGCCTGGCTGGCGGACGGGCACAGGCTGCTGCTGGCCACGGTGGTCAAGACCTGGGGCTCCTCCCCGCGCCCCGTCGGCTCCATGATGGCGCTGCGCGAAGACGGGCGCTGCGTCGGCTCTGTTTCGGGCGGGTGCATCGAAGACGACCTGATTCATCGATACACCCGCGCCCATGGCACAGGCGCCATCGCGCAAGGCGCGCCTGAACTGGTGCGCTACGGTATCGAAGCCGACGAAGCGCGCCGGTTCGGACTGCCTTGCGGCGGCACGCTGGAGCTGCTGCTGGAGTTCCAGCCGGACTACGAAACGCTGGACGCCCTGGTCCGGCGGCTCGAATCCGGCCAGTTGGTCCAGCGCACCGTTGACGTAGCCACCGGAGCGGTGACATTGGCGCCGGCCTCGACGCCCGCCACAGTGCAATTCGACGGCGCGACGCTTTGTTCCACGCTGGGGCCGCAGTACCGGATGCTGCTCATCGGCGCAGGCGCATTGGCGGAATACCTGGCCACCATGGCCTTGTTCAACGACTTTGCGGTGACCGTCTGCGATCCGCGCGGAGAACAAGTGGGCAGCTGGTCCGTGCCCGGCGTGCACATCACCCGGGCAATGCCCGATGACGCCGTGCTGGCCCTCGCCCCCGACACGCGCACCTGCATCGTCGCCTTGAGCCACGATCCCAAGCTGGACGATCTCGCGCTCCTGGAAGCGCTGCACAGCCCGGCGTTTTACGTGGGCTCCATCGGTTCACGCCGCAATACGGGCATCCGCAGGCAACGCTTCATGGAGCATTTCGGCGAAACCGCCGCATCCCTGGAACGGCTGCATGCGCCAGTCGGCATCAATATCGGCAGCAGGACGCCCGCGGAAATCGCGGTGAGCATCATGGCGGAGATACTTGCCGTGAAGAACGGGGTTGTATTGCCTGCCATCGTCGATGGTTCTTGCCGGGGGCTACCTGCAGCACACGGTCCCGTGGCGATGACCCAACCCCTGACGCCATGAGCATCGCGCCCTGGGTAGTGAAAGGGTAAATAAAAAGCCCGTGCAATACATGGCTCGGAGCACTCAGGTGTGTGCCATACACACCTGGACAGCAAGGAACGGATCAAATAGCTAGAGCGGTCCGAGTGGAAACTGGGAGGAGGTCAGCACCAGCAGTCCCCGTAAGCGCCCCTGTATATCTTGCGGAATTATGTAGGTCATCGAGTCAGCACCTATCACTCATAGCCGGCGGACGGCCAGCTTCCGCCTGTCGACAGTTGCAGTAAAGCAAAGGACAAATTCGGACAGGTCGGCTCCACGCGCCTACTGCACTGGCGACAGGTTCGCCTCCTTGGCGGCCGCGGCATACATCGGAATCTCCCGGGCCATGGTATCGGCCAGGACCTGCGGTGCGCTACCTACAGGATCGATGCCCAGTTCCAGCAGGCGATCGGCCACGGCGCGCTCTCGCACGGCTGCGGATACGGCGTTCTGCAGCTTCTCGATGACGGCTTGCGGCGTGCCCGCAGGGGCGTACAGGGACGACCAGAATGACATTGCGAAATCCGGCACGCCGGACTCCGCGACAGTGGGCACGTCGGGCAACAAGGTAAAGCGCTTCGCCCCCGTGACGGCCAGCGCTTTCAGCCGGCCGCTGCGAATCTGGGGCAATACGGCCGCAGTGTCGATCAGCGCAAAGTCGATCTCGTTGGCCAACAAGGCCGCGACCACGGCAGAGTTCCCTTTGTAGTTGACCACCTCCGCTTCCAGGCCGACGCGCTTGGCGAAGAGTCCGGTCGCGAGCTGGAAGGAGTTGGCGCCCGAGCCTGCAAACAGAGGCTTGCCGCTCTTCTTGCCCTGGCCGACCAGATCGGCCACCGAGCGCGCCGAGCTTTCAGCCTTGACGGTCAGGATCATCGGAATATCCCCCACAAGGGAGATCGGCGCGAAATCGGCGACCGGGTCGTAGTCCAGGTTGTTGTAGATGGCCGGATTGACGGTCATGCCGCTGCTCGGCCCCACCAGCAAGGTATAGCCGTCGGCCTCGGCCCGCTTGACGGCGCCGATCGCAATGGCGCCGCTGGCGCCCGGCCGGTTCTCCACGATGAAGGGCTGGCCCAGGCGGCGCTGCAACTGCTCGGCCATCAGGCGGGCCAGGATATCGTTGCCGCCGCCCGGCGCGAAGCCCACGATCATGCGCACGGGCCGTGCCGGATACTCTTGCGCCGCGACACAGAAAGCCGACAACGCGAGCGCTGCACCTGCCCACAAAGATAGAAACCGTTTCATGCCACGCTCCATTCGTTGAACACAGTACGCCGTTACTGGGGAATGCACGGATGGCCCATTCTCCACTGCCTCGCTACATTGGGCACGACCCAACGTGCCAGCCGATGCCGCTGGCAGCGACAGCACGCAACGGACCCCGGAGCCGAAATGGCGCCTGAATGGCACAACTGGAGCACCCACGATCACGGCCAGCACGCCTTGGCGTTCTGGCAGGATGCGGTCTGCGCCGGTGTGCTCGATTCTGAATTCCGCGCCGAACCCGACGCCGGATTCGCCGGCACCATGTCCAGCCAGAACCGCGCGGGAGTCCGGCTCGTGAACTTCGCGAGCTCCCCGCACATGATCCGCCGCTCCCAGCGGCAAGTCAGCCGTCTCAATGGCGATCACATCATGCTCAGCCTGCAATTGCAGGGCAGCGCCTTGATGTCCCAGGGTGACGAGCAGTTGTGCCTGCGGCCCGGAGAATTCGGGCTGCTCGACACCGGATCCACGTTCGACATCACGTTCCCGGAAACAACCTCGCGCCGGCTGGTGCTGTTGCCACGTCACGCCTTGAGCGCGCGCGCCCCGGGCATGCGGCGGCTACGCGCGCCGGCCAGCCTGCCGGCCGATATGCCGTTCGCGCCCGTGCTTACCGAAGCCATGCGCCTGCTGACCGATACGACGGTGAAACTGCAGGACCGCACCGTCGACACGCTGCTGGATGCCGTCATCGAAATCGTGGCGCTGCATTGCGCATCCCTGGCGGACGCCGCGGCGCCCCCTTCCACCGAACTGAGCTTCGTCGGCGTGAAGCGCCATATCGATACGGCGATCGCCAACCCGGACCTGTCGCCCGCAACGGTGGCCGCAGCCTGCCGCATATCGGTCCGCACCCTACACCGCCTGTTTGCGCGGCATGCCGCCTTGTCGTTCGAAGCCTACGTGGTGCAGGCCCGCCTGACGCTCGCGCATGAGCTGCTGGCGGCCGGCAAGACCCGCACGGTCAGCGAGGCCGCCTTCGCCTGCGGCTTCAACAATCTCTCCCACTTCACGCGGCGCTTCTCCGAGCGATACGGCGAATTGCCTGTAAATCTGCTCAAGCAAGGGCAGACCCGCGGCTGACTGACGCCCTGGGCGGCGTCCACTGACGCGCTGGGCACAGCCCCGCGCACGGCCCGACGGCAGAATGAGCTTCATCCCGGCCCTGGCCGGCAAGCTTCCGTCGCACCATGCCCAAGACCATCACCATTCACCGCCCCGACGCAGTCCGCGCTGCCGCCGAGAGTTGCGTGCATTTCGGCTTCTGCACCGCAGTCTGTCCCACCTACGTGCTCGATGGCGAAGAGCTGGATTCACCGCGCGGCCGGATCGCCCTGGCGCGCGAGATGCTGGACAGCGGCGCAGCGCCCAGCCCGGCCGCCGTGCGCCACCTGGACCGCTGCCTGTCGTGCCTGTCGTGCGAAACCACCTGCGCGGCCGGCGTTTCGTATCACGCCATCATCGACGGCGCGCGTGAGCACATCGAAAAAAGCAAGGCCCGCCCGCTGACGCAGCGCTTGCTGCGCTCAGCGCTGGCCCGGGTACTGACGACCCCCGCGCTGCTGCGTCCGGCCGCGGCCGCGGGCCGGTTGCTGCGCGGCGCCGCCGGCCGCCTCGGCGGCCCGTTGGGCGCGTTGGCCTCCCTATCCAGCGCCCCCGCACTCGCGGCGTTTGCGCCACGCACCGAAGGCACTCCGCAGCCGCCCGCCAACCCGACGCGCCGCGTCGCGCTGCTGGACGGCTGCGCCCAATCGGTGCTCGGCGCCGAGATCAACGCCTCGGCCAAGCGGCTGCTCACACGCGCCGGCATCGCCGTCGTCGACGTGCCCGGCGTGCAATGCTGCGGCGCGCTCGAACTCCACATGGGACGGCGCGAGGCCGCCACCCGGCACATGGAACAGGCCGTCCGCAGCTGGTCGGCCGCGCTGCTGGCGGGGCAGATCGACGCCATCATCAGCACCACATCGGGCTGCGGCTCCGTCATCAAACGCTATGAAGAGCTACTCTCTGACCGCCCCGAACTGTCGACGCAGGTGCGCCTGGTGGTCGAGGCCACTCAGGACATCTCGCAAATCGCCGCCAGTCTGTCGCTGACCGCCAGCGGCTCGGCGCTAGGCCTGGCCGTTTCGTATCACGACTCCTGTTCACTCAAGCACGGCCTGAAAATCGAACGGCCGCCGCGCCGCGCGCTGGGCAAGCTGGACATGGAGGTGCGCGATATCGCCGAATCGCATCTGTGCTGTGGCTCGGCGGGGACCTACAACATCCTCGAGCCGGCCATCTCGGACCGGCTGGGACAACGCAAGGCGGCCCACGCCTCGGCCGGCCAACCGGACGTGATCGCCGCTGGCAACATGGGATGCCTGGTGCAGATCTCGCGCTTCACGCCGGAGCCCGTGGCGCACACGGTCCAGCTGCTGGACTGGGCCACCGGCGGGCCGCCCCCACGCGGTCTTGAAGACTTCCGGCCCAAGCCGCCGCGGGCGGCGGCCGACACTCCAACGCCGGCGGCCACGCCGGTTCCGACAACCGCCGGCAGCGGCGATCTTCTGTGGTGAAAGACGTATGCCTTCCAATGACCCTATCGTAGATTTCGCCCATGCGGCAGCGGCCGAGCTTGGCGCGGACGCGATCTCGCTGAGTGACGACGTCCTCGGACGCTATGGCGAACATACCCTGCCCTGCGCCGACGTGCGCCCCGGCGCGGTCGCCTACCCCGACTCGACCGAGGCGGTGCAAACGCTGGTGCGCCTGGCCAATCGCTTCCGCGTTCAGCTCTATCCCATCAGCAATGGTCAGAACATCGGTCTGGGCACCCGCTCGCCCATCCGTCCCGGCCAGGTAGTGGTGGACCTGGGCCGGCGCATGAATCGCATCCTGGAAGTCAACGAGACGCTGGGCTATTGCGTGCTCGAGCCCGGCGTGAGCTTCCGCGCCATGCACGACGAGCTGCAGCGCCGGGAAAGCAAGCTGATGATCTCGCCGACCGCAGGTCCATCGCAGGGCAGCATCCTCGCCAACGCCCTGGACAAGGGCGGCGGCAGCGGCGCCTACGCCGATCACTTCGGCATGAGTTGCGGCATGGAAGTTGTGCTCGGCAATGGCGACGTGATCCGCACCGGCGACGGCAGCCTGGCCGGTTCCTCGCATCCCAACTGGCACGTCTCCAAATACAGCTTCGGCCCCACGCTGGACGGCCTGTTCTCCCAATCCAATTTCGGCATCGTCACCCGCGTAGGCATGTGGCTCATGCCCCGGCCGCCGCATATCGAACCCTTCTTTTTCACCTTCCCCGACGACGAAGATCTGGGGGAGATCGTCGAACGCATCCGTCCGCTGAAGCTCAGCAATTTCGTGCCGACGCTGATCCGCGCCACCAACGACCTGTATCTGCTGTCCTCGGCGGCCACCAACCCCGAATACGCGGCCAGCGGCGGCAAACACGCGCTGTCCGACGAGGGCCGCGCCGCGCTGCGCAGGCAGTATGACCTGGGATCCTGGACCGTATCAGGCGCCGTGTACGGCGCGAGTCGCGCCGCCGTACAGCCCCAGATCGACCGCATCGCCCAGCATTTCCTGGCCTCGGGCAAGGGACGCCAGATTCCCCTGGAGGAAGCCGAGGACATCGGCCCCCTGCACATCGCCATCAACTCCAACACCGGCGTGCCGACCGACAGCGAATTGAAGATGCTGGGCTGGCGGCCGGGCGGCGGCGCGATCTGGCTGTCGGCGGGTTCCCCGGTCGCGGGTGACATCGTCAATAGCCTGCAGGCAGATGCACGCCGCATCTGCCGCGACCACGGGCTGGAATACCTGCTGTCAAACGTTTGCGGCGCCCGATTCGCCCGCGCCATCCACGCGATCATCTACAACCGCGAGGACGCCGACGAAACCGCCCGCGCCGATGCCTGCTACCGGACACTGGCCAAGCTGTTCGCCGATCGAGGCATTTTCGTGGGGCGTGCCCCGACGATGTATCACGAGTTCCACCAGGCGCAGCGCATGCCGGAGCTGGTGCGAGCTTGCGCATCGATCAAGGCGGCCCTGGATCCGAATGGGGTGATTGCGCCGGGGAAGTACGGTATCGAATGAAGATATTGGCGCGGCAGGAGGGGCTCGAACCCCCGACCTCAGGCTTAGAAGGCCCGTGCTCTATCCAGCTGAGCTACTGCCGCGCGGTGTGGTGATGGCCCGGAAAGGATCCGGGCGCCGCATTTTACCTTGTTGCGGGCGGCTTGGGCGGCCGGCCCGCAATACCGGGGTTTGAACCCTACTCTTCGCCTATATCCGCATGGGTCGACACCCACAGCACCAGGGCGTCTTCGGGGCTCAGGCTGATCACCCGGTGGCCCATGCGGCTGTCTATATAGAAGCTTTCCCCGGTCTTCAGCCGGGCGGGTTCGTAGAACTCGGTGTAAAGCTCGACCTCGCCTTCCAGGACGTAGACGAATTCCTCGCCGCGGTGGCGGCTCCAGTCGTGGAATTCGTCGAAGGAGCGGGCCTTGACCCGGGTGTGGAAGGGCATCATGCGCTTGTGCGACAGCGCGGTGCAGAGCAGGCGGTGGTCGTAGTACGGGGTTTCGTACTGGCGCCCTTCCCCCTGGCGGCTGAGGCTGCGGCGGCCGGTGCCCATGTGGGCGTCGGACGCGGTGAAGAGTTCGGCCACGTCCAGCTCCAGGCCTGCCGCGATCTTGATCAGGTTGTCATAGGTGGGCGACAGCAGGCTGTTTTCGATCTTGGACAACGTGGACGCGGACACTCCGGTGGCCGCGGCCGCCTGCTTCAAGGTCCACGCCCGCGCCTGGCGCAAGGCTCGCAGCCGCTGTGCCAACACGCTTTGTTTGTTGCCTTCCATCTATGCACCCTGTCATGCCCGCGACCGCCGCTCCCGCCACCAGTCGCGCGCCTGGTAAGACCAATAAGTAAGTTGCACCGCTGCCGTGCCCAGACCGCCGCCGTTCCAGGCCAGCCCGAACGGCGCGTACAGCTTGTAGCGCTGGGTGTCGCCCGCGATCCCTTCGGCGACGACCCGGCCGCCGATCGACGCGGTGTTCATGCCGTGTCCGCCGAACGCCGTGCAGTACCAGACGTCCGGCGTCAGCTGGCCGATCTGCGGCATCAGATGCCGCGCGTAGGCCATGCGCCCCGACCACGCCGTCTCCACGCGCAGCCCCTGCAATTGGGGGTAGACGGAAAGGAGCTCGCGGCGCAGCGACTCCGCCAGATCGGGCGGGTCGTCGACACGGGTGGTGATTCTACTGCCCCAGCCGATGCGCCCGCCATCGAGCACGCGGTAATAGTTGCCGGCGCGCCGGTCGTCGCCGATAGCGGCGGTGGTGCGTATGGCTCCCAGCACCCGGTCGCCCAGCGGCTCGGTCAGCATGATGTAGGTGGCGATGGGCAGCATCGCGCGGCGCAGCGCGGGCACCACGTCCTCAGTGTAGCCGCCGGTGGCCAGCACCACGGTGCGGGCATCGATCTGGCCTCGCTCTGTTTTCAGGCGCTTTACAGCGCCGTCCAGCGATGCCTGCACGACAGGCGAGTCCTCGTGGATGCGTACGCCCAGGCGCGCGCATTCCCGGGCCAGCGCGCGGGCGTAGTTCAGCGGGTGGAAGTGGAAGGACGTGGGGTCCTCGACGCCCTGGAAGTAGACGTCGGACAGCAGCCGTTCGCGGACCTGGCTGCGGCTCAAAAGGCGCACGTCGCGGCCGAAGTCGCGTTGCTGGCTGTCGCACCACTGCCGCAGGGCGTCGGTCGCCTCGTAGCGCACCACGCGCAGCCGGCCGTCGACCTTGCGGGCGTCGGTGATGTCCAGGTCGCGGATGTTGTTGCGGATGATCTCCACGCCTTCCATCGACAGGCGGTAGAGCTTGCGGTAGTGGTCTTCGTCGACGTGCTTTCTGATGGCGTCGGCGCCGGCCGAGTATGCCGGCGAGACGGAACCGCCGTTGCGCCCGGATGCGCCCCAGGCGATGCGCCGCCCTTCCAGCAGAGTGACGTCGCGGCCGCGCCGGGCCAGTTCCAGCGCGGCGGACAAGCCCGCCATCCCTGCCCCGACCACGCAGACGTCGGTGCTGGCCGCGCCGGACAGCGGCGCATAACGGGTGTCGCCGTCGGCCAGCGTGCGCTTGTAATAGGTGTCGATGTACTCGGAAGCCATGGTGGTCGGCATCAGTTCAGGCCCGCGCCCTGCAAGCCGCCCGTCAGGCGCTTTTCCAGCCAGTTGGCCAGTCGCAGCAGCGGGTAGCAGTAAATGAAGTAGATGGCGGCGATCATGCCGTAGATGAACAGCGACTTGGCCGGGAAGGTGATGATGAAGACCTCGCCCTGCCGCGTCAGCTCGGTAATGCCCACCACCGACAGAATGGCCGTGCTTTTGATCAGCATGACGTAGACGCCGCTCATGGGCTGCACGATCAGGCGCATGGCCTGCGGCAGGATGACCAGGCGCAGGATCTGGAACGGCCGCAGGCCCAACGTCATCGCGCCTTCGGTCTGGCCGCGCGGCACGGCCTGGATCGCGCCCATGACGATTTCCGCGACATAGCAGGACGTGTAGACCGACAACGATATGAAGGCGGCCGTGCCGGAATCCCAATGCAGCATCTCGATGCCCGAGCTGGGCAGCACGAAATAGAAGATGTAGAGCTGCACCAGGAACGGCGTGCCGCGCAGGATGTGGATGTATAAGCCCAGCAGCTGGTGCACGCCGCGGATGCGGTAGCTGCGGATCACGCCGATCACGAAGCCCAGCAGGGATCCCGCGATGATGGCCACGAAGGAGATCTTCAGGGTCTCCCAGAAGCCTTTCAGCAGGAAGGGCAGCACGACGCCCGCGGTGGAGAGATAGGAATCCAGCATGCTTACCTCGCGTTCCAGGCGGGCCCCGCCAGCCAGATGCTCACGCCGCGCGACAGCAGCAGCATGCAGGCATAGATCAGCAGATAGCCGGCCGCGATGGTCAGGAAGCTTTCGTTGGGCACGATGCGGTCGCTGTTCATCTGCACGCCGGCCGCGACCAGTTCGAACACCGTGATCAGTGACAGCAGCGAGGTGTCCTTGATCAGCACGGCGGTCTGGCCCAGGAGCGGCGGCAGCGTATTGGCGAAAGCCTGCGGCAGCACCACGTAGCGCAGGCGCTGGTGGTAATTCATGCCGCAGGCCTTGGCGCCTTCGATCTGGCCGCGCGGCACGGATTCGATGCCCACGCGGATGATTTCGCTCATGTAGGCCGCATGATGCAGCGTCATGGCGAGGATGCCCAGCAGCATCTCGCTCCAGCCCTTGGCGCCCGGCACCAGCATGGGCACCGCGTAATAGACCAGGTAGATCTGCACCAGCAAGGGGGTTGAACGGATGAATTGCACATACGCCGCCACCGGCCGCCAGATGGCGGCGCGGGGCGACATATGGGCAAGCGCCAGCGGGATGCCGGCCAGCACCGACAGCACCAGGCTTGCGCCCGCCGCGATCAGGGTGTTGGCCAGGCCGGTGGCGAACTGGCCCGTGTACTGGCTGACGATGCGCCAGTTATAGAAGTCGAGCAGCCAGTCCATGGGCTCAGTGGTCTTTCTTCCAGTCCGTGGAGTACCAGTACTTCACCTGTTCTGGCAGCGTGTTGTCGGCCGTCTTCAGCGTCTGCCAGTTGTCCAGCCAGAACTTCAGGCGGAAGGCGTTGGGACCGACGGCGAAGGCCAGCGGCTCGCGCACCATGATGCCGTCCAGCACGCGCAGGTTGCCGAAGTCGACCAGGAACTGGTTGGCGGTGGACAACGACATGATGCCGGCGTCCAGGCGGCCGCTGGACAGGGCTTGCCCCACGGGTGCGCTACCGCCCGAAAACTCCTTCATGGTGGCCTTGGGCAGCATCTTCTTGCCCACTTCCGCATAGGTGCTGGCGCCCAGCACGCCCACGGTCACGCCGTCCTTGTTGAGTTCCTCGTACGATTTGTAGGGCGAATCCTTGGGCACCACGGCCACGGTATCGGCGTAGAACATCGGCGTGGAGAACAGTACCTGGGCCGCGCGCTGCGGGGTCGGCGTCATGTCGGCGGCCACCATGTCGGCCTTGCCGGACAAGAGCGCGGGAATCAGGCCCTTCCACTCGTAGTCCTGCAGCACCAGCTTCACGCCCAGGTCGTCGGCCATGCGCTTGGCCACTTCCACGGCCAGGCCGGTGCGCTTGCCGCTCTTGTCCATGAAGCTCATCAGCGGCCCGGAGGTCTGCACCGCGACGCGCAACTCGCCGCGCTTGAGGATGTCGGCCAGCTCGTCCGCTTGCGCGGGCAAGGCGACAGTGGCGGCCGCCAGGGCGATGCCGGCCATGCCCAGCCATTGTTTGATTTTCAGCATTTCCTACCCCTTGTGGTGAATGGACTCACATCATTCCGGGCAAAGCACAGAGCGCCGGCAGCGCCCGGATCAGCCGGACCGGCCCTGGTTACCGCCGGGCGCCGCGCATGCGGACGACCCGTTGCTTCCTTGCTGCTAGGAACTACAGAATCTTTTCCAGGAAAGCGCGGGTGCGCGCTTCCCTGGGGTGGCCGAACACCTCGTCCGGCGTGCCCATTTCCACGATGCGGCCCGCGTCCATGAAGAGCGCGCGGTCGCCCACGTCGCGGGCGAAGCCCATCTCATGGGTCACCACGGCCATGGTCATGCCGTCGCGCGCCAGCGCGCGCATCAGTTCAAGAATGCCGCCCACGGTTTCGGGGTCGAGCGCCGACGTGGCCTCGTCGAACAACATCAGCTTGGGGTCCATGGCCAGCGCCCGCGCGATCGCCACGCGCTGCTGCTGGCCGCCGGAGAGCTGGCTGGGATAGCGCGCACCGTAGTCGCCCATGCCCACGCGGCCCAGCAGTTCGCGCGCGTAGCGCTCGGCGTCGGCGCGGGCGCGCCCGCGCACCACGCGTTGGGGTAGCGCGACGTTGTCCAGCGCAGTACGGTGTTGGAACAGGTTGAAGTGCTGGAACACCATGCCGACTTCGGTGCGCCAGCGGTTGACGTCGGTGGCCGGGTCGGTGAGCGACACGCCGTCCACGCGGATGGCGCCGCTGTCGATGCTCTCCAGTCCGTTGAGCGTGCGCAGCAAGGTGCTCTTGCCGGATCCGGAGGGGCCGACCACCACCATGACCTCGCCGCGGCCGAGCTGGCAGTCGATGCCGTCCAACGCCAGATGCGGGGCCTGCCCGTCGCGTTGATAGGTCTTGCTGACTGCCTGGACTACCAGCAGAGGTTCCGCCACGGATCCACCTTCGTATGAGTGCTGCCCTGGTTAAAAAGGTTTCGCAATTCACGCTGGAGTTTCGTATAGTAAATTTTTTTCCAGAATCGCCACTTAGGCATAACCCTTAAGCGAAGACAGGCTCTTCGCAGGCAACCCAAGGAACCGGCATGGACACTCCCCAAGACATCCTGCGCGCGCTCGGGCTGAACCCGGAATCGCTCACTGGCGGCATGCTGCGCGCGCGCAGCCCGATAGACGGCGCCGAGCTGGCTCAGGTGCATGAGCACACGGTGGCCCAGGCCCATTCCGCCATCACCCGCGCGCGCCAGGCCAGCCTGGCGTGGCGCGACGTGCCGGCGCCGCGCCGCGGCGAGCTGCTGCGCCTGTTCGGCGAAACGCTGCGCCAGCACAAGCGCGAGCTGGGCCGCCTGGTGAGCCTGGAAGCCGGCAAGATCGTGGCCGAAGGCGAAGGCGAAGTGCAGGAGATGATCGACATCTGCGACTTCGCCGTGGGCCTGTCACGCCAGCTGTACGGTCTGACTATCGCTTCTGAACGCCCCGGCCACCGCATGATGGAAACCTGGCATCCGCTGGGCGTGGTCGGCGTGATCAGCGCGTTCAACTTCCCCGTCGCCGTGTGGTCCTGGAACGCCGCGCTGGCGCTGGTCTGCGGCAACGCCGTGGTCTGGAAGCCGTCGGAAAAAACCCCGCTGACCGCGCTGGCCTGCCAGGCGCTCTTCGCACAGGCCGCGCAACGCTTCGGCGACGCGCCCCCCGGCCTGTCCGAAGTGCTGATCGGCGGACGCGACATCGGCGAAGCGCTGGTGGATTCGCACGCCGTGGCCCTGGTCTCGGCCACCGGTTCGACCCGCATGGGCCGCCAGGTGGGGCCGCGCGTGGCGCAGCGCTTTGGCCGCGTGCTGCTGGAGCTGGGCGGCAACAACGCCATCATCGTCGGCCCCACGGCCGACCTGGACATGGCCGCGCGCGGCATCGTGTTCGGCGCCATCGGCACGGCCGGCCAGCGCTGCACCACCACGCGCCGTCTGATCGTGCACGAGAGCGTGGCCGAAGATCTGGTGCAACGCCTGCACAAGGCCTATGCCAGCGCCACCATCGGCAACCCGCTGGAAAGCGGCACGCTGGTCGGTCCGCTGATCGACCGCGTGTCCTATGACGCCATGCAGGCGGCGCTGACGGCGGCGCGCGAACAAGGCGGCAAGGTCACGGGAGGCGAGCGCGTGCTGGCCGAGCAATATCCCGACGCCTGGTACGTGCGTCCCGCCATCGCCGAAATGCCGGGCCAGACCGACGTGGTCTGCCACGAGACCTTCGCGCCTATCCTCTACGTGATGCGCTACGCCGACTTCAACCAGGCGCTGGCCTTGCAGAATGGCGTGCCGCAGGGCCTGTCGTCGGCCATCTTCACCAATGACCTGCGCGAAGCCGAGACCTTCCTGTCGGCGGCCGGCTCGGACTGCGGCATCGCCAACGTCAATATCGGCACCTCGGGCGCCGAGATCGGCGGCGCGTTCGGCGGCGAAAAGGAAACCGGCGGCGGCCGCGAATCGGGTTCGGACGCCTGGCGCAACTACATGCGCCGCGCCACCAACACGATCAACTATTCGCGCCAGCTGCCGTTGGCCCAGGGCATCAAGTTCGGCGAATAAGCCCGCGCGCAACGCTGTCCCCACAAGCCCCCGCCATGCGCGGGGGCTTACGCTTTCTACATACGATTAGCCTGCCTTACAAACTGTAGCGGGGGTCGATGCTACATTTCCTGGTCACAAAACTACGTTATGACCAGATGACCATCAGCCGTCCTGCACGATCCGCCCTCTCCCTGCGCACCCTGGCCGCCGCCCTGGCCATGGGCCTGGCGGGCGCAGCCACCGCGGGCGTGTCGTACCGGCTGGATCGCCCCTCGGCCGCCCCCGGAGAGACCGTCACCATCGAGGCGGTGTACTTCAACGAAGGCACTTCCCGCTCCACCTGGGAAGCGCCACCGGAACTGGTGCTGCAATGGCGCGGCCAGGACGGCCAGATCGTGCGCAGCCTGGCCAAGCTGCGCGGCGGCACGGCCAGCTTCAGCGTGCCCGTCAACAACTTCGCGCGCATGGCCTGGACCGCCGTCGTGCCCGCCACGGCCCAGGGCCTGCAGGCCGTATCCATCGAAGGCCAGCCCGCGATGATGGCGCTGGACGCCACCGGCCGCGACAGCGGCACCCTGGCCAGCACGCCCGCGCGCGGCCCGGTGGTGGACGCCAGCAGCGGAGAACCCGTACCCGCCGCGGCCGTGGCCGCGGTCGGCGCATCGCCCGAAGGCGGCCCCTCGCCCGACGCGTCCGCCGTGCCGACGGTACAGCAGCAGACCGCGTTCGACCGCTTCCGCAGTTCCATTTCCGAATACAAGCCGGTGTACTTCGACGTCGGCACCCGCGGGCAGACCACCGCGCGCTTTCAGATCAGCGCCAAGTACCGACTCTTCAGCCCCGCGGGCGACCGTCCCGCGACCTGGGACGAGAATTTCTACCTGGCGTACACGCAGACCTCGCTGTGGGACCTGGAAGGCGATTCCATGCCCTTCATCGACACCACCTTCAATCCCAGCGCCTTCTGGCTGTCCGACAACATCTGGCAGTCCGCCAGCCAGAACTGGCGCTTCGGCATGAATACCGGCGTCGAGCACAACTCCAACGGCAAGGACGGCGAGGATTCGCGCTCGCTCAACGACGGCTATATCGAGCCGCGCTTCCACTACCGCTTCGACGGCGGCAGCACGCTCACCTTTGCGCCGCGAGTCAAGGCCTACTTCGGCGTCGCCAGCGAGAACAGCGACTATGCCGACTACGCCGGCCACGTCGACTGGCAATTGCGCTGGGCCCAGGACAATGGCGCGGTCATCTCCGCCATGTACCGCCAAGGCGACCAGAAGCGCCGAACCACCCAGCTCGATTTCGCCTGGCCGCTGCAGCGCACCTGGCTGAACATGAACGGCTACCTGCATCTGCAGTACTTCAACGGCTACGGCGAAACGCTGCTGGGCTACAACCAGCGCAACGAATCGCAGTTCCGCATCGGCCTGTCGCTGGTGCCGTAAGGCGCGCCGCCAGGCTCGCGTAGGCGTCCTAGCCTTCCACCGCCAGCTCTTCCCAGCCCAGTTCGCGGGTGCGCTCCAGCGCCACCGTGACCTGGGCGGCGGCCGAGCGCACCGCCTCGACCAGCGCCTGCCCGTTCAGCAGTTGCGCCGTAACGCCGGCCATGAACACGTCGCCAGTGCCATGCACCGAAGGCGGTATCGCAATCTCCGGATGCGTCACGATCGTGGCCTGATCCCGCGTCACCACCGCCAGCTGCAAGGTGCGGGCCGCGGCGGCCATGGGCGCGGCGCTGGTCACGACTATCCAGTCCGGACCGCGCGCGATCAGTTCGCGCGCCGCCGCCACGACCTCGTCGATCGACGACAGGGCGCGCCCCACCAGCAACTCCAGCTCGAAGTGGTTCGGCGTCATGCCGTCGGCCAGCGGCACCAGCAGGTCCCGGTATTGTTCGACCAGGCCTTCGTTCACGTACAGCCCGTCGTTACGGTCGCCCATGACGGGGTCGATGTGCACCTTCAGATCAGGCCGGGATGCGCGCAGCGCAGGCAGCCAGCCGGCCAGAAGCCCGGCCTGCCCGGGTTGGCCCAGGTATCCGCAGACCACCGCGCGCGCAGTCCGGGTGACGCCGCGCTCGTCCAGGCCCTGCAACAGGCCCTCGAACCAGTCCAGCGGCACCGCGCCGCCATGCAGGGTCGGATAGTGCGGCGTGTTGCTCAGGATCACGGTAGGCACCGCGATCGCGTGCAGGCCGGCCTTGCGGAAGACGGGCATGGCGGCGTTGTTGCCGACGCAGCCGTACACGACCTGGGATTGGACGGAAACGATATCCACCTGCGCGGTAACGGCGGGGATTGCGCTCATGGGGCTGGCTCCTGGGCTGCCGCGGTCTACGCGGCGCTACATGCGGGTGATGAAATAGATCTTCTTGACGAACTGGTCCACTTCCCAGCGGCCGGTATAGCCTTCGGGCATGACGAAAGCCTCGCCCACGGTCAGTTCATGCACGGTGCCGTCCGGATCGACCAGGCGCGCCGCGCCTTCGACGATGTAGCCGAACTCGATATAGCCCGTGGTGTTGGACTGGAACACGCCCGCGGTGCTTTCCCAGACGCCGGCTTCAGCCTTGCCGCCGTTGCCTTCGAAGGCAGTCACGGTGCGGAACGCCGCGTCGCCCGAGATCGGGCGGCGGGGCTTTCCAGGCACCGGATTCTTCATGGGGCCGGCATCGATGCGGACGAGCCGCGATTGATCGTTCTTCATGGCACTCCTGTATGCGGATAGATGATGAGTCCGAAGGCCTGCTCAGTGCGAGGCCACCACCAGCACCTCGGCCATGGCCCGGCTGACGGTGCGCATGCGGTGCGGCAGTTCGGAGTCGAAATAGACGGAATCCCCGGTCTCCAGGCGGAACTGGCGTTCGCCCACATGGACCTCGATGGCGCCCTTGAGCACCAGCAGGAATTCCTCGCCGGGGTGCGGAAACACCGCGGTCGCATCGGGAAAATCGCGGGGCGGATGCACCACGAAAGGCTCCATCGCCTTGACCTTGCGGCGGCCGGCCAGCGACTCGTAGTGATACTCGCTGCCCAGCCCCCGGCGCTGCAAGGCTTCGCGGTCCGCCACCCGCACCACGCTGACCACTTCTTCCTGCGCAGCATCGTCCGTGCCCACCAGCTCCGACACGCCCAGGCCATAGGCTTCCGCCAGCCGCAACACGGTGGAAATGGAGGGTTCGCTCAGGCCCCGCTCCAGTTTGGAGAGGTAGCTCTTGGTCAATCCGGTGCGCTGCGCCAGCTGTTCCAGGGACAGGGTTTGCTGGCGACGCAGGGCGCGCAGGCGGTGCGGCAGGTCTATCATGGACGGGGTTGCAAAAATACGGTCGCGGAATACGACCGGTAAGCATGCCCTAATCCGGCCCTGCCGTCGAGCCGGCCCCGCCCGCCGCCGCCATCAGGCCAGCACGTCGGGATGCGCCCGCAGCGCGCGCCGCGCATAGTACGAAAAGCCGACCTGCGAACGCTTGGGCGTCAGGATCCAGTCATGGGCCTCGCGGCCCAGCGCCGGCGGAATGGGCTGGATCTTGCCGGCGGCCATGGCCAGCAACTGCATGCGGGCGGCGCGCTCGAACTGCAGCGCCAGCACGCAGGCCTCTTCCACCGAACCCGCCGCAATCAGCATGCCGTGGTGCGACAGCAGGATGGCGCGTTTCGAACCCAGCGCGGCCGAGATGATCTCCCCTTCCTCGTTGCCCACCGGCACGCCGGGCCAATCCTTCAGGAAGGCCACGTCGTCGTACAGCGGGCAGTTGTCCATATGCGAGATTTCCAGCGGCACCTCCAGCATCGACAACGAAGCCGCGTGCAGCGGATGCGTGTGGATGATGCAGTTCACGTCCGGACGCGCGCGGTAGATCCAGGAGTGAAAACGGTTGGCCGGATTGGGCATGCCGCCGCCTTCCTGCACGCGCAGGTCTTCGTCCACCAGCAGCAGATTGCTGGCGGTGATCTCGTCAAAGCCCAGGCCCAGGCGTTGCGTGAAATAGCGGTTCGGCTCCGGCGCGCGCGCCGTGATCTGTCCGGCCAGGCCGGAGTCATGTCCGCCGTCGAACAGGATGCGGCAGGTCAGCGCCAGGCGCTCGCGCAGGCTCCAGTCGGGCGTCTCGAACTGGCGCTGCATTTCGGCTTTCGCCCGCGCGATCAGTTCGTCCTTGCCCAGGTGCATCGTATCGGCCATCGTCGTCACTCCTAAGATAGTGTCTCTGTCATGCCGCTTCGATCAGCGGCGTAAACCCTGGCAAGGCGCGCATGCGCGCCAGCCAGGCATCGATATGGGTAAAGCCGGACAGGTCGTAACCGCCCTCGGCCGCCATGCTCGTATAGGGATACAGCGCAACGTCGGCAATGGTCGGCGCGGTACCCACCAGATAATCGCGGCCGGCCAGATGCGCGTCCATCAACGCGGCCGCCTTCATGCCGATCTCGCGCCACGCCCGCATCGCCGGGTCATCCACCTGCGCGGTGTTGCGCAGATGGATCAGCAGGCGCGGCTGCGCAAAGGCGTGCATGTGCTGGGTCTGCTCGAAACTGAGCCAGCTGCTGACCTGCGACTGCTCCAGGCGGCCGGCGGGCAGCCAGGGCGTGCCCATCGCCAGATACCAGAGTATCGCCTGCGACTCGGCCAGCCACTCGCCCTCCGGCGTCAGCAAGGCCGGCACCTGGCGCCACGGATTGATGCGCGCGAACGCCTCCGTTTCCAGGTCGCCCTGCACGATGTCGAAGGTGCGCCGCTTGATCGGCAGCCCCATGTAGCCGCAGGCCAGCCGGATCTTCCAGGCATTGCCCGAACGCAGCGTATCGGCCAGTTCCAGCGGCTTGCCCGCCAAGGGATGCGGTATCTGGTTCATCGTCAGTCCATCTTGATGTTGGCGCGCTTCACGATCTCGGTCCACTTGGCCTTCTCGCCGGCGATGAAGCGCTGATACTCATCCGGCTTGCCCGTGTACAGCTGCGTCCCCTGCGACGCCAGCCGGTCCTTCAGTTCCGGCGACGCCAGCGTCTTCTGCAGCGCCGCGTTCAGCTTTTCCATCACGTCGGGCGGCGTGCCTGCGGGCGCGAAGAACGCGTTCCACGAGCTGATCTGCAGCGCCGCGTCGCCCACCTCGCTGCTGGCGGGCACGTCCGGCGCGGACGGCAGGCGCTTGTCGGCGGCCACCGCCAGCGCGCGCAGCTTGCCAGACGCCGCATGCGGCATGATCACCGGGCTGGCGTCCATCACCACGTCGACCTGCTCGCCGATGGCGGCATTGACGGCTTCGCTACCGCTCTTGAACGGCACGTGCACGATGTCCAGCCCGGCCGTCAGCTTCAGCAGCTCCAGGCCCAGGTGCGGCGAACTCGCATTGCCCGCCGAACCGAAGTTCAGCTTGGCCGGATTGGCCTTGGCATAGGCCACGAACTCGCCAAAAGTCTTGGCCGGCACGCCCGCACGCACGGCCAGCAAATACGGCGATCCCGACACCATGCCCACCGGCGCGAACTTGTCCGCGTCATAGCTGAGCTTGCTGTAGATCAGCGGGTTGACCACCTGCGTGCCCACCGTACCCATGAAGATCGTATAGCCATCGGCCGGCGCGGTGGCGGCCACCTGCGCCGCGATCACTCCGCCCGCGCCCGGCCGGTTCTCGATCACGATGCTCTGCCCCAGCGCGTCGCCCATGCCCTTGCCGACCTGACGCGCCACGATGTCCGTGATCCCGCCCGCGCCGAAAGGCACCACCAGCCGGATCGGCCGGTCCGGATAGGCCGCCTGGGCCCCATTGCCCGCCATTGCCGCAACCAACGCCAGCGCGCCGGCGATTCCCGAAATCTTCATGTCATCCCCCTACGGGCGCCGCCTATCGGCACCATCATGACACGAAGTGTCCTATAGGAGATTGATTTTCCGCAAGGAAAATGAGTTTAGGGAAAACCCTGGGCCGCAGGAATATAGTTCGCCTTTGAAGTTCGCCTTTTGGCTTTGGCGCGCGAGGCCCGGCATTGCGCACGCATCTTGCGCTCGTCTCTGCGCATGGAGACGCAGCGTCATGCTGACGCTGCGGTGCCAATACTGGGAAGTACGCGGATCAGACCGGGCGGTGACACACCGCTTCTATGTTGTAGCCATCCGGGTCCAGGATGAACGCGCCGTAATAATGCGGGTGGTATTGCGGACGCAAGCCAGGCCCGCCGTTATCGCGCCCTCCAGCCGCCAGCGCCGCCTGGTGAAAGGAATCGACCTCGGCACGGCTGCGGGCGCGAAAAGCCAGATGCACGCGCGGGGTGCTGGGCGTGCCCTGATGGATCCAGAATTCGCCGCCCGGGTCTTCCGACTCGTGAGGCTGGCCTACTCCGAAGCCCATCCCGGTCTCGAGCACTTTGCGCGGTATGTAGCCTAGCGCCGCGAGCGCGCTGCGGTAGAACATCCGGCTGCGCTCGAAGTCGCTCACGTGAATTTCGACATGATCCAGCATGCGCCGACCCTTCGGAAAGCGGCCCCAGCGGGCCAGAAAGATCAGGATAGGTCAGTTGGCAAGCCAGGGACGCTTCGATTTGCAACGCGGGCCTCGCGATTCTTCCGCAATTCGCGCACCGCAAGCGCAACTCCGGCTCGCCGCGATCAACGCTCAAACGCGGCCTGCGACACTCGTTTGGGAGAACGGAATGATCTTGCGCTCCATCAGCACCCTCAGCCAGTGCTTCACGCACGCCTCGGTGTCGTAGGTTTGCGTGAAGCCCGCCTGCTTGATCTTGACCGTGCTGACAAATGCGGGCGCGGGCGGGGTCTTCAGGCCATAGCCGAAACGGGCGTCGGCGGAGTAATGGGATTCGCCAAGGATCTGCGCCATACTCAGCGGCCGCAAGCCATGCTGCTTGACGATCTCGTTCCACAGGTCCGCCCGGCCGGGCAGGTACTCGGCCAGGCGCAGGGGCTGGTCCGGACCCGCTTCGACGTCCAGGAACTCCGCCAGGGACGGCCATAGGTCATGCCAGCTGAACACTTCGCCGTTGGTAAGGTTGTAGTGCTCGTTCCAGGACGCCGGATTCTCCGCCGCCCAGACGCCTGCATCGCCGATCAGGCGCGCGTCCACGGCTTCACGCGGATAGGAAATGTGGCCGGGATAGCAGAACGGCTTGCCTTCGGCGCGGCACACTGCCGCGTAGACGCCTATGACCGGCACCGTGTTCATGGCCACGCCCACATTGGGGCCCAGCACGATGGTGGGACGGAAAATCGTCCAGCCAAAGCCGGACTGCGCGGCCTTTTCCCGGATGTAGTCTTCCTGGAACCAGTACGAGTTCGGATGATCGTCCCGCGGCTGGCATTCGCGCGCCGGCGTGCGGATGGGATGCAGGTGTACGCCATAGGCCTTGGTACCCTGCAGCACGCTGACATGCTGCAGCCTGCCGCTGGCGGCCAACGGCTCGATGACGTTCCTGATCATGCCCAGGTTGGTGGCCATCTGCTCAGGATCCTGCCAGCCGGCGATGAGCCCTGGCTTCTCATAGACGGCCGCATAGAAAACGTGCGTGGCTTCAGGCATATCCCCGAAGGCGCGGCGGCACGCCTCCGCGTCCTGCAGATCGACCGGAAGATGGGTGTACGGCCGTTGGCTGATGATCTCCGGACGCCGGCGGGAAACCGCGATGACTTCCCAGCCCGCGTTGAGGAATGAATCGACGGCAGCGGAGCCGACCAGCCCGCTGGCGCCAGTAACGATTACGGTGCGTGACATGATTCCGTCAATCCATGACCAGGTTGATCTGCTTGAACAATTCCTTGAAACGGACGTACTCGTCCGCCATGCGCTTGCCGAAGTCCGCCCGGCTGTCCGCTGAAGGAACGATACCGAGGCCGGCGAATTTCTCCTGGGTTTCCGGGTTGTTCACGGCCTTGACGATTTCGTCGTGGAGACGGTCCAGGATCGCCTGCGGCGTGCCGGCAGGCGCGACGATGCCATACCAGGCGACGCTCTCCGCACCGGGCAGTCCGGCTTCGGCAACAGTGGGGACGTCCGGCAGCAAGGGCGAACGCTTGGTATCGGCCACGGCCAGGGCGCGCAGCTGGCCGGACTTCACGAACGACAGGATGGGCGGGACGCCGCTGATGACCATCTGGGTGCGCCCGCCCAGGGTGTCCGTAATCGCATCGCTGTTGCCCTTGTAGGGCACGTGCAGGATTTCGGTCTTGGACAAGTGCTGGAACAGCTCGCCGGCGATATGACCGCTGGTGCCGACGCCAGCCGAGGCGTAGTTGACCTTGTTCGGATTGGCCTTGATGTAGGCAATCAGCTCCTTCAGGTTGGTCACCGGAATCGACGGGTTGACCAGGATGACGTTCGGTCCCGTCGCCACCAGGGCAACCGGCGCCAGATCCTTGAGCGGGTCATAGGGCATCTTGCTGCGGGCATTGGGATTGACCGTGATCGGCCCGGCCGAGGCGAAGCCGATGGTGTAGCCGTCCTTGCCGGACTTGGCGACGATGTCGGTGGCCAGGTCGCCGCCGGCGCCGGGCTTGTTCTCTACGATCACCGGCTGGCCGAGTTGCTCGGCCAGGGGCTTGGCCACCAGGCGCGCAATGATGTCGATGGAACTGCCGGGGCCGAAGGTGGCGATCAGGCGTATGGGGCGCGCAGGGTACGCATCGGCGGCCTGCGCGCCTGTGACGGCGGCCAGGCTCAGGGCCAGGCCGGCGATCAATCGAAAAGCAATCATGATGCTGTCTCCCATGGATAGTGGTTTTTTTGCGAATCGTGTTCGAGGCGCGCGGCTCAGTCCCGGTGCGAGTACATCCGCTTGCCGGGATGCGGCAGCCGGGCGCGCAGGATGACGCCCTGCTCCGCTTCGGTGATGAACAAGGAGCGCCCGTCCTCGCCGCCGAAAGCGACGTTGGTGGTGCGCAGGCCCGCGCAGGAACGGATGCGGTAGAGGGGTTCGCCCAGCGGGCTGAACAGCCATACGGTGCCCGCCTGCGCGTGGACGATGGCCAGGTTGCCGGCCTCATCCAGGGCCATGCCATCCGGCCCGGCCGTGCTGCCCGATAGCTGGATGAAACGGCTGGCCTTCTTCATCTGGCCATCCGGCTCCAGCCGCAGGGCGTAGATGGCGTTGTCGTGCGTGATGGCCACGTAGAGCACGTTCTCGGCCCTGTTCATGACCAGGCCGTTGGGGCCCGCCAGGCCATCCATGATGAGGTCCACCGTCTTGCCGTCGGCGCGCAGGCGGAACACGCGGCCGGTGGGGTTTTCCAAGGCGCTTTCACCCTGATCGGTGAAGTACAGGTCGCCGTTGGAAGCGAAGAACAGATCGTTCAGTCCCTTCAAGCCTTCCCGCCGCACGTGCTGCAGGTAGGGCCGGATGCTGCGGGTCTCGGGATCCAGAAGCATCAGGCCGTGCAGATGGTCGGCAACGAAGATGCGGCCGTCGCGATGGATCTTCAGGCCGTTGGGTTCGCCTTCGTAGCTGACGATGACCTCGAAATTGCCTGCCGGATCCACGCGCAGGATGCGTCCATGCGCCAGGTCGACGCACCAGAGATTGCCCAAGCGATCGAAGGCGGGCCCCTCCAGAAAGGAGTGCATCTTCACATGGCGCGCGGCGAGCCAGGTCGAGGCCTGATCGGTCAGGTGCAGGGATTCGGGCAGCCGGGCGTAGACCTCGGTGCCCATGGGTTCAGCGGGAGGGTACATTGCTGTTCCTTTCAGGATTGCGATGGGCTGGCCGGAAGCTCGATTCCCAGCATCAACGAACTGAGCGACTTGCCATGGGGATCCAGGCGCAGCGAGCGCGTGACGCCGCCGGACAGTACGTCCGGGATGACAAAGTTCAGCGCCCTCAGGCTTTCGACCTCGTAGCGCCTCACCTTTCCTGCTCCCAGATGGGCAAAGGCCTGCTCGACGCGCTCGGCGGTAAGCGCCTGGCGCAGCAGGCGCCAGGCGTCCTCGTCGTAGGCAATGACGGCGATGCTCGAGGTATTGCCCTTGTCGCCAGCGCGCGCATGCGCAAGGTCATGAACCAGAATGCTCATGGTCAGGCTCCCACCGTAATGACTTCGGGCGTGACCCAGTCGCGCGGAATCAACAGGGCGTCCACGGCTATGACTTCCTTGGCGCCCAGGTTGACGGGACCGCCTGCGCCATAAGGTCCCTGCATGTTCAGTTGCCGCACGTGATCCCCCAACAAGTGCGCGCTCTTTTTGTCGGGACAGCGGGCCGACACGCGCAACCGGACTTCGTAGGGGTGGCCGGCGACGGCCTGCGGATGATCGCCATGCAGGCTGCTCACGCCGATCAGATCGACCTGGATCTCGCTGGCCGCGCCGCCGTCGAGCCGGAACCGCTCTTTCACCGTGTCGGCCGCCAGCCGCGCCCGCGCGATCGCGTTCACGCCTGCATAGGCGACCTCGCCAGTGCCTATCCAGCCATCGAAGTAGCCGACCACGACCTTGTAGCTATCGGTGCGCGGCGCGGCGCGTATGCCGCGCACGGCCACGCGGTCCGCGTGCTGCTCTTCAAAATGCAGGCCTTCCAGGCTCAACACGCAATCTGGCGTGATGTAGGCCGAGGGATCATGGATTTCGTATAGCGCCTGCTCGGTACAGGTCATGCGGTCGAGGCGGCCGCCCGAGCCGGCGGGCTTGCCTATGTACAGTTCGCCGTCGCTGTAAAGATCGGCATAGGGATAAGCCAGTTCGGCCAGGCGGGGCACGTCTTTCTTTCCCGGGTCGGCGAAATAGCCGCCGGTGATCTGCGCGGAACACTCCAGCAGGTGGCCCATGATGGTGCCCGCCGCCAGCTTGGGCAGGTCCTCGTAGCTCCAGCCGTGATGATGCAGGGCAACGCCCAGAAACAGCGAGGGATCGGCGACCCGGCCCGTCAACACCACGTGCGCGCCGGTGGCCAGCGCATCGCGGACCACATCGGCGCCCAGGTAGGCATTTGCCGAGGCCAGCTGGGGCAGGATCGCCTCCAGCGGCAGATCGCGATCCAGCAGGCGCAGTTCAGGATGCAGGCGCACGCGCTCGGCCACGTCGTCGCCGACTACGGCGGCGCACTTGAGCTCCTGCCATCCCAAGGCGTGTCCTATGTCCAGCGCGGCCTGCGCGGCGCCGGCCGGATTGGCCGCGCCCATGTTGGACACCAGCCGTACACCTTTCTCCCGGCACGCCGGCAGGAAGGCACGCATGCGCTCCTCCAGCATCGGGTTGTAGCCATGAGCGCCGTCATGCTTGCGTGACAGCGTTTCGCGCGCAATGGTCCGTTCGGCCAGGCATTCGCACACCAGGTAATCGATATCGCAGTCTTCCAGCAGCGGCATGGCCGGACCGATGCGGTCGTCCGCCATGCCGGCCCCTACGCCGATGCGCAGCCGCTTGCGCGGTTCATTCATGTCTGTCTCCGTCCGTATTGCTACTTTGCGGCCTAGTATGCTGCGGCCAGCCTGATCTGAAAATTGATATATTTATATCTTCGTAATAATCCAAACGCATCACGCAGGCCATGACCCTGACCATTTCCGAATTGGAGGCGGTGCTGTTGGTGGCGGAAACGCTCAACTTCCGCATGGCCGCCGAACGCGTGCCGATTTCGCAGCCGGCGCTCAGCCGGCGCGTACAGGCGGCGGAACAGAAGCTCGGCGCCAGGCTGTTCGACCGTGACAAGCATGGCGTGGCGCTGACCTCCGCTGGCGCGGAACTGGTGCCTATTGCGATGCGGATGCTGTCGGAGTTCCGCGACTCGCTTAGCGATCTGTCCGAATTCATCGCGGGCCGTCGCGGCAGCATCAACATCTGGGCCCTTCCCTCCGTCGCCTCCGCACTGCTGCCCGCGGCGACGCGCACTTTCCAGAAGTCGCACCCGCAGGTACGCCTGAACATCCACGCGGTTTCCGCGCGCCAGATCACGCAGGCCGTATCGGAAGGCAATGCCGACATCGGCATCTCCATCGAGATCCCCGACCAGCCGGCCAGCGTGCAATTCACGCAACTGCTGAAAGAGAACTTCGTGCTGATCTGCCCTATCGGCGACCCGCTGGCGCAACGCAAGCGCGTGGATTGGAGCGTTTTTGCCGACCGGCCTTACGTTGCGAGCGGGCCCGCCAGCAGCATCCGCCAGGTCACCGACCAGATCCTGGCAGCCTCCGGCCGGCTGCCGGAAATGAACTACGTGTCCGACAATATTTCGGTAGTAGGCGCAATGGTGGCTGCCGGCGTGGGCATAGCGGCAGTGCCGCAACTGGCCCTGCGCCTGATGGATACCACGCGCCTGTGCAGCGTGGCGCTGCACTCGCCCGCCGCGTCACGGAACATCGGCATCTTGCTCAAGCGCCAACGATCCCTGTCGGCGGCGGCGCAACGCTTCCTGGACACCTTGCGGCAGACGGATCCGGGTTAGGAGCGCGACGCCAGCGGGCTCTGCCCCCCGGTTCCGACCGGGTTCAAACGATCCGCGATCTCGCGCTGCACACGCCACAGATGGACGCGCATGCTTTGCTCGGCCGCATCCGGCGATCGACTCGCAATGGCTTCCGCGATTGCGCGGTGTTCCTGGTCACGCATCTGTATGCGCTCTCGCGTGGTTTGCGTCGTGGCGGGAATATGCAGGCGCTGGTCCGCGCCGACGTGGCGCAAGAACGCATAGAGACTTGCAGCCAGTTGGTTCCCGGAGCTGTCCGCCAGCAATTTGTGGAATGCGATATCCCCGGTCGAGCGCGCTACCCCTGACGGCGTTGTGGCGGCTTCCAGGATTTTGGCGATCTGCACCGGCGAGGCCCGGATTGCGGCCAATCGCGCGATTGCCGGCTCCAGCACCATACGCAGTTCGATCACCTCGAGCGCATTCGTCTCCTGGACCACGACATCGCCTTTGAGAATGGGCGGATCGTTGCGGCGGATGACGGGCCGCGGCAACTCCGATGCCTCGCGCATCTTGTCCAGGGCAAGGCGCAAACGATGACGGTTGACGTCCAGTTGCCCGGCGAGAACCCGCTCGGAAGGTAGTTCTTCTCCTTTGCCCAACAGCGCTCGGATCTGCGTAATCAGCCTGCGTATGTCATTGGAAACCTCGGGTTGGCGGGTGCGTGCCATTGTTCCCTCGCGTCATGTTTTCGCAACCATCTTAGATTTGAAAATGGTTGATTCGCAATAAAAATAAACAACCGGTTGAGAATTTTGATAAACGGATTATTTTCCATAATCCATTGTTTTATATGTGTTTTTTATTATTCAAAAGCCCAACAATCCGAGCGCTTAGGGGTTTTCCATATCGAACCACAAATACCGTTTACACAACCATTGGTTGTTATTAGATTTGTTCCGCCATGTGGTTAATCAATAACTTTCAAGGGGAACATGTATGCACGGAACCCGTCCCGTCAGCGGCACTCGCGAAGCGGATTTGTTGGCCATGTATGAGCAGATCGAGCGGAGATCCATGTTTCCGTTCTGGGCCCGCGAGAACGAGGCGCACGACGACATCAAACAACTCGTCAGCGGCCCCAAGGCCGTGCCCTTCCGCTGGTCGTACAAAGAGGACATCCAGCCCCTGCTTGCCGAATCGGCGCGGCTGATCTCGACCGAAAACACCGACCGGCGCTCGTTGATCCTGGTCAATCCGGGCCTGGCCCCTCGCCGCGCGACGGTGTCGACCCTCTACACCGCGTACCGTCAGAACGATCCGAACGAGATCATGCCTCCGCACTCGCACACCGCGAGCGCCATCCGCTTTGGCCTGACGGGCCAGCAGAACTTTACCGGCGTGGAGGGTGAAGACATCACTTTCCTGCCTGGCGACATGGTGCTCACGCCGCGCGACACCTGGCACAACCATGGCAATCTCGGCAACGAGCCCGCCATCAACCTATCAGTGCTTGACTACCCGCTGGTCGAAAACCTCAACGCGCTGAGCTTCAAACACGACTACCAGGAGAACGGCGAAATCGTGCGCAAGCAGAGCGCCCGCTTCCAAACCGAGTATTCGCGCACAGTCTATGGCGTGGGAGGCCTGACACCCCGCTTTGTCGACCATCGGCGCGGCGGCGGCGACTCATCGCCCATGTTCGTGTATCGCTACGACGCCATGCGAGAGCTGCTCTACCGCTTCCGGGACTGGGACGAATCTCCGCACGAAGGCTTGCTCGTTGAATATACGCATCCGTTGCGGGGCGGCCCGGTGTACCGCACGATGACCTTTTTCATGCAGATGGTCCGCCCCGGAGAGCGGACTCTGCCGCTGAAGCAGACGGCCAATCTCCTGGTCGCTCCGTTTTCCGGACAAGGCGCGATGACGATCGGCGAAGAGAGCTTCCCGCTCGAGCCCTTCGATACCGTGGCCGTGCCCAGCGACACCTGGGTCCAATACCGCAATGACCACACCGAACCATTGATCCTCTTCATCGCCAGCGACGAGCCGGCACTGCGCGCAATGGGGCTTTTCCATCAGTGGGGCCGCACCGCGCAGGGCGATCTCATTGAGTTGGTCTGAGGAGACCGGTCTTGGCTAAAGCTTGGAATACCTCGTTGGTGGCTCATGTGGACTGCGAGGGCGGCGGGCAGGTCTGGGTGGAAGGGAACACGATGTTCGTGTCCCATATGCGGCCGCCCTATGGCACCTCCATCTATGACGTGGCGGATCCCCGGCGGCCTCGGCTGCTGGCCTCGCTCGAGGTGCCGATGGGTTGGCATTCGCACAAGGTGCGCGCGAAGGACGGCCTGATGATCGTCAACTACGAGAAGTTCCGTGTTGGCGCGGACGACTTCGGCGGCGGACTGGGCATCTACGATGTGAGCCGTCCGGACCGGCCCCGCCTCATCAAGCACTGGAAGACGGGGACGGATGGCGGAGGCGTGCATCGCTACGACTTCGATGGCCGCTATGCCTACATTTCGCCCACGGCCCCCGGCTTCGTCGGCAACATCGTGAAGATCCTGGACCTGCAGGAACCGTCGCGTCCCGAAGAAGTGGGAAGCTGGTGGATTCCAGGCCAGAACATGCAGGCCGGCGAACATTATCCGTGGGACAACTATGTTCCGCCTCGCTGCCATCACCCGCTACGCATGGGAAATCGGCTGTACGTGTCCTACTGGCACCACGGCATGTTCATCCTGGACATCGAGGACCTGTCTCGCCCCAAGCTGGTATCGCAATTCAACACGGGGCCGGCGCATCCCCATCCGACACACACGGCCCTGCCGATACCCATGCTGCTGAAAGGCCGGCAGATCCTGGTCGTCGCCGATGAAGACGTCGCCAAGCTGCGTCCTTCCCCACCGGCCTTTACCTGGCTGTTCGACATCACCGATGAACGCCAGCCCATTCCCGTCTCGACGTTCCAGGTCGATGGCGTCGACCCGGACGGCACTCCCAAAGAGCCTATGTCGGGCTGTCACCAGCCCGCAGAGCGCTTCACGGGCAGCGTCCTGCCCTTTGCCTGGTTCGCGCGCGGCTTGCGCCTGGTCGACATCAGCGACCCTTTCAGACCCAGAGAAGTCGGCTACTACGAGCCCGACACGCCGGCCGGGTTCGAGCGGGTCTCATCGAACGACGTCACGACCGACTCGCGCGGCCTGCTCTATCTGCTGGACAGGCAGCGCGGGCTGGACATCATCGAAAGCTCTGTCTACGGAAACTGAAATGGCATATCTACAACAAGCCTTCGGCAAGAAGAATCCCAACCTTCCCTTCCATCCGGCCGTGCGTGCGGGCGACTTCGTCTTCGTGTCCGGGCAGGTCGCCAAGGACGAGAACGGCGTCATGCAGGAAGGGACCATCGAACAGCTGACACGCAGCACTATCGAAGCCATGCGCCGCGCCTTGCAAAGCGCGGGCTGCGACCTGGCGGACGTCGTCAAGGTCACGACTTACCTGGAAGACGCGCGCGACTTCGGCCGCTACAACGGCGTCTTCAAGGAGTACTTCCCGGACGGCATGCTGGCGCGCACCACGGTGGAGGCGCGCGCCGTCATCGACACCAAGATCGAGATCGAATGCATGGCCTACAAGCCGCTTTGACCA
The DNA here is from genome assembly GCF_003576205.1 of Achromobacter sp. K91. Taxonomy (NCBI): domain Bacteria; kingdom Pseudomonadati; phylum Pseudomonadota; class Betaproteobacteria; order Burkholderiales; family Alcaligenaceae; genus Achromobacter; species Achromobacter sp. K91. The sequence continues at coordinate 19,333 of NZ_QWFB01000020.1, read as the reverse complement.
CAAACACACGACAAACACACTCAAGGGAGTTGCATCATGTTGGAAGTTCTTGGCCGCGCCACGTCCGGCAATGTTCAGAAAGTGCTGTTCCTGCTCGAGGAGCTGAAGGTCCCTTACCTGCGCAAGGACTACGGCAAGACGTTCGAAGGAACGACGCTCACCGGGGAATACAAGGCCATCAACCCCACGCAGAAGGTGCCGACGCTGCGCGACGGCGACCTCCATATCTGGGAATCGCACACGATCCTGCGTTACATCGCCAACACGCACGAAGCCGAAACCCTGTATCCCGCCAATCCGGCGGCCCGCAGCCAGGTCGAGCGCTGGATGGACTGGACTTTGGCATCGCTGAACGTCGCATACCTGGCGGGTTTCAAGGAAGCCAAGCTGCCTCCCGAAGAGCTGACCGAGGCTGCGACCAAACTGCTGGCCGCGGAGCTATCACTGCTCGATGGCCACCTCGCAGGCAAGACCTGGGTGGCGGGCGACAAGATTTCCCTGGCCGATATCTGCCTGGCTCCGCTGGTCCGGCGCTGCCTGAAGTTCCCGCATGCCAAACCCGAATTGCCCAACCTGAAGGCATGGATGAAACGGATCGAGGACAGGCCGGCCTTTGTCACGGCCGTCGCGGCCGGTTGAGGTCGGCCATGGAGACCGGCATGCACAAACCGCCAGACGACTCCCAGATCCGCGCGCGCGGACTGACTGTCGACTTCGACACCCGCGCCGGACGCGTGCGGGTGCTCAACGACATTGACGTGGACATCGCGAAGGGATCCTTCACCTCCATCATAGGCCCGTCCGGCTGCGGCAAGAGCACCCTGTTGAAAGTCTTTGCCGGATTGGTGCCGCCCACCGGCGGCGACGTCCGCGTGGCCGGCGTGCCCCCCACGGAAGCTGTGCGCCAGCGCCGCGTGGGCATGGTCTTCCAGGAAGCCGCGCTCATGCCCTGGCGCACGGCGCTCGAGAATGTCTGCTCGCTGATGCACCTGGTGCATGCCCGGCCCAGGCAGGAAATTCTCCAGCGCGGCCGCGAAATGCTGCGGCTGGTCGGGCTGGAGTATGCGGCCGACCGCTATCCCAAGCAGCTGTCCGGCGGCATGCGCCAACGGGTTTCCATCGCGCGGGCCTTGGCCCTGGATCCCGAGGTACTGATGATGGACGAACCGTTCGGCGCGTTGGACGCCATCACTCGCGAAACCATGAGCGACTTCTTGCTGGACATCTGGGAGCGCACCGGCAAGACCATTGTCTTCGTCACCCATTCCATCGACGAAGCCGTTTACCTCTCGGACCGGGTCTATGTCATGGCCACCAACCCCGCTCGCATCGTCGACTGCCTGCCGGTCGCGCTGCCGGGCCCGCGCAGCGAGGCCACGTTCGCCAAGCCCGAGTTTCACGAGAAGTCGTATCAGCTTCGCCAACTGCTCAAGACCGGCCACGCCCAGGGGAGCACATCATGACGGCGGGTAGCACCATGAAAGCCAAAGCGCAGTCGCAAGTCCCTGTCGTTCCCCGGTTGCCGGGAAAGATCCGTCACGCGCTCGGTTCGGCCACGCCCAGCATCGTGCTCGTGCTGATCATCCTGGCCGCCTGGGAGGCCTGTGTCCGCATTCTGCAAGTGCCCGCGTTTGTCGTACCCGCGCCGACGGACATCGCGGCCGTTCTGGCGGAACGGCAGGCGGAACTCTTCCAGGCCTCGCTCGTCACGGGCGCAGAGATCCTGTACGGCTTCCTGTATTCGTGCGTCGTGGGCATCGCGATTGCGCTCCTGGTCGACCGCTATGCCTGGTTCGGCCGCGCGAGCTATCCGCTGATCGTGCTGTTCCAGAACGTGCCGAAGATCGCCCTGGCGCCGCTGCTGATTCTCTGGTTCGGGTACGACCTGCTCCCGAAGATCGCCCTGATCGTGATCATGGCCTTCTTCCCGGTCACGCTCAACATGTTGGTCGGCCTGCGGTCGGCGGATGCCAACCTGGTCGCGCTGCTCAGGTCCATCGGCGCGACGCCCAACCAGATACTGCGCCAGGTGAAGATCCCCGCTTCGCTACCCGCTCTGATGGCGGGGATGAAGGTGGCCATCACGCTGAGCGTCATCGGGGCGATCGTAGGGGAATTCGTAGGCGCTTCGGCCGGACTGGGCTACATGATCCAGTTCGCATCCAGCCAGATGGAAACAGCGTTGGTATTCGCCGCCCTGGTCCAGATTTCGGTGCTCGGCGTCTTTTTCTACTACGTCATCGAATTGATCGAACACAGGTTTTTGGGTTGGGCCACTCACTAAATCGAATCAACAAGGGGAAAAACATGAGATCGAGTTGGAGATTCAGCGCGCTCTTCGGAGTGCTGGCACTGTTCAGCGGCGCCGTCCACGCCAAGGACGCAGTCACCGTGCAACTGGACTGGGTCGTGCGCGGCAATCATGCGCCCTTCTTCGTCGCCAAGGAGAAAGGCTACTTCGCAGACCAGGGCATCGATGTGACGGCGATCCGCAAGGGAACCGGCTCCACCGACGCGCTGCGGCTGGTGGCCAACGGGAACGCCGACTTCGGCTTCTCCGACCTGCCTACCCTGATGGTCGGGAGATCGCAGGGCGTGGCCAACTCGGCGCTGCTGGCCGTCAACCAGAAGACGCCGCTGGCAATCATATCGCTGAAGAAAAACTTCGACCTGCAGAACGCCAAGCAACTGAAGGACGCCAACATTGGCGTGCATCCCAGCGGTTCGACCTACATCTTCCTGAAGGCCGCGCTGGCCAAGAACGGCCTGGCGCTCGCCGACATCAAGCAGTCGACGGTGTCGCCGCCCTACGAAAACCTGTTGCTGCTGAACCGCGTGAACGTGGTACCGGGCTATATCGACGCCGAGGTTCCCGAACTGGAACACAAGGCAGGAGGGCCGGGCTCCCTGTCCATCCTGCACGGCGAGGATCTGGGCATCCAGAGCTACGGCTCGGGCGTCTTCACGTCGGACAAGAATATTGCTCAGCGTCCGGATCTCGTGCAGAGGTTCGTGACGGCCTACGCCAAGGCCTTTGCCGACGTGATCCAGAACCCGGAGGCGGCCGCCGACACGCTGATCAAGAACAACCCCGAGTACAAGGGCAAGAAAGACATGCTGGTGGCACAGTTGCGTGCAGATCTGGACTTTACGTTCTTCAGCGACCACACCCGGACGCACGGCATCGGCTGGATCGATCCGGCCCTGTGGCGCTCATCCGCGACGCTCTTCAAGGAGCAAGGCGCGCTGTCGCCTTCCTTCGACGACACCCAGGGCTTCGACACGCGCTTCCTTGAAAAAGCGCAAGCTCTGAAGCAGTGAGGCGACAACATGGCAGGAAAAACTCATAAGACCGCCTCGGGCGATGTCCAGCTGCCCGCCAACAACGGCGTCTACTATGGCGGCGGCTGGCACGCCCCCCTCAGCGAACGCTGGATCGACATCGCGGCGCCCGGAACGGGCGAACGGCTGATGGCCGTGGCTGATGCTGGCGCCGAAGACGTGGCGCGCGCGGCCGGCGCGGCGCGCGCCGGAGCCCTTGCATGGCGCCGTACGGCCCCGCTGGCCCGGGCCGCCATCTTGCGCAAGATGGCCCAGCGCTTGCGGGACAACGCAAGGGAGCTGGCGCTCCTGGATGCGTTGGACTGCGGCAATCCGGTATCCGAGATGGGTTCCGATGTCATGGTTGCCGCGGCGCTGCTGGATTTCTTCGCAGGCCTCGTGACGGAACTCAAGGGCGACACCATCCCGATGGGACACGACGCGCTGGACTACACCGAGCGGGAGCCCGTCGGCGTCGTGGCGCGCATCGTTGCGTACAACCATCCGCTGCTGTTCGCCATGGGCAAGCTGGCCGCCCCGCTGGCTGCGGGAAATGCAGTGATCATCAAGCCGCCGGTGCAGGCGCCCTTGTCTGCCTTGCGTTGTGCGGAACTGATCGGAGATCTCTTGCCTCCGGGCGTCTTTTCGCTGATCCCGGGCGGCGCCGACGCCGGGGCCGCGCTGGCCGCCAGCCCCGACGTCGACATGATCGGCCTGGTGGGCAGCATTCCCACCGGGCGCAGGGTGATGCAGGCCGCGGCGTCGCGGCTCAAGCCCGTGGCGCTGGAACTGGGCGGCAAGAACCCGTTTATCGCCTGCCCGGACGTCGACCCCGCGCTGGCGGCGCGCGCGATCGTCGATGGCATGAACTTCACGTGGTGCGGGCAATCTTGCGGGTCCACCAGCCGGGCCTTCGTGCACCGTTCCATCTATGACGAAGTCTGCGCCAAAGTGGCGCTGGCTTGCGCCGCGTTCGTGCCGGGAGACCCGACCGACCCCGCCACCACCATGGGCGCAATGATCAGCCGCGAACACCGCGACCGCGTCAAGCAGGCGATCGACGCCGCCGTGGCGCAAGGCGCCCGCCTGATCGCGGGCGGCGGCATTCCGCGCGCCGGCGTCCCCGCAGGCGGCTTCTATCTGGAACCGACCGTCTTTGCGGACGTGGCCGCCACCTCGCCATTGGCCACCGAGGAGTTCTTCGGTCCCGTGCTGGCGCTCATTCCGTGGGACGACGAGCAAGAGATGCTGGCAGCGGTGCACAGCCTGGACGTCGGCCTGACCGCCGCTATCTGGACGGCGGACCTTGCGCGCGCCCACAGGCTCGCCCGCGAAATCGATGCGGGATTCATCTGGATCAACGAAGTCGGCAAGCACTTTCTTGGCGCACCGTATGGCGGGGTCAAGCAATCAGGCATCGGCCGCGATGAGTGCATCGGCGAGATGATCTCGTTTACCCGGGAAAAGAATGTCCACATCAACTTCAGGCCAGTGAGCCCGACATGAAGGCGGAATACGACTACATCATCGTTGGCGCAGGCTCCGCAGGCTGCGTGCTGGCCAATCGTTTGAGCAAGGACCCGGCAGTCTCGGTGCTGGTCATCGAAGCGGGCCCCTGGGACCGAGACCCGCTCATCCACATCCCGCTGGGATGGGGCAAGATCCTGCAGCAACGCCTGCATGACTGGGGTTACGACGCCGAGCCTGCCCCGCACGCCGATGGCCGGGCTATCGAATGCGCGCGCGGCAAGGTTGTAGGCGGAAGTTCGTCGACCAATGCGATGGCGTTCGTGCGCGGCCATCCCAAGGATTACGCGCGCTGGGCGCGGCATTACGATCTGCCCGAGTGGCGCTTCGAGGAAGTCCTGCCCTACTTCCGCCGCCTGGAGGACTGGGAGGACGGACACTCCGGCGACCGTGGCGCGGGCGGCCCCTTGCGGGTGCAGCGCTGCCGCTACCAGGACCCGCTGCTCGACGCCTTCTCCACGGCCGCCCGCCAGGCCGGGCACCCCTGGCTCGACGACTACAACGCCTCGCCGGCAGGCGGCTTCTCGCGCCTGCAGATGTCGATCCGGCGCGGACGCCGATGCAGCGCCGCGACGGCCTACTTGCGCCCCGCGCTGCGGCGTCCCAACCTGACCGTGGTCACGTCGGCGCATGTTCTTGGCCTGGACTTCGACGGCAGCCGCGCAGTCGGCTTGCGTTTTACCAGACAGGGCCGCACCACGGCCGTCAGCGCTCGCCATGAGGTGATTCTTGCCGCAGGCGCCATCAACACGCCCGCGATCCTGATGCATTCAGGGATCGGCCCCGCTCAGACATTGCGCGATGCCGGCATACGCATCAGGCAGGAACGCGCCGGGGTAGGTGAAAACCTGCAGGACCATATCTCCGTCATCGTTACTGCACGCCGCCGCGAGCCGGGTCCATTTGTGCACGGCATGCGCCTGGACCGCATCGGCATCTCCATGGCGCGCGCCTATCTGGGCGGCGAGGGCTTTGCCGGCGACGTTCCAGGCGGCATAGTGGGATTTGTGCAGCCAGACGGCGGGGATACGCCGGACCTGCAGTTTCTCCTGACTGCCGCGCCGTTCAACGCTCATCCCTGGTTCAATCCGGTGCGCAAGCCTTTCGCCGACGGCTTTGCCGTCCGAACGGTGTTGCTGCACCCCCATAGCCGCGGCAAGATCACCGTCGCCAGTGCGGACCCGTTGGCGCCACCCCGGATCAACCAGAACTTTCTGGCGAGCGACGCAGACCGGGTCAGGGTACGCGAGTCGGTGCGTATCGCGCGGACCTTGCTGGACCAGCCCGCGCTTGGCGATTACGTCGCCACCGAGCTTGCGCCGGGCGGCGGCGTAATCGATGACGCCGCTATCGACGCATTCGTCCGCAAGACTGCCATCACGGTTCACCACCCCGGCGGCACGTGCAGGATGGGAGCCGAAAGCGACCCGATGGCAGTCGTCGACAGCCGTATGCGCTGCATCGGCGTTCCAGGCCTGCGCATCGTCGACGCCTCGGTCATGCCGGACCTGACCTCGGGCAACATCAACGCGCCCGTACTCATGCTGGCAGAGCGCGCCTCGGACTGGATACTGGAGGAGGCGCGCTGATGCGGCTTTCATTGCAACGTCATCGCTGTGTCAGCCTGCTGCCGCTGGCGCATACCGCCCACCAGCGGCTGGACGATTTCTTTTCCGTCGAGTACTGCAGCCGCGCCGATGAGCTTCCCGCCGACACGGCCGCGCTGATCGTCGGCGGTGCAAGCCTCTCATCGCTGCAAACAGGGCTGCCGGAGCGGATTCAGTCCGTGACCGTGGTGGGCAGCGATGCAGTGCCACCGCAGTTCGTGGAACAGATGAAGGCCAGGCGCGTACTGGTAACCTGGCCACGGGTCGCCGGCGCCGAAGACGAGCAAGAAGCGATGGAGATCTGTCACGACGTGATGGCGGCCTTTGGATTCGGCCGCATGGGGTCGCGGCCGCGCAACGTAGTCAACGATGTTTTGCTTTGCGATTGCTGTTGACTGCGTATTCCCGTGAAAGACCTGGCGCCGGCAGAAGGAGGTTCTGCCGGCGCCATCATCCACCTTAGAAAGTCATCCTGAAACCCGCGGTCGCGGTGACGACATGGCTGCCGGAGAAATCCGAGTCCGCGTCGATCTGGCCGTAGATCGCATAGCGTTCCCCCCAGCCGTAATTCACGCCCGCCCCCACGCTGCCCCAGGTTCGAGCCATGCGACTGGCGACCTGCGTGTCGGCCACGCGTACACGCGTTCCGTCCAGGAATTCATGTTTCACGTTGACGACGCCATAGACGCTGGACTCGCGCTTTACACCGGCCGTTTGCCAATTGCTCTTGTAATCCAGCGCAATGCCAAGGCGGCCCAGCAGGCTGTCGCCCTTGTCGCTTTCGACGCGCGCGCCGAATCTGTCGTTGAAGCGGTCGAAGCGGGTCGATACATATGTCAGCTGCGCCTGCGGAATCAGGGCGAACCCCTCGCTCAGACCGAACGCCTTGCCTGCCTCGATACCCAGCCCATAGCTCTGGGCCTTCTGGCCGCCTTTCAGTTTTCCTGCCAGCCGTGAATTGAGGTCGCTGTCGAACCAGGTCGCCTGAGCCTGGGCATCGATATAGACACCATTCTTGCCATACCAGGTCAAAGTTGGCGTCAGGCCATAGGCAGTGGTGTCGATGGTGCCGTCGCCATACACCGACGACACACGCGTGTCGGCCTTGCCGTAGTAAAAGGCCAGGCCGCCCACCAGACGGGAGCCCTCTTCCTGGCCCGCCAGGATACGGTCAACGCCGAATTGCGCTTTCCAGCTATCGATGTCCTGGCGCGCGCCCGTAGTCGACGCCGCGGGATCGAGCCGGCCCGTCGAGCCCTCCACGCGGCTCCATACGCCGTTGCGGCCGGCGTCCGCCGGATCATAGAGGCGATTGCCGACCCGCTGGCGCAGGGTAGGCAGCTGGCTCAGGTGTAGCAGCGTATTGGCATAGGCCTCATAGACCGGCACGCCGGGCTGATAGAGCAAGGGCGGCTCGGCGCCCGGCGTACCGCCGCCGGGCGAGGGTGTGCCAGGATCGGTCGGCGTAGTGCCCGGGTCCGTCGGGGTAGTGCCTGGATCCGTCGGGGTAGTGCCGGGATCCGTGGGAGTGGTGCCGGGATTGGTCAGGGACGACCGCAAGTACCAGCCGCCGTCGGCCGAATCCTGTTGCAGCACATAGCCATAGGCGCCGGCCACCAAGGCCGGACGCCCCCCGATGACGTAATCGCCATTGGCCAGATCGAATCTTCCCGCCGACAGGCCATGGACCTGCACCACCTGGATGCCGCGTTGCGTCTGCGCGCCGGCGCCTCCCATGTTCTTCACCGTGACCGGTGTGGTGCCAGCGCTGTTGCCCGTGATCACCAGCTTGTCCGTCGGCGAATCATCGGCGCCAAGCTGCGTGCGAATTTCCAGATTGCCGCCCTGCGCCGCATAGTCGCCCGCGATCGTGAGGGTGCCGAAACCACTGCGCGGACCCGGTGCGATCGTGCCGCGGTTGACCGTTGCGCCTACGCGTCCCGTGCCGGTCAGCCGTGCTGCCACAAGCACATTCACCGGGCCGCCCAGGACGCCATCCACCTGCAGCGTCCCAGCTTGAATGTCAGTGGTTCCCGTGAACGCCGCGCTATTGCCTGACAGAGTCAGCGTACCGGCGCCCTGCTTGTTCAAGCGCGACGTCCCCGAGAACGCGGTAGAAACGCCCACGTCGTGGCCGTTCGTATCAAACCAGGCGCCACCGCTGCCCACGGCCTGCGTGGCGAAACCGTTCAGGAAATTACCCTCGTCACGATTGGCCCGCAGGATGCCGCCGTCCAGGTTGAACGTGGCGTTGCCCGCGCCCTTGATGACCGAGCCGGTCTCAAGCACGCCGCGGCCGCTGGCATCGCCGGTCAGGTTGAGCGTGCCGGTGGCGGTTGGGACAACGGTAAGCCAAGTATCGCTGGCGGCAATGGCCAGCCCCCCCTTCTCGACGTTCAACGTTCCCGCGCCTGCCGAGCCGATTTCGATGCGGTCGCTTGCCGCGAGCGTCGAAGTGTGAGCCGTCGCGCTCGATACGACCACCGTGCCGACGCCGTCCACGTCGTGCCCGATGTAAACCGTCGCCGCGGAGCTTGGCCCGGAGGGGCCAACCGTACGAACGGCGGCGCCATCCAGGACGGCTAGGTCGCCAGTTCCATTGGCGCCCACATAGATATTGTTCTGCGGATTCCATACCGTTTCCCAGCCGGATACCGTCACACTCCCCTGGCTGCCGGAGGCCCAGCCAATAACCCCCTGACCGCTATGCACGGCGCCGCCATCGTCGATCTGCAACGTGCCCTGGCCGCCCTGGCCGATCATCAACGCGCTGGCTGTGGAGAGATCCCAGGTTGACCCCTTCCCGGAAACGAAAACGTTTCCGACGCTGCCAGAGTCAAAGCCGATGATGCCTGAGTCGCTTTGCGCCATGCCCCCGCCCAGAATTCTCAGCGTGCCGCTGCTGCCGGATTCGACTCCGACTGCCACCGGGCCACTGCTGCTCCAGATGGACGCCGTGCCACTGCCGTCACGGCCCGACACCGTCACGGAACCCACAACTCCGCTGGCGTATCCAATGTACGCGGCGTCATTGGTCACGGAACCGCCGGCATCGATAGTCAACGCTCCGGAGAGGGAGTCGCCGACGGCCAGAACGTCACCAACATCCCAATGGGGCGTCTGGGGCGATCCGGGCGTAATCTGGCCAGAACCGGAAACCGATTGGGCATTCGCGGGATCGGCGAGGCTCACCGCGTACAAGACCACGACGGCCGGCTTCAACCATTCCGTGCGTAGGCAACTCCTGGCGACCATAAGAAATCCTTTTTAAGCAGATGCAATCTCCTAGCGATACGACATGCGCCCCCGTTTTTTGAATAGGTGCTTTCCCTAGTTCCGCAGGTAGCCGCAACGGGGCCGCACTGTGTGAACGGCGGGGTGAAATATACTGTGTTTTTATACAGTATATTTAGCATGTCAGCGGATCTCAAATGCGCAGTCCGGCGCACCCATAACCGTGGCGTCCTCCGGCCCGACGGCGACCCTGGCCAGACTTGGGTGGGCACAGTCCGCATGTTTTCGGTCATGCATCCCGGGCTGCGGCGCCAAGTCCAGATCATGACCATGAAGCCGCTCCATGGATATGCTCCAGCCCCGCCGGTCTGCATTCCCGATTTGATCGAACCACAACTGCTCACATTCAGCTCTGACCGCGGCATGATGGTGGTGGGTTTCGAGGAACTCGACGGCCACCGGTATTACCAAGGATGGTGGATGCAATGGATCGGGGAGTGAGCATCCCGGTCCGAAAGTCGACCTGCGACCATGCTTCTGGCGTCGATACACCATTGCGCGCGCCCAAGCGCGGCGCCTCGCCCTGCAGCAAGATCCGAAAAGCCTCCTTCCCATCCAGGCCTGAGGAAAGCGCCGTTGAGGGGTCGCGAGTCCTCTGAGACCCCTCCCCTTATTTCAGCCAGTAAAAGGACTCGACATTCGGAGAGACGATGATCACGCTGATGGCGTAGGTATTTCTACCAGAGGAGGCGTGAGATGAATGATTCCGTACACAGCGCTGGTCGAGATGCTGCTCGGCACGGCGTACCTCTTTCGGCCTGCCCTTACTTGCAGGCCGCCAACATGCCTGGTCATACCGGCGAAGCGCCCCGCGCCTGGAGCGAAAAATTGAGCGCCTGGGAAGCCGGTTGGCACGATGAAACTACGGCGCGAATGGCTCTGCTGGCGCGACGAAAAAGACAACGGGCGGATCAGGGCTGATATCTGTGGAATTGTGTATCGGCACGTCAGCCTGCCGCAGGAAGCATACATAAGCATGTCCACGTCGATTGCGGATAGTCCCCCTGCGCCTATGCGGGCGCGTCGGCATGCTGGCAGGCGACCTGAAGCAGTTTCCGGTCGCTCAGCCGCAAGGCGGTAAGGCACCCGCCGGTGACGCAACCCGTATCCAGGCATGCGACATCCGCACGTACCATCAGTCCCAGGGCCGCCCAATGCCCGAACAAGATCGATGCTTCCACGGGGATCCGGCGCGGCACATCGAACCATGGCACAGCGTCACTGGACCGGCCCCTTGAAGCTGGCTTGGAGGCATGGATCAGCTTCCCGCTTGGACTGCAAAAGCGCATTCGGGTGAATGCGTCGACGATGAATTTCACGCGGCGCGCCCCCTTCAGCCGGCTATGCCATCCTCCCGCGGCGCGCCCATCGAACAAGTGCATCAGCCTTCGCCACTGGTCATCCGCAAGCAACGCCTCTACTTCGCCTGCCAGGGCCTGCGCCTGGGCAACGCTCCATCGAGGATATATGCCCGCATGAGTGAGCACATAGCCGGCCTCGACGTACATCAGCGGACGGAGTCTGAGCCAGTTGAACAGAACGTCCGCATCGGCGGCATTGATCAGGTCGTCCAGTCTGTCGTGCTTGTTGGGCCTTGTACATCCCGCGGCAATGGACAATGCCCGCACATCGTGATTTCCCAGTACGACCGTGGCCCGGTCGCCCAACGCCATGATCCGGCGCACCGTTGCGGCTGACTGCGGGCCGCGATTGACCAGGTCGCCCACGAACCAGAGCCTGCATGCAGGGTCGTTAGCGATCTCCGGATGAGACAACAGCGCATCCAGCGAAGCACAACATCCATGGACGTCGCCTACCGCCCAGATCGCGGGCGCATTGTCTGGGTCGGCCGTGCTGACGCCGCGCGTGATTTCGGCCAGGCCCGGACCTGCCTCGCTCCCAGTATGACCCGCAGGACTCGAAGCCTCCTGCCCGGGCATTTGCGCACGTACACATCTCCGGTCCATGATTCCTGCCCTGGATGGCCCACAGCGCCTTGATGAAACCTTTCCCCAGGCGATTTCAGCGTCGCTCGCCGGCACACGGCAGGGGAACAAAGCACTGCAGTACCGCCGTTCCCGCAAGCCGCGTGCCGACCCTTCTGAACGTACGGGCCTGGCGATAAATGCTGATAGCGACAAGGCCTGAAGTGCGCGCGGCTTTGTCGAAGCGTCAATATTGCGCACCTGGAGGAAATTTTTCCTTCGCGATACTCGTCCGCAAGCTCATGCCAGGCGCGGTGCGGCCTGTGGCTTGTTGCCACGCCGGACCGGGCACGGCACTTGCCGGCCTCAGCCATACCGGACTCGCCCGGGCACTGTCCCGCGTGGACCAGAGCAGCCGGCGACGCGCCCCGTCATCCGAAAAGCACTCGTGCCGACGACCAGGAGCAGAGTATGAATATCCCCTCCCCGCACGTCATACCCGACCGTCGCATGCGTCGCGCTGGAGTCCTGTTGGGCTTTGCCATGGGTGGCTTCTTCGACGGGATCCTGTTGCATCAGATCCTGCAATGGCACCATCTACTGTCCGCAGTCCATACCGGCGCTCTCGCCGATCTGCGTTTCCAGGTGACGGTCGACGGGTGGTTCCATGCGCTCATGTACGCACTTGCGGCGGCCGGTCTGTGGACTCTGTATCGGCTCCGGAGCGCGCCTGGCGCATCCCTGCGCCTCATAGCGCCGCCATTCTGGATGGGGTTCGGGGGCTGGCATATTCTCGATGCAGTGTTTTCGCACTGGATTACAGGCATCCACCGCATCCGCATGAATTCGGACATCCCCTTGTTCTGGGACGTGGCGTGGCTGGCGGTCTTCGGACTGATACCTTTTTTCCTGGGCTGGAGCCGTCGTTCCACAGGCGGCGAGCCACCGACACAGCGAGGTCCGGTTTCCCTCGCGCTGCTGGCCGCCGCCCTGGTTGCCGCGGGCGCCGCCAACATTTTTCCCCTTCGAGGAGACAATGACACGACGGTCGTGACGATGCGCCCCGACGCGTCGGCCGCGGGGTTGCTTAAAGCCTTGGACGGTACCGATGCCCGCATCGTCTGGACTGACCGCGCTGGCGGCGTGTGGGTGGTACAGGGCCTGTCGTTACCGGCAGGCCTCGCCCTATACAGGTCCGGCGCGCTGTATGTCAGCGGAACGGCCTCGCCCGCAGGCTGCGCGGCGTGGCTGCGGCCAGCCGGCGGGGCGTAAACGATGGCCCCGGCTTGTTCGAGCTTCCGGAGCTTGGCATGAATACAAGCTTCCCCAATCCGCTCCTGCGCTACAGCATCGTGGAAACGGCCCTGGTACGTGAAATCGCCGCGGGACGGTGGCCCCCGGGGACGAGGATTCCGGGCGAGAACGCGTTGATCCGACAATTCAACGTAAGCCGAAGCACGGTACGCAGAGCCGTACAGCACCTGGCCCATCGAGGCCTGGTTACGGTGCACCGAGGCAAAGGCACGTATGTCGTGGCCGCGGCGGCACCTGCTTGAGAGCTAGGCGCTGCCCGCGGAACCTACGCCCTCGTCTACTCCACAGCCCCTACTTGTTCAAATAGCGCTTTATGGCCGAAACCGACACCCCGACCACCGCGATCGCCTCGCGGATCTCCGTCTCGGTTGTGCCCAGTCTTTCCATCCAGTAGGCCAGATCACGTTGCTCGTTCACGTTGACCCACCACCTTTCACTTGGCGTTAACACATTGGAATTTTCCATGATCGCGACCCCGCAAGCGGTTCGATGAAGTCTTTTGCGTACCAGCAGTGCCTGCCCGGCACGCTGGCAAAGAGCGGCGCAATCTCGACCTCACGCCGCAAGGGCCCAAAGCGGGATGGCCCATCGCCCATCCAGGGATCGAGCGGCAAGTCCTCTGCAAGTTTCATGCCTGATCCGTGTGCATTGAGGCGCTTGGCGTACGTCCTCAGACTTGCTGGCTGCGCTGGGCAATTTCCGCGTCAGCGCGCTGACCATGCTCGTGCGGCCTCCCGCCTGCCGACTTTGTAATGGCGGCCTTTGACAAAACAAGTGTCGATGCGTGTTGCGCAGCCAGCGGCGCAGGCTCGACCCGCAGCTCGGAACGGGCCAGCCATTCCAGTTCCATGGAGATGACGGCCAAGGTGCCCGTCACGCAGACGAACGCCATGAGCAGGCTGAACTTCATGCCCGACCAGCTATGTGTCAGAGGCTACAGTTTCCGCCTGGAAGCAGCGGCCGTGGTCGACGCCGGACAGGCCGGTTTAGGAACGGCATTCATTCTCGCGCTCGATATTTAAACGCCCTCCCGGACGGATGGGGCCCATATCGAGTACGCCGAACCAGATCGGAAAAGATGCCAGGTAAAACCGCACGTCATCCTCAGGCGCCAACGGCGGCGGCAGGTCCGGTCGCCCAGTGGCTCTCCCTCGTTGATCTCGATGCTGGGGCAAAAGGTATCCAGGGGCAGGTTGTTGGGCAGGCAGTCGTTACCCTCCTGCCGCAGCCCCTCCAGCGAAGCCATCACCTGCTCGCCTTCGGCCGCATGGCTTGCAAGCGGTTCAGGTCCGCTTGCAAGCCATGCGGCCGATCTTACTCCCGGCGCTTGCTGGCGCGATGCGCCATGTAGCCGAAGACGCAGGCGGCGGCGATGCTTGCCACCCAGACCGCAAGATGCAGCGGCCGTGCCCAAGCCGACCTCAGGCTCGCGTCGAACGCCATCGCCAGCAGATCCACAAGCGCCACGGCCAGCCACAGCAGCGCCGCCGTCCGCCATTGCTCCGTCCATAGACGGCGCTCGCCTCGCACCAAGGCATGCACGCCGCAAACCATCCATGCCAGAAAGAAAGCCGTCACCTCGCGTTCATGCAACCCCGCCGCATGTGGCCAGGCCAGGCGATTGGCCAGCAGGTACGCGGCGCAGGCGCACGTCGGGCCGCAGATCATCGCCACATTCAACCGGTGCGCAGCGCGGCCGAAGCGGGAGGCGGCCGCCGCCGGCCGCGCCGTGTACAGGACCAGTCCCGTCGCGATCATGGCGGCGCCTGACAGGGCCAGCAGGAAGTACAGCGCGCGCAGCAGCGGCGCGGCGTAGTAGCCATAGTGCAGCCCTCCGAGCGTCCGGATCAGTTGCAAGGATCCAGGATAGGCGGTTTGCGCATCGACGACCCGGCCCGTCGCCGCATCCAGGCTGACGCGGTCGGGAAAGGCCAGCAGGCGGTCATCGTACCGGCGCCAGACATCCGCAAGCGCGCCTTGAGTGCCAGGCTGCCTGACCGTGATCGCGGCGATCTTGCCCGCGCCCAGTTCCGCCTCGGCGCGCTGCGCCAGGGCGGCCAGCGGCAGCATTGCGCTCGCACCGCTGCGCGGCGAACTGGCCGGCGGCTGCGGAAACACGTCCGCCACCATCGCCGCCACGTCGCCGCCATAGCGGCTTTGCACGCCTGCGGGCAGATAGCCCAGCAACAGCGTGCTCAAGGCGGTGAGCAGGATCATGCAATGAAACGGCAGCGGCAGCACCGACAGGACGTTGTGCGCATCGAGCCACGCGCGGCCGGGCGAAGCACGCGGCCTGAACAGGAAGAAATCCGCGAAGAAGCGCCGGTGCACAATGACGCCGGAAACCAGCGCCGCCAGCAGCGCCAGGGTACAGGCGCCGACCACCCAGATGCCGGCCTGGCCAGCATGCAGGCTGTAGTGGAACTCGACCAGGAAGTCGCCGCCCTCGGTGTCACGCGGCACGATCTCGCGCCCGCTGGCCGGATCGAGCAGCACGGCGCCGCCGCCCTTTTCATCCTCCCATGACAGCCCCAGCGGGGAACGGCGCGCATCCGGCAGCTCGATGCGCCAGGAAGCCGCCGCCGCGGCATTGCGCGCCAGCCAGTCTTGCGCGCGCTCCAGGGTTGACGGCTGGTCCGCTCGACCAGCCGCGGAACTCTCCGGCTTCATCCAGAGGCTGATTTCAGGCGCGTAGACACTGAGCGCGCCCGTCAGGAACACTGCAAACGCCAGCCAGCCGAACAACAGGCCGACCCAGGTATGCAGCCAGGCCATGCGCTGGCGCAGGCTTCCTTCCGGATAGGCGTTCATGCCGCCGCTCCCCACGCCATGGCCCGGCAGCCCGCGCAGCCTGCGGCAATGATCAGCCACACGCGGCCCACGCTGCGGGCCGCGAAAGCCCATATCGCGAGGCCCACGTGCGCGGGAATGGCGGCCAAGGCCGGATAGAGGATGGCGTCGGCAGGCGGCAGCGGCAGTCGCGCCGCCGCTGCCACAGCGGCCCAAACCAGCGCATACGCGCCCAGCGTGGCCGCGCCCGCGCGCGCCGTCACGCCGCGCCAATTGCCGTGCGGCCTCACCATGCGTACCGCAGCGTGGCCAACACCAGCCGCCCGGCGCCGTAGGTGCACGACGTGGTGGTCACGCAAGTGCCCACATACGTGCGGTCGAACAGGTTGCTGGCGTTCAGCGACAGCGTCATGCCCCGCATCGCGGGCTGCATCCGGCCCAGGTCGTAGGACAGGGCGGCATCGACCAGCGTCACCGCCGGAATGCGCAAGGTGTTGGCCGCATCGCCCCAGTCGGCGCCGATGTAGCGCACGCCCGCTCCCAGTCCCAGACCCTGCAGCGGCCCCTCCTGCACCTTGTATGCCAGCCATGCCGCGGCCTGGTGCGCCGGCGCGTAGTACTGCTTCTTGCCCTGCCGCGACTGCGGCGCGCCATCGACGATGTCGACGTTGGAACTCTTGGTCACCACGGCGTCGACGTAGGAGTACGAGGCGATCACATCCCAGCCGCGCGCGAGGCTGGCCTTGCCTTCCAGTTCGATCCCGCGCGAGCGAACCTCGCCCGCCTGCAGCTGGAAGCCCGGCGGACGGCCCGGCGTGGTATCGCTGGTCAGCACGTTGGTTTGCGTCAATTGATAGGCCGACAGCGTCACCATGCTGTCGCTGCCCGGCGGCTGGTACTTCAATCCCGCCTCGATCTGCCGGCCCTTGGTCGGCTGGAAGGGGTTGCTCTCGTAGTCGGTGCCGCCCGTGGGCGCGAAGGACGTCGAGTACGCCACATAAGGCGCCAGGCCGCTTTCCAGCATGTAGGTCAGGCCCGCCCTGCCGGTAAAGGCCGAATCGTTCTGCGCGACCTTGCCGGACGTCAGCAGATTGCGGGTCGTGCTGCGCGCCATGTCGTAGCGGCCGCCCAGCGTCAGCAGCCAGTTGCCGTACGAGATCTGGTCCTGCGCGTAGACGCCGGACTGTTCGGTGCGCTGGCGCGAATCGATGCGGGGAATCAGGTCCGAGATGCCCGGCCGGGGCCGCCCATACACCGGATCGTAGAGGTCCAGCGGCGGCACGCCGGCGATGACGTTGGCGAACTGGTAGGTGTCGCGCATGTCCAGATAGTCGAAGCCAGCCAGGAACTCGTGCCCGACCTGGCCGGTATTGAAGCGCGCGACGGCCTGGGTATCCACGTTCAGCGTCGCCCCGGTGCCCTTGCCCTGCGACATTGAACGCGACCAGGTGCGCATGTCCACCGGATTGAGCATGTAGCCCACGGTGGTGCGCGCCTCGCCCCGCATGTGGCTGTAGCGCAATTGCTGCCTGACGGTCCAGGTGTCGTTGAACTGGTGCGAAAACAGATAGCCCGCCGAGTACTGCTCCCGGTCATAGGTATCCCAGCCGGGTTCGCCGGTATAGCGGTCGCGGGGAATGCGGCCGTTGGGATTGGAGTAAAGCGTGCCTGCCGCCGGCAGATTGCCGTACATGGGCACCTGGTGGTCCTTTTGATAGAAGCCCAGCAAGGTCAGCGAGGTGGCCGCCGACGGCCGCCACGTCAATGCCGGAGCGACGAAGGTCCGGTCCTCTTCCGAGTAATGGGCGGACTGGGCCGCATCGCGCTGCAATGCGACCAGGCGATAGCTCCACTGTCCGTCCTGGTCCATCGGGCCGCTCAAATCGGCGGTAGCCTGGATCCGGCCATAGCTCCCGGTCTGCAACTCGATCTCGCGCTGGGGCGCCGGCGTCGGCAGCTTGCTGACCATATTGATGAGGCCGCCGGGCGTATTCTGGCCGTACAGCACCGAGGACGGCCCTTTCAGCACCTCCACCCGCTCCAGCCCGTAGGGCTCGATCTGCAGCATGCCGAAGCTGTATGCGCCAAATGGCAGCCGGGCGCCGTCCAGGTTGTTGCGCGCGGCGTGGCCGCCGCGCAGGTAGATGTTGTCGTAGCGCAGATCGGCGCTGCCGCCCGGCGAATAGGCGCCCGGCGTGTAGGCCAGCGCCTCGACGATGCTGCGCGCGCCTCGCATCGTTATCTCGTCGCGCGTGACCACGTTCACCGTCTGCGGGATCTCCAGGATGGGCGTGTCGGTCTTGGTGCCGCTGGCGCTGCGCTGCGCCACGATGCCGGCTACGGGTCCGTAGGCCGACTCGTCCGTGCCCTCCACCCGCACCGCCGGCAGCACTGCCGCCGGCTCGTTGGGCACGCGCCTCAGCGTGTAGACATTGGCGCCATCGCGCCGCGCCGCCAACGGCGTGCCCGCCAGCAATTTGGCCAGCCCCGCCTCGACTGTCCATGCGCCTTGCAGCCCGGCCGTGCGCAAGCCTTCGGCCAGCGCCGGGTCGAACGAAAGATTGATGCGAGCCACCCCGGCGAAGGCCGACAGCGCCGGTCCCAGCGGGCCCGCCGGAATGTCGAACCGTGCCTGGACGGCTGCGCCGGACGTATTCGCAGCCGGCTGCGCGTGGATGGCCGGCGCCGCTGCCACCAGTGCCGCGCAGAGCGCGCCAGCGGCGGCGCGGCGGTTCGTGCGGCAAGCTGACCTGGCCGCGTTGTTCTTGCTTGAAAGCATGCTGATCCCGACGAAGTACGAGCGAAGGTGCTATATGGACTTGTCGGACGAAGCGAAAAAAGGGGCCAAAAATCCGCGCGCCACCGTCAGGCCGGCACCACGCTGACCCAGTAGCGGCTGCGCGAAACCACCCGCACCGGCAGGCTGCGCGACACCGCCAGCAGCACCGCATCGGTGTCATCCACCTGGAACCCGCCCGAGATGCGCAGATCGGCCACCGCCGGATCGCAGCGCAACAGGCCCGGGCGATAGCGCGCCAGCTCCTTCAGGAAGTCGGCCAGCCTCATGTCGTCCGCATAAAGCACGCCATCCAGCCAGGCTTGCGGCGGATGGACATAGGCGCGAGGCGCCAGGACTTCACGGTCCGAAAACTCGGCGCATTGCCCTGCCGCCAGCACGACGCCCGCCGCCGCCGCACGCGGCTGCAGCCGCACCTGCCCTTCGATCACCGCGACCCGGCTGCGCGCATCCAGTTGCCGCACGCCGAAGTACGTGCCCAAGGCCTGCACGCTGCCTTCGGCGGTGCGCACCCGCAGCGGCCGAGGGTCCGGCGGCGCCGCATGGGCCGAACGCAGCAGGATTTCGCCCTCCCGCAGCAGCACCAGACGTTGTTCCGCCGAATAGTCCAGGTCCACCGCCGAAGCGGTATTGAGCGCCAGCACGCTGCCGTCCGGCAGCTGGAACTGCCGGCGTTCGCCACTGCTGGTGGCGTAGTCCGCCGTCCAGCTTTGCCAGGGCGCCGTGCGCCATGCCAGCCCTGTCTCTTATACACATCT